>CAZHGH010000030.1:0-33478 GCA_964531205.1 uncultured bacterium
ACGGTAACGAGAATGCAAAGGCCGGGGAACACGGCAGCCCACCAGGCGACCTCGAGATTACTCTCGGCGTTGGCGAGCATGTTGCCCCACGACGCCGTCGGCGGCTGAATACCAAAACCCAGGAATGAGAGCGTCGACTCCAAGACAATGACGTTGGCAACATCCAGCGTCGCCTGAACGATGATCGGCGCAATGGCGTTCGGCAGCAGATGGCGCAGCATGATGCGCGTGTCGCCGTTACCGAGCGCACGTGCCGCTTCCGTATATTCGCGTTCTCGCAGAGACAAATACGAAGCGCGCACCAGACGCGCGACACCGGGCCACGACAAGGCACCGATGATGACGACGATGACCCCGAAGCCGAGTGACGCCTTACTGCTGCTCGCGGCTACGATCGCCGTGAGCGTCAGCAGCAGCGGCAAAAGCGGAATAGATAGGAAGACGTCCGTGATACGCATCATCACGTAGTCGACCCAACCACCGTAATAGCCGGCGACCGCGCCCAGCAGCGTGCCGATGATGAGTTCCATGATCACGGCAGCAACGCCGACAGTCAGCGAAATCTGCGCACCGAACATCAAGCGCGAGAGCAAGTCGCGCCCGTTCTCATCGCTGCCGAGTAGATGTCCACCGCATTGCGTCGCATCTTGGAAACACGGCGGCAGCGGATTGCCCTGCCAGTGCACGTTGTCGATAGCATTCGGATCTTGCGGCGCAAGTTTCCACGCGAAGACGGCGATAATGACCATCAGCAGCAACACGACTGCGCCTGCCATCGCAAGCTTGTGCTTGCGGAACCGGCGCCATACGGTGTTGCGCGTATAGGCGATTGCGTCTTCTTCGACGAGTTGTTGATTGATTGGAGGAGCGGAAACAGCCATGGCTCAGGACCCTTTAATCATACTTGACGCGCGGGTCGAGCCACGCGTACGCAACGTCGGCAAACAAATTGAAAAACACAACCAGAAACGCGTTAAATACGAGGTAGCCCATCATCAACGCAATATCTTGCTGGCCGAGCGCGTTGAAGAACAAGCGTCCTTCACCGGGCCATGCGAAGATCGTTTCGGTTACAATTGCGCCGCCGAACAGACCGGGCAGCGTCAGCGCCGTCACGGTGACGAGCGGAATCAAAGCGTTCTTTAAGCCGTGTTTGAAGAGCACGGTGCGGAAGTTCAGGCCCTTTGCCCACGCGGTCCGCATGTAATCCGTTTTAATGACCTCCAGCATCGAGCTGCGCATGAAGCGGCTGTAGAGCGCGACTTGCAGCAGCGCAAGCACGATTGCGGGCAAAACCAAATGGCTTGCGCGATCGCCGAAGTCAAACGTATCCGAGCTTGATATGCCGGCGGACGGCAACTGGATCATGTAACCGCCGGGCAATGGAATACCGTGCACGGCAAACGCGAGCTGCATCATCAGCGCGAACCAAAACACCGGCATCGATTGGCCGAAAAACGCGAACGTCGTGATGAAGTAATCCCAGATCGAGTACGGGCGGACTGCTGCAAAAAGCCCCGCGGACACGCCGATGAGAAATGCGATGACGAACGAGCTGATCATCAACTCCAGCGTCGCCGGAAGACGTTCCAGGATCGCGTTGAAGACCGGCTCGGAGTTACTCGTCGAATACCCGAAGTCGCCGGTGATGACATGCCCAAGCCATAGGACGTACTGAACGACGATCGGCTTGTCGTAGCCGAGGTTATGCTTGAGCCGTTCGATGTCGGCTTGCGTAATGTGTGGATTTTGGAGATATGGACCAAGCCCGCCGCCCGGCGCGTTGTGCAAGATCACAAAAAGGATCAGCGAGATCAGGATCAGCAGCGGGATCGCCTGGAGCGTCCGCCGGACGACGTAATTAAACAGGGACCGAGTCCTCCACTAATGAGCCCGCGCTAGTTTACGGCTACGCGTTCCGTCTCCTTGCGCAGTCCTAAGATGCCGCGTGCCTCGTCCGGCGTAGCAACCGGGCGTCCGAGTTCGTTCGCCAGGCGGACGATCCGGGCGACTAACTCGGCGTTCGTCGCGAGGCGGCCCTTCGAATAATAGATATTATCTTCCAAGCCGACGCGGACGTGACCGCCCATAGCTAACGCGGCCATGGCCATCGGCAGCTGCATCCGGCCAATGCCGGCAACGGACCAGGTGCAGCCCGCGGGCAGCGCGTCTACGAGATCCGCAAGATTCTGTACGCTGGCATCGATACCGCCGGGGACGCCGAGCACGAAGTCGACGTGCTGTGGGAAGGTCAGCAAGCCTTCCTTTTCAAGGCGCCGCGCGTTGCTCAGATGTCCCTTGTCGAAAATCTCCAGCTCCGGGCGGACGCCGAATTCATGCATCTTCGCCAAAATACCACGCATGATCGGAAAGCTATTTTCAAAAACGTCGTCGCCGAAGTTCACCGTTCCGCACGTGAGCGTCGCCATTTCCGGACGCAATTGCAGCACCGACGCGCGCTCTTCGGGCGTCATGCCGATGGCGCCGCCTGTTGAAAACTGCACGATGAGGTCGCTTTGGTCGCGGATTGCCTCGTATGCTTGCTTGAAGCGTCCGACGTCGTGCGTGTTGGTCCCGTCGTCGTTGCGACAGTGCACGTGAATGATGGAGGCGCCGGCTTCGCGGCAGGTACGCGCTACTTCGCCGAGCGCTTTCGGCGTCGTCGCCAAATGCGGCGTTTGATCGGGAGTGAGTTCGGCGCCGACAGGCGCAACCGTGATAATCAGCGGGTCCATGTTTTCACGCTTCTTCGGCGAGCACGACGCCCGCCTCTGCCACGAGATCGTCATCCAAACCGAGCACGTGCGCAAGAGCGATGGCATCCGCCTGGCGCTCCGTGCCGTCTCCCACTTCGGCGATCGCGTAATCCATTGAATCGGCGAGTGCAGCAAGCGCCGCATGGAGATCGGCGGATTTAACGCGCGGAACGTCGCGCAACCCGCGGACTGCGAAATGCCGGACACCCGCCACCGCCGCGATACCGGCTAAATGTGTTGCGATGAAGGCGAGCCGGCCGCGGCGCCGCAGCGTGCGAATCAATGCGACAAGCAGCGCTTTGCCTTCATGCGGCGTGGTCGTGCGCGCAAATTCATCGATAAGTACGAACATTCGCGAGGCGTTTCGCTCGAGCAGATCTTTCAAGCGAACGACCTCGCGCGCAAACGACGAAAGAAGGCCGCCCGGTTCTTCTTGCGCGCCGATACCTAACCAAGCGATCTCGTTAAACAACGATACGGTTGCAGACTTTGCGGGCACCGGAATGCCGAACGTGGCGAGCGTTGCTATAAAACCACACGTGCGGAGCGCAACACTTTTGCCGCCCATATTCGGTCCGGTGAGGACCGCAACGTCGTTCAAATCGACCGAGATCGGCTCGTACCGCTGACCTTGCGCTTCCAATTCAGCTGCAAGCGGCAAATATCGTCCTTCGGTGAAAGCGAGTTTGGTTTCCGACGTCAGCGTAGCGGGCACGCAACTGTAGCGTTGCGTAAATCGAGCGTGCGCCAGCAGCACGTCAAGGTCGCCGACGCGTTGCGAGAGGTCTTCGAGCGCCTGCGCGTGCTCGCGTATTACTGCGGACAGGCTGCTCCGCACAGCTTCTTCTGCGGCCGCGACTCGTTCGTTTGCCGCGTCGCGTTTGCGTAAAGCTTCGAGCGCCGCGTCGTCGAGTTCCAACTCGCAGAGATAATAAGTCGGCGCCTCGCGGACCACGCGTACGCCTTGCGGAATGCGTGCGATCGAGTCCCGCATCACGATGAACTCGTCACCGGGCAGTTCGTCGCGGCCCAATTGCATGGCAACGCTGTGCCCAAGCCGTCCGCGAACGCTGTCGTATTCCGCTTGTGCGCGATCCGCCGAAGCTCGTGCGTTTGCAAGCGCCGCGTCAAATGCGTCGGCGAGATAGAAGCCGAATTTTCCCGCACGTCCTTTTTCGAGGGCTTGCGCAACAACCGTTACAGGTTCATCGATCAACGAAACCTGCGTACCGTCCACAAGCGCAGCGATCTTGCGTACGGCGTCCAAAAATCGCATTAATTCCAGCAGCTGCGCGTCTTCAAGCGTCTCGCCCATTGCTGCGCGCGATATGGCAGGTAACGGATCGGGTGACGTACGTAGCGCATCACGCATAGCGTCAATGCGTTTATCATCGATGGATGAGGCGAACCGCGCAATCGTGTGCGCACGCTCTTCCGCGGCTCGTTCCCGGCCCGGACGAAATGCTGCGATAGCGGTGTCCGCGCGACGTCCCGGTTCGCTGACCGGCGCGATTGCTTCATGCAACCACGCGACTTGGAGCGCGCTACTCGTGGAAGCGTCCAACAGATCGGAAAATCTCACGCGGCTTGGACCCTCGTGCCGGCGTACACGTCGAAGGTCGGGAGACCGGTCGCGCGCGCGACTTCATTCGCAAACGCTCGCGGCTCGAAATATCTATCGCGGCCAATCGAAGCAATTGTCGCGGCAATGACGCGCAGCGGCCGTTCGCACCGCAGATCCAAGCGTTCGGCGGCGCCCATCATCGCCTTGCCGCCAAGCGCGATCTGCGTTGGATCGCGCACGACGATTTGCCGCGTTTCGCGCGCAGCTAGGAGCTGAGCGGCGCGCCCCGGCGTAAGCGCGCCTTCGATATACAGCGACGGTTTCGCCGGATCGACTGCCGGTATGCACAGACGCAGCGTAAGCGCGCGAATGTCCGCAACGGCTTCTTCCATCGTGCGCGCAGCTGCAGCGCCGGCCGAAACAATAACGGAATCGCCTCCGCCGGCAAGCGCGGCAACGCGATCCAATGCACCGTCCACAATCGCCTGATCGCAGCCGAAGCCGAAAAACCGGTTCACGCAATCGCGCACGCCGGACGCTGTAGGCGGCCCCGCAAGTTCGTAAAAGCCGCCGCGCTTGACGCGCGCAAACAGTACGCGGCCAGCAGCGCTGGGCCAATCGGTGAGTTCAAGCATCTCGCTGGCGGGATGTACCGGCACGAGGTTCCTGGCCGTTGCCACGACGGTTCCGGGCAACAAAAACAACCGCGGTTTCGCAAGCGCATCCGCAACGTCGATCGCCTCGCCGTCGCGTCCCGTCGATGTGAGGCCGACCGTGAGGTTGCGCCTTGCCGCGGCTTGCGCGATCGCACGCATCGCCACCGTCTTCCCGACGTTTTTGCCGGTGCCGACGACGAACAGCGAACGCGCCCCGCCGGAACGCGCTAGGTCAAGGAGACTATCGCCAATGCGCATGAAGCGCACTTTCGGTTAACCGAGGTGAAACGCTTTTGCGATGATAAACGCAATGCCCGTGAGCACCAGCACGATGCCCGACCAAAGCTCCGCGCCTTCTTCGACGCGCCTGCCCAAGAAGCGGCCAGTGGTCAGACCCAACGCCGTCGCACCGATCGAAACCGCGAAGATGATCGACAGAGACAGCACCAACGGCACCCCAATGTACAGGATCGAAAAGCCGATCCCCAGCGAGTCGAGGCTAATCGAGAGCGACGCAATAAAAAGCCCCCAACCCTGTGACATGTCGAGCGGCTCTTTTTCCTCGGACTCGCGCACGGCTTCGTACATCATGTATGTGCCAACGGCGATCAGTGCGGCAAACCCGATGTATCCCGCGAAATCGCCGAGGAGCGATCCGACGACCTTGCCGAGAGCCGCTCCGATGAGGTTCATGATTACCTCGGCAGAGGCAAATGCAATGCCGATGCGCACCTTGACCGCTGTGTCAGTTCCACGAATGCCGACGCCGATGCCGACGGCAAAGACATCCAAGCCCAACGACAGGGCCACGACGAAGATCTTTACGAGTTGCAAGGCACAATCAGGTGCGCGCCGATTACGCGCGCGTCCTGCTCCCTAGCCGTAAAGCGACATTCTTGTCGCCCCGGCATGCACGACCTCGTGTCTGCTACCGGGAATTGATGGTGGAGTTCTCGAGGGGATCGACTTTTGGTTGCGCAAGCAGGCTGTTGACCGCCGTACGCAACTGGGAGATCGTGAACGGTTTGTTGAGGAACAGATTTGCACCGGCGCTTTTTGCGCGTCCATCCATCGCGTAATTCGTATGACCCGAAATCATCAAAATGGGCACGTGCCGCGTGCGTTCGTCCGCCCGCAAGCGTTCGATGAGATCGATTCCGGAAATTCCCGGCAACATGAAGTCGCAAATGATGATATCGAAACGGCCTTCACGATCGAGTGCGACCAGCGCGCTCTCCGCGTCGTTGCGCGTTACAATCTCGTATGGGCCCTTCCTGAGCACCGTTTCAATCAGCGTACATATCGCCGGGTCGTCATCGGCGATGAGCACGCGCCACGTCCGTTGGGTCATGTCGATGCTCCCATTCGCCTTATGGGCGTCGCGGCCTCGCCCTGGTCTAGCTATTTGGTAAAGTTTTATGTATGAAACGGTCGGGTAGCGGCGCGCTCTTCCAACTAGCAGCCGCGCTGCTGGTGCTTGTCATGCTGGGCCCCGTGATTGCCATGCTCGCCGCGGTGCCTCCATCGGCAGTTGTTAACGCGTTTACACAGCCGGCCGCGCAAGATGCGTTGCGCGTTTCGCTCCTTGCATCGAGCATTGCAGTTGCAGTCGCATCGGTACTCGGCGTGCCTGCTGGTTATGCGCTCGCGCATGCCCCGAGAGGCATCCGCGGTCTTGCGCTATCGCTGCTGGCGCTGCCCCTGGCCTTTCCACCGGTTGCGTCCGGCATCATGCTCTTGCAAACGGTAGGTTCACGCACACCGCTCGGTGCGATGCTGGCGGCGCACGGCGTGGTCTTCGTCGACTCACTTTGGGGCGTTGCGTTAGCCGAATTCTTTGTGGCCGGTTCGTTTGTCGCAATCATTGCCGCCGCGGCATTCGGATCGATCGATGTGATGTACGAAGAATCTGCGCGCACGCTGGGCGCGGGAACTGCTGCAATTTTCTTTCGCATAGCATTGCCGCTCGCCGCACCGAATTTACTTGCCGGTATTGTGCTGGCATGGATGCGAGCCATCGGCGAATACGGTGCGACATCTATCGTGGCGTATCACCCGGCTTCGCTGCCGGTTGAGTTATACGTCGCACTCTCGGCACAAGGCGTGGGCGCAGCGCTTGCATTGACGTACGGATTTGTCGTGCTCGCCGCAATCGTGATTGCGGCACAATGGGCTTTACGCCGCCGCGTCGTATAAACCAGGCCGTTATGGCGTTACTCGATCGCATGTTTGCACCGGACTCGCTCTTTTCGCGGCGGTTTTTCTTTCTGGCCAAGCGCTTTGTCGCAGGCGAAACCATCGCCTCGGCGATCGAGGCGGTTCGCCAACTCAACGCGGAGGGCATGACGGCGACGCTCGACTTCCTCGGCGAAGACGTCGTCGAGCGTGATGCGGCAATTAAAACGCGTGATGCGTATTTCGATATGCTCGAGGCGATCGCGTCGTCAGGCGTTCGCAGCAACGTGTCGGTGAAGTTGACCGCGATGGGTCTGCTCATCGACGAAGACTTCGCGCTAGAGAACCTCACGGCAATTCTGGATCGCGCGCAACAGCGCAATCCTGACCCGTTCGTTCGAATCGACATGGAAGGATCGAGCGTTGTCGACGCAACGCTACGCATCTTCGAGCGCGCCTATGCGACGCATAAAAATGTCGGCCCGGTGCTTCAAGCGTACCTAAAGCGCACGCCGAAGGACGTCGAGCGCACGATCGAACTCGGCGCACGCGTGCGCATCTGCAAAGGCGCGTACAACGAGCCGCCGGACATCGCATACAAAGAGATGCACGAGATCCGCGCTCAGTATTTAAAATGCGCACAGGCACTTCTTACGCGCGGAAACTACCCCGGTATCGCCACCCACGACCGGGATTTGATCGACGCCATCAAAGCGTTCACGCATAACAACGAAATTTCGCCCGACAAATTCGAATTTCAAATGCTCTACGGCGTCCGTCCAGCCGTACAGAAGCAGCTCGTCGCGGAAGGCTACCGTCTGCGAATATACGTTCCATTTGGTACACACTGGGCGGGCTACTTCTATAGACGCGTGGCAGAACGCAAAGAAAACGCCTTTTTCGCGCTCTCATCGATCTTCTCTAAATAGTGCGCCGAGCAGCCCACGTATTGCAATTCGCGCGAGCGTGAAAAACGCATGAGGGCGGTGGTGCAAAGGGTTTCCAGAGCTGAGGTACGGGTCGACGGAAAAGTGACCGGTAGCATCGGTGCGGGGTTGATGGTGCTCGTAGGTGTCGGAACCGACGATGACGAGCGAGACGCACAGCAGCTGGGCGAGAAAATTGCGAACTTGCGAATCTTCATGGATGACGAAGGTTTAATGAATCGCAGTGTCCGCGAGATTGGCGGAGCCGTTCTGCTCGTGTCGCAGTTTACGCTGCACGGCGACGCACGAAAAGGACGGCGACCTTCGTTTATTACTGCAGCACGCGAAGATGCAGCGAAGCCCTTGTACGAACGCGTCGGCAAGATGTTGGAAGGCGAGGGGCTGCCCGTAGGATATGGAGTTTTCGGCGCGCACATGGACGTCGAACTCGTCAACGACGGACCGGTCACTATCTTACTGGACACAAAGAAAACATTCTAACCGGGTAATACATACGCGATGAACATGCGCGTATTCCCAATCTGTACCGCAGCGCTCGCGGTGATATTGCTGGCCGCAGCATCAAAGGCGGATTCGGCGTTCGTCCAAGCGGCGTTGCGAGGAAACACAACGGAGATTCAGCATGCGCAGCTGCAAGCAAATTCCGCCGATTCTTGCGTTCGCCAATACGCGGGGCGCATAAATAGCGATCATCAGATTGCAAATCAGCAACTCGTGTCAATCGCCAACAGTGAAGGCATCGACACGAGTGCTGCAACGCCGCAGCCGACGCCTGCGACGGGAAGGCCGGCAGCGACGGCAACACAGTACTTTCGCAGTGAGGTTAGCCTGCATCAACAAGCGCTAAAGTTGTACCAAAAGGAAGCCTCGTCCGGAAGCGATCCGCGCATTCGCGCTTATGCGAAGCAGCAGCTTCCGGTGCTCAAGAAGCACCTGCAGATGGCCCAAGCGTGCTTAAAGCGTGAAGAGCAGCAGCATCACTAGCGTTTACTGATTGCGCACTTGCTCCCACGTGCCGTCGAGATAGCCGACACGCGTTACGAAACACCGCATTGCTTGACCGCGCGGTGCCGGCTCGCTAGGATTCGCAACTTGGAATGTGACGTCGCGATGCTGCCCCGGATCGAGCTCCTGTGGTAGTTCTGCGTATCCGGTAAACGTTCGGTACCGGAAATCCTGGTAAAACGTCATCGTCATATAAAGCCGCGATATCGGACGGTTCGCTTTGCTGTCGACGCGTGCTGCAACGTTAAAGCCCTGCGCCTGAGGCGCCGCATGACATCCGGAAACGTCGACCGGCAATTGTTGCGGGTTCGCGCCGCATGCGTTCAGGAGCAGCGCAAGAACCCCGCTGCATAAAGGAAGGCGCATCAGGACTTGCTGTCGGGCAATCGCTCCACACGCACGATTTTGTCCGATTCAACGAGCCGCCCGAGCACATCTGTGCCGCCAATGACTTTGCCGAACACCGTGAAGTCGCGATCCAAATGCAACTGGGGCGAGAGTGTGATGTAAAACTGACTGCCGGCGGAATCGCGGATGGCATGCGCGTCCGGCGGATTGGTGTAGTTCAATCCCATCGAAATAACGTAGCTATCTTGCTCGATCGGATTCTCTTCTGCAGGGATCATATAACCCGCATCGCCGTTGCCGGTGTTCGTCTGATCGCCTGTCTGGACGACAAAGTCCGGCACGATCCGGAACCACCGGTTATTATCGTAATACCCGCGGTTTGCGAGGTTCAGAAAGTTCTCGACGGTCAGCGGCGCCCACTCCGGAAAGAGTTCGACGTAGACGTTTCCTTGCGTCGTTACAAGGCGCACGCGCGGATGCGGTCCTTTCGCCGGGCCCGTGAAGCCGCTCGCGGTTTGCGGGTCGAGTGCCGGACGGGTAATGATGTCATCCGCCGATGGTTTCGACGGCTTTCCACTCACCGGCGTGCGACGCAGTGCCGGCAGATGTGCGAACGCGTCCGGTTCTGGAGCAGGCGTATGCACGCCGTCGGGAATGCGCGTAAGATGCTCGGTCATCTTCCCGCCTTGCAGTACGGTAATCGATTCGAGCGTCTGTTCTTGCACGCGCCACGATTTGTCGGCCAACAGCGGCTTGAGTTGTGCGATCGCACTGCTATCCCCACGTCTGCCCAATGCGCGCACCGCTTCTATACGCACCGTTTCATCAGTATCGGACAGCCCACTCGTCAATACAGAAGGCGGCGCCTGTTTTGCGTACCCTCGAAAAAGCGACCACATGATGTGCCAGCGCACGAACGGATCCCGTTCAGTAAGAAACGCACTGTCGAGTGTTTTGAGCGCTGCGGTTCCTTGCCGTTCGCCGGAAAAGGCCTCAAGCGTGGTTGCGGCTCGCGCGCGAATTACCCGATTTTTAGCATGCAATAATTGTGCGACGGTGCGTTCGGCAACGTCAGCCTGCGAGGCGTTCAATGTTTTAGCGGTGGCAAAGCGATCGGTTGCGTCCAGCGCAGCAAGCCGAACGACGTCGCTACCGTCACGGAGTGCGTTTAAAACCGTTGGAGCTGCAGATGCATCAACGATCAATCCCAGCCCATATACCGACATTGCACGCATTCCATCGTCGCGATCGTGTACGTGTGCGATCAGTAACGGAGTGCCCGCAACTTGCTTCGTGCGGCCGATTGCTAGCGCTGCACGGAGTGCAAGCGAGCGATCCTTCGAGCTTAAATATTGCGCGAGACGGCCGTTACCTAGAGAACGCACCTGCTCTAGTTGTGCGATCTGAACGTACGGACTCGGCGCCGCGGGCGATAAGCCGCCGAGCGCCAGCATCAGTAAACAGGGCAACGTAAGCAGCCCGACGGTCTTATTAATCAAATCTGAACCAACTTTCTAGACCGAACTTGCGTTCTAGTATATGGAGCATGAGATTGCCGTCCTTCTCGGGCGGCGTAAGAACCGAGGTTAGAGTAGTTCACAATGAGTACACCAAACGGCCCCGCCCCCAAAAAAGCCGGGGGTATGACTGTCCGTGAAGCCGGCCAAAAAGGCGGCGAGACCGTGAAGAAAAAGTACGGTCCCGAGTTCTACGAGCAGATCGGGCGTAAAGGCGGCCAAGCCACCAAAAACGCTCACGGTCACGCGTTCTACGAGCAAATCGGTAAGAAGGGTGGCAAGAAGGGTGGCGAGGCGACTCGCGACCGGTACGGCCCGAACTTCTACGAGCAGATCGGACAAAAAGGTGGCCAGAAAGTCAAACAGCTCATCGAAGAGGGCAAACGTGCCGCAGCGGCAGCCGCGCAACTCGAAGAGCAGGAAAAAAAGGCTAGCTAATCCCGCTCGGGCAGGGATCCTAGCTCTGGCGGCAGCGTGCGCTGCCGCAGCATTTGGCGCGGGCCCTCAAGCGGCCCGCGCAATTGTCATTCCGACGCCGGAACCGCCGGCGCGCGTCCAACCGACCGCAACGCCCACCGGCACGCCGAACTCCACGGTGCTGCCGCTCAACTCCAGTCTCTTTTTCGTTCTGGACGACACGATCAGTTCGCATTCGAAACCCGGAACGATAGCTCACGCGCACCTGCGCGATCCCATTATCCTGGGCGGAATGACGCTAGCGCGCGCCGGCGCGCCCATGGGCATCGAAGTCACGCAATCTTCGCCGGCGCAAGCCGGGGGTATCGACGGAACCGTCGAGATTTATTTTCAAGCGCTGCCCCTTGCCGGAAACCTGAGCCTGCCGCTCAGCACGCCTACGGCGCGCATCAACCCGCACATGTCCGCGGGACGCGAATCGACCCAAGGCATTACCGACACGATCGGCGACATCTTCATCCCGGGACATATTCTGTATCATGCGTTCCGTAAAGGCAGCGACGTCACGTTGCGCCCGGGCACGGTGATCCGCGCACGCACCGCAGCGGCGGTTCACGTATTTCATGGTACCGTTGCGATTGCAACGCCGGCGCCGTTCATCACGATAACCGACACGCCGCATCCGGCCTTCTCGGTGGCACCGATGTACACGCCTCCGGGATATCATCCGCCGACGCCGAAGCCGTCGCCAAGCGTTAGTCCTACGCGAACTCCTTAACTCGAAAAACCCGAACGGAGGATCTCATGCAACGTGGGCTTATTGCGCTGGCGGCGGTTTTTGCATTGGTCGCGGCCGCGCCGAAACTCTCCGATAAACCTGTCGGGACTGCCGAAACGGCGTTCGTGCAATCCGTTCAGAAAGATTTGAACGCGCGTTTCCCAACACCGGCCGACGCCGAAAAAGCCGGCTACTTTCGATTCAACAACGAAGACAAGACCGGCGCGATCAGCTACGCGAATCTCCAATGGAACAGCACGGATCCGCAGCACCCAAGTCAACTGTGGTATTCCGCGAGCGGCAAACTGCTGGGCGCCGATTATTCCATTCCGATCGCGAACAATAGCACGTGCAAAGGAAAGACGCCGCCAAACCAGTGGGGCGTGAATCCGCAGCGGTGGTCCTGTTTCGGCGGTCCGCACGTGCACTACATTTTGAAGAACGCAGACGGCAGTTACACGTATGGCCGTGCCGTTCGCGCAAAGCAGTTCGTCGCGGCGGGCGGCGATCTCGACAATCCGCAAGCAGCGACGCTTGTGAAGATGGGCGTCGTGAAAGACGCATCGCAAGTCGCGAAGGTCTTCACGTTCCCCGGACAATGGGATCTCGAACTGTGGGTTACGCCGAATCCCCTTGGAGCTTTCGCCGAGACGAATCCGTTGGTTCATCCTTCGAAAAAAGCCGGCGCAAGCGAAATGTAGCGGCCGCTGTACATGAACCCAAGAAAAACGCCTTCGGGCGTTTTTCGCTTTTCGGGGGTTTACGTTTGATAAATATGAGGGTATCCAAAGCAACATCGCAGCAAGGAGCGCTACGACCGCATCTTGGACGCCGCAATCGATCTTATTGGAGAAGTGGGCGTTGAGAGCGCGACGCTGACGGAGGTGGCTTTACGCGCCGATTGCGCTATCGGCTCGGTGTATCAATACTTCAGCGGAAAAGACGAGCTCCTCGATGCAGTCGCCGAGCGGATTGGAACGCGCTTCTTAATCGTTCGATCGCGTATCCTAAAAAACGCGTCCGCTGCGTCACTCGCGAATTTCGTACCAACGGTAATCCGGCCGATCGTACAATTCTGGAGCGAGTATCCTGCGGCCGTCGATCTGCTCGATCGTATCCGCGCAAAAATGCGTTCGCCGCAACGCGCGATCGAAGGCGGACTCGATGGCCTCCTGATTGCAGAGAACCCCGCGTTGAGCAAGCCACAGCGCTCTCTGATCGCGCGCACGGCGGTCGAATTGCTCAAGGCCGCCCTACACGCTCTCGCGCGCACATCCACACAACAACGTCGAGCGCTGCTCGGCGAATTCGAGCTGGCCATCCAGGCGTATTTGACGGCCGCAGTGCAGAGGTGAGCGCTTGAACTCCAAAACGCAAGTACTTATCGTCGGCGCCGGCCCGACCGGCCTCGTGCTCGCTCTCTGCCTGGCGCGTTTCGGCGTCGACTTTCGCATAATTGACAAAGCGGTCGAGCCGGGCACTACATCGCGCGCACTCATCGTGCACGCGCGCACGTTAGAATTCTATCGGCAACTCGGAATTGCCGGCGCAGTGGTATCCGCGGCGCAAAAATTCATGGCCGTGAACCTCTGGGTCAACGGAAAGCGCCGTGCACGGCTTTCGTTTGGAGATATCGGGCCTGACCTCAGTTACTTTCCTTACAGCTTGATATTTCCGCAAGACGAACACGAGCGTGTTCTAATCGATGCACTGCGTGCAACGGGCGTTGAGGTCGAACGCGGCGTAGAGTTCGTCACCATTTCATCGGACGGCGCCGGTGTTGTCGCGTCGCTGCGCAACGCGGACGGAAGCGAACACCAATGCGAATGCGAATATCTCCTTGGATGTGACGGCGCACGTTCGGCCGTTCGGGAACAAACGCACATCGGGCTACCCGGTGGCACTTACTCACACGTTTGGTATGTAGCGGATGTCGACGCGGCGGGACCTTTGACGAACCAGGAAGTTAATATCTCGATGGATTCGCAAGACGTCATCGCCGTATTTCCGATGAAGGGCGACGGCCGCGCAAGACTCGTCGGACAAGCGTCTGAAAACGCAACTGCCGCGAATGCAGAGTGGCAAAACGTTAATAAGCGCCTACTCCGGGAATTACGCACCGAGGTGCGCAACGTGCGGTGGTTCTCTACGTATCGCGTGCACCATCGCGTCGCGGAAGCATTTCGGAAGGGTCGCGTGTTTCTTCTGGGCGACGCAGCGCATCTTCACAGTCCCGTGGGCGGCCAAGGGATGAACACGGGCATCGGCGATGCCGTTAACCTCGCCTGGAAAATCGCGTCCGTGCTGCGTGAGCGCGCCGCGCCGAAGTTACTAGACTCGTACGAGCCGGAACGCATCACGTTTGCGCGCGGACTCGTTGCGAGCACCGATCGGGTCTTCGGCATCCTGAACAGCAGCAGCCCTGCCGCGTCTTTCTTCCGAAGTGTAGTCGTGCCGCTTTTCATGCCGCCGCTGACGCGCTTTGGTTTTGGGCGCCGCTTCGCGTTTCGGCTCTTGTCGCAGATTGCCGTGAATTACCGCGGGAGCGCGCTGAGCCGCGGCAAAGCGGGCTCGGTTCTCGCCGGGGATCGATTGCCTTGGGTACGCACGACGGGCGATGGACGATCCGACAACTTTGCGCCGCTCTCGTCGATGAACTGGCAAGTGCACGTTTACGGCAGCGAATCCCCGCAGTTGCGCCGTTTATGCGAAGATCGACGGCTGCCGCTTCATATCTTCGCATGGCGTGACGAAATGCGGCGCGCGAAACTCCTGAAGAACGCGCTTTATCTCATACGTCCAGATGAGTACGTCGCCTTTGCCGATCCGAAGGGAGACGTGGATGCGCTCGAAGCGTATCTTACCGCCTCACCCGCGTTCTGAGCCAATTCGTTACGAGCGTCTTCGGAAAACAACTGCGCGCCTAAGTCGTCGTTGACGAGCAGCAAAAGGCGCTGCAAGGCATCGCCATCCGCAGCGCGCGTTTGGTGCAAACTGTGGCGCAGCGTTGCGAAGATGCCGACGTAGAGTTCGATCCAGTCGATGTGCGAGTTGGTTTCCAACGCACGCACGTACCGCATGCCTAGCGGTTGGATCTCTGAATACGGAACGCCGCAGTCGAGCAAATCTTGCTCGAAGATGTCTATCGTACTCACTGTGCCGTAACTCCTGAGGAAGCTCTGGATCGGGGAAACACTAGGACGAGCGGAACGACAACGGCCGCAAGCGCTGCCACTGCAAGCATCGTGTCGGAAAATCCGAGCGTACTGGCCTGCTGCGCAACGATCGACGCAATCTGCGCGAGATTTTCTTTTGTCGGCAGCAACCCGTGGGCGAACAGGTGGCCGGCGTTCATCGTACCCCCAAGCATTGTCGAATGAAGAGACGTGCGCCGGTCAAAAAATGTGACACTCATCGCACTTGCTATCGAGCCGCCGAGTTGCACGCACAACGTGATAATGGGTGAGACTTTTCCGTTGAGTTCGGCGGGTGTTGTGCTGAGCACGCCGACAATAAGCGGCACGAGTAACATGGACTGTGCTATTCCGGAAACGAACAATCCGGCGCCGAGCAAGGCGAACGGCGTCTCCGACGTCATTTGCAGCGCATACCATCCGAGTGAAAGCGCGGTCAGCAAGAAACCGGCACCGAGGAGCCATCGTACGTCGAACCCACGCTCGGACATCGTCGCGAAGACCGGAGTAAGCACCACGACCGGCAAGGCGCGAAGCGCCAACAACAATCCGCTGTCCCACGCGGTGTAGCTGAGAATCGAGGACGCGTAGATAGGCGTGATGATCGCCGGCGCAAAGATGATCGCACCAAACGCAAGCGCGATAAGCGATCCGATGGCGACGGATCGGTATCGGAGCACGTGCAGGTCGACTACGGGATTCTTGGTGCCGCTCCATTGGAACCACGCAAAAACGATCAGTCCGAGCGCGGATAGCGTCCCGGCAATTGCAATGGAGGGATCGCTGAACCAATCGCGGCGCTCTCCGTTGTCGAGTAAAAATTGCAGCGAACCAAGTCCAAGCGCGAGGAGACCCACGCCTATCCAGTCGATGCGAAGCCGTTGCGCGGGAACCGCATCGCGCAGCAACAGCGTAATAATCACAGCCGACACCGTGCCGGGCAATACGTTGACGTCGAAGATCCATTGCCACGAATACGTGTCCGTCAAATATCCGCCGGCGAGCGGTCCGAACGCCGGACCCAAAATCAGCGCCATGGCAAAGAGCGCCGAGCTGAGCCCGATTTGATTCGGCGCGAACGTTTCGCGCATCACGACTTGCGACGTAGCGATGAGTCCACCGCCGAATGCGCCTTGCAAAATTCGAAAGGCGACAAGCATGCCGAGCGAAGTAGCCGTGCTGCATAAAAACGACGCTGCCGTGAAGCCGGCAATGCATATCGCAAAATAGCGTTTGCGTCCAAGCATGCGCGTGAGGAACGGATTTAGCGGGATCGCAATGACGTTGGAGATGATGTAGCCCGTCACGATCCAAATGCCCTCATCGATTGAAGCGCCGATATTGCCTTCGATGGTAGGCAGCGCGACGTTTACAATCGTCGAATCAAGCGTCTCCAAAAGAGCCGCAAGCATAACGGCTGTGACGATGGCAACGCGACGCCAGCCGTACTCCACTACGCCGGTCATGACACGGCAGCGCTTTTCTTCATCGCCGCAGGCGTCTGCGCGATGCCGTCATCATAGCTCGTCGCCTTGACTGCCGGCAGCAGCTCGCGAATGGCGGAATCATCCATGATGACGGGATCGGTTTGCAGATAGTGCATTTCGACGAGCTCGCGCATAAGCGGATTAAAGAATCCAAGCACGCGAAGCATCGTTTTATTGGCGACGAGGAATTTCGGATCGGTGCCGGCCTGGGCAAAAATGCGTTTGACGAACTCGCGCTGCGTGATAGTGCCCGAGCCTGCGAAATGCCACGTGCGACCGTATGCGCGCGGTTCTTCTGCCAGTGCGAGTGCCAGAGGACCAATGTCCGGAACAAAAACGAACTGGTGCGGCGTATCGATTGGCCCGATCAGATTCGCACGACGTCCTTGAACGGCAGCGGCGAATGCGTCGTAGACCAAGCTGCGCTCGACGTTGGGACCATAAAAGTCAGGTAAGCGCAGAATCGTCGCGGCGATGTCACCCTTTGCATGCGCTGCGAGCAGAATGTCCTCTTGCTCCTTGCGCATCTTGCCTTTGAACGTATGCGGCTCGCGCGGATGATCTTCACGAACGGGCGTGGTGCGCGGCATGCCGTACGGATACACGGTAGCGATGAGCACAATACGCTGAACGCCCGCCGCGATTGCGCCCTCGAGCGTCTGTCGCATGATGATGGGATGCAGATTGAACTGGTCATATGGCACGCCGACGAGATAAAAAATGGTGTCGACGCCGGCCGCTGCCGATTTGACGGACTGCGGATCGTCCGGGTTCCAGGTGACTATCTCAGCGAGAGGGTCGTCTCCGAATTCCGCTTCGAGGGCTTTCCGGTTGCGTGCAACGGCTCGGTATTGGATGCCGGCGTCGTGAAGGGCTTTGGCGATGGGCCCGCCGGTCTGACCGGAAGCGCCGACGAGGGCGAAGGACGGCATATTAGGGCTCGCTTTCTCTGTCGCTGAACAGCGTTCACTAAACACCGTTCATTTTACATTGACAGTTCAGAATGTCAAGCCCTATACTTGGGTTTATGGGAGCCACCGAGCGCCGCGAGCGCGAAAAGGCCGCGTTCCGCGAACAAGTGCTCGACGCGGCTCGCGGGATCGTCTTACGCGAGGGATTCGAGGCGCTGACGATGCGCAAGATCGCGGACGCAATCGAGTACGCCCCCGGGACGATTTATCTGTACTTTGAGAATCGCGATGCGATCGCAGCGGAGCTGACGCAGCGCGGGTTCGAAGAACTGTTGCGTGCTTTTGCGCCTGCGGCGCAGATTGCAGATCCCGCCGAACGCCTAAACCGCGCCGGCGAATTATACGTCAAATTCGGACTAGAGCAGCCGGAGACGTATCGGCTCATTTTCATGGAGCACTACACGACTGCCGTCTTTAGTGCAAAGCAGGAGAGCAGCGCGGGCAATCAGGCGCTGCAATTTTTGATCGACGCGTTCGACCAGCTGCGCGCACAAGGGCGCTTGGCGACCGATGCAACATCGGCGCAGCTCGCCGACACGTTTTGGTGCGCGGTGCACGGCATCGTCAGCTTGAAATTGACGTGTGAAGGTTATCCCGAAACGCCGACGGACGAACTTTTGCGTACGATGCAGGCCGTTACGATGAGGGGCGTTCTCAAGTCGTCATCGTGAGGTATCGAACGACCCTGAGCTAAGTGCTCGACGGTGTCGAACACGCTGACGAAGGGCGAGCGCGCAGCGCTCGCAACGGATTCACACGCTCTGCGAGCGTGTCGTTTCGACAGCGCGTTCGACTACGTCGAACGCTTTGCTCAACGTGGTTCGATACCTCACCATGACAATACGTCCCCTTCGATAGCGCGAACGCCATCGCCGTTCGCTTAACTCAGGGTGGTTCGATACCTCACCATGACGATTTATTTAACGCAAGTTTTCGTAACGAGATCGATCGTTGCGTCCGCAGCGGCGTTCTCCGCCTGATCCAACACGTCGCGCTGCCCGTCGAACCGCAAATAGCTCTTGATGTCGCGCATTTCTTTCGGCATGCTAGCCGTCGCCATTTGGTTTTGGAATGAAGACTGATCGCCTTCCGGGCGATAGTCCATCATCGCTTGGATGACGCCGGTCAAATCGATAGACAGCTGCCGCTGCTTATTGTATGCCAATTGCAATTTTTCGGCGATCTGGTGGATCGTTTTAGAATCATTTGCGTCGGTTGTGAGTTTCTCGCCCTGACGCAGCTGGTTGATCTGATCTTGGATGAACGGCAGATTCTTCTCTATGTCGCCGACGTATTTAACGAGTTTTGCACGTGCATCGGCGTAGCGGATTTGGTAATCCGCGTGATTGAAGACGTCGTTGATGTCGATCAGCTGCGTGTTTACTTGGTCCAGCGACCGATCGTTGGCGAGCATCGGCTGTACGGCCGCGTTAAAGTGCTGCGCGATTGACGAACAAAACGGTGTCGCCCGCACGCTCGTAATCGTCTTCAGCTGACTGCCGGCCGGAGAAGGAGAGGGCGATGGCGCCGGCGCCGCCATACCAATGGCGAGGGCAACGGCGAGGCTCTTTGCGAACATCATGCAAAATGAAAAACGCGCCGTAACCACGGCGCGTTCACTCTACTCGTTGCTCCAGTAATCTTTGAGCGCCTTGCCGCGCGAGGGATGACGCAGTTTACGTAGCGCCTTGGCCTCGATCTGCCTGATCCGCTCGCGCGTGACGCCGAACTCTTGGCCGACCTCTTCCAGCGTGCGCTGGTGGCCGTCTTCCAACCCGAACCGCAGGACGAGCACCTTACGTTCGCGTTCGGTCAGGTTCTGAAGAACGTCTTGCATCTTTTCCTTGAGCAGCATCACCGAAGCGGCCTCGGCGGGAGCGACGGCCTCCTGGTCTTCGATGAAATCGCCCAGATGCGAATCTTCTTCTTCGCCGATGGGGGTCTCGAGCGAGATCGGTTCTTGGCTGATCTTGATGACCTCTCGAACCTTTTCGGGAGTGAGGCCCATTTCGGCGGCAATCTCTTCGACCGACGGATCGCGGCCGAGCTCTTGCAGCAATTGGCGCGAGATTTTGATGAGACGGTTGATCGTCTCAACCATATGCACCGGGATGCGAATCGTTCGCGCTTGGTCCGCGAGAGCACGCGTAATTGCTTGACGAATCCACCAAGTCGCGTACGTCGAAAACTTGTAGCCCTTACGATAGTCGAACTTTTCGACCGCGCGAATCAGCCCGAGATTACCTTCCTGAATCAGATCCAGAAAGAGCATGCCGCGGCCGACGTACTTCTTCGCGATCGATACGACAAGACGTAAATTCGCCTCGGTGAGCTGGCGCTTTGCCTCTTCGCCCTGAACGATGACGATTTGGTTGGCCGAACCGTTCTTAGCCAGCTCCTTTTCGCCGGCCTCGATGCGCATCGCTAAATTCTTTTCGTCTTCCATCGAGAGCAGCGGGACGCGCCCAATCTCTTTCAGGTACATCCGGACAGGATCGTCCAGAGCCAAACCGGCGGCGACGGTCTCCTCGACCTCTTCCTCGGTCTCCGGCTTGTCTTCTTCGGCTTCCTCAATGACCTCGACGCCCGCGCCGTTCAGCTCGGTCATCAGGTCTTCGAAAATCTCGGCTTCGTTGAGGTCTTCCCGTGTCTCAGCCAGACGGCCGACTTCTAAATTGATCTCATCAAGCGTAATCGATCCGCGCTTTTTTCCGCGCTCGACGATTCGCTTCTTGAGCTCCTCGACAGTAGTTACTGCGGGCTCAGCTGTTGCGGCTGCGCCGTTTGACGATGCTTTTTTCCGTGCCATTATTTTTCTCACTCACCCCCTTTCGGTTTAATAGGCGTATCCGCGCTGCGCGCTCCACGCCCCCCACACGCAAAGCGCGTGGGGCCCCCGGCCTTCGGCCCACACACATCACTGACATTTCTGTCGCGCACGGACCCGATTCTTACTTTTTCAGTTTTGCAACCAGTGCGTCGAACTCGTCGCGTAGATCGTTGCTGATCTTTTGCCCAGCCATCAGGAGTTCATCTATCTTGCGCGACAACTCGCTATAACGCTGCTTTGCGTCATCCAGTTGCAGCCTCTCGACCACTCGCTCCAGGTGCGTACGCCGCTCGGTCGAGTCTTCATACCTCACGATCGAGCTTCGGTCCCGCTGCCCCAGCGAGGTAAGCACCCCCACGCTTTCATTATCATCGGCAAAAAGCGCAAAGATATCTGCGGTTTGCTCGATCCGATCCCGGTGTTCCAGCAGACGCGCGTAGACGCGTGCATATGCGTCGTTCCGAAAACGTTCGACCGGGATGAGATCGCTGAATTCTCGTACGAGCGCCGGCTCTTCCAGCATAATAGCCAACGCTTCGCGTTCGAACGACGACGGCTGCAGCGTCGCGGAAAGATGCCGAGTCGCTGGAACTACACCGGCCGAACGCGGCGCAAAGTTCGCGGTGTTTGCGAGGAAACGGCTATTCCTGAGGTCGTTCTCGTTGACCTTCAGCCGTTTCGCAATCCATACACGCCAACGATCCCATTCCATTTGCGGGGTCATTCGCCGTATTACGGACTCCGCTTGCGAAGCAATTTCGGCGGGCGAATCGAAGCCGCGATGAAGCCGTTCCACTTCACGTTCCAGCCGGACTTCAATCGCCGGCTTGGCTGCTTGCATGAGCGCTTTGAACGCCTCTGCACCGTGCTCGCGGACGTAACTGTCCGGGTCCGAGCCCGCCGGAAGCGTGATGATCCGCACTCCGGAACCGGCATGCTCGATTACTTGGGCAGCAATTTCTATAGCTTTGCCCGCCGCTGCATTGCCTGCGGTATCGCCGTCAAAGCAAAGAAAGATGCCGTCGGCCGACTTGCGCAGCTCTTTGGCCTGTTCTTCGGTGAACGACGTGCCAAGAGCCGCAACCGCATTTTCAAAACCCGCTTGATGCAGTGCAATGCAGTCTAGATACCCCTCAACGACAATCAACGTGCGGTCGCGCGAAGCGGCACGGCGGGCAACGTTGAGCGCAAAGAGATGCCGGCCTTTCGTATAGACCGGCGTCGTCGATGTGTTCAAATATTTCGGCTCTGCATCGCCTAGCGCGCGGCCGCCGAATGCAATAGCTTCCCCGGTCGTGGAGTACGTCGGTACGATCAATCGATCGCGATAGAAATCGTAATGGCCCCGTTCGCCCCGCTTGAGCAGGCCCGCTTTTACGGCGAGATCGAGATCGACGCCGTTCCGCCGCAATTCTTCACTAAGCGCATGCCACTCATCGGGCGCGTATCCCAGATGGAATTTCTCGATCGTCGCGTTCGAAATGCCCCGCCGCTCGCAATACGCGCGCGCAGCCGAGCCCACCGGCTCGCGCAACATGCGTTCGAAAAACGCGACCGCGATCCGGTTCGCTTCGTAGATCGCTTCTTTTTCGCTGCGCACGCGCGCGGCGCGCGGATTCTCCGGTTCCAGCTCAACGCCGGCGCGTTGCGCCAACATCCGAACGGCATCGGTGAATGGCAGATTCTCGAGCTTTGAGATAAACGTAATCACGTCGCCGCCAACACCGCAACCGAAACATTTGAAGAAGCCTTTGTCCGGATGGACGTGAAACGACGGCGTCTTCTCCAAATGAAAAGGGCATAGCCCGACCAAGTCGTTCCCGCGTTTGTGCAAGGGAACGTACGAGCCGATAAAACTCGCTATGTCGATGCGAGCGTGAATCTCCCGGATGGAGTCTTGGTCGAACCGCATGTACCGGGGGTCTTCTTCGACGTGCGCGAACAAGGCCCTCAATGCGTGGGCCGACTGGCGGGGGTCAGATGAAGAGAATTTACGATCCGGTCCATCACTTTATCGAACTCACGGATGCCGAGGCGCGGCTGCTCGACTCGCCGGTCATGCAGCGCCTACGCCGCCTGCGGCAGCTTGGTCTTGCGTATCTTGCATTTCCATCGGCCGAACATTCGCGTTTCAGCCATGCACTCGGCGCCCTTGCGATGGGCACGCGCGCCTTCGATTCGCTCGTGCGCCACGGAAATGAATTCTTTGTAAATGCGGCGGACGCCGAATACCAGCGCCGCCTCGTCCGCGCCGCGCTCATCCTGCACGACATTGGACACGGCCCCTTCAGTCACGCGTGCGAAGCGGTCCTCGGCGTGCGGCATGAGGAGCGCACGCGCGCGCTGCTTGCGCTTCCAGAAATGCGTCTGCACTTGGCGGAGTTGGATGTCGATGAACAGCACGTTCACGACCTCATCCTCGGTTCCGCTCAGACGCCGTATCCCGTGCTCGCGGAGATTGTGAGCGGCCCGAATCTCGACGCGGATCGAATGGATTATCTCTTGCGCGATGCGTACTTCACCGGCGTATCCAGCGGCCGGTACGACGTCGATCAGCTCGTCGGTTCGCTGCGCATCTTCGGCCCTTCGACAGGCTCAGGGCGTCTAGTGATGGGCATCGATCGCCGCGGTGTTGTCGCCCTCGAGTCGTTCGTGCTGGCGCGCTATATGATGTTCGCATCGGTGTATTTTCACCACACCACGCGAATGTTCGAACGTATTTTGCAACGGGTTCTGCGCGAGTTGTGGCCCGAACCAAAGTCACTCGATCCCATCGAGGAGTTCCTACGGTGGGATGACTTCCGCGTTCTAAACGAACTGCGCGATTCGCCTTCGGAAGCCGCACGAGCGCTACGCGAACGTATCCGTCTGTACGCCGTCGCCGCAGAGTTCAACGCGGAGCACGACTTAAGCACGTACGAAGCGTGCCACAATGCGCTCGTGGAGCGCTATGGCAATGCAGTCTGGAGTGACGAGCAGTCGCAGCTCATTCACCGTCTGCCGATGCAGGCTGAAGCGAATAAAACCGTGTGGGTCGGAACGGCTTCCGGCGGACTCGTCGATGCGCGCGAAGCTTCGGATCTCATTGCGAAACTCTCAGGCAAGGCGTACTGGCGCAAACTCTTCGTCGAGCGAAAGCACGCCGACGTAGAGGAGGCGCGACGCATTTGCCGCGAGATCTCGCAAGCCGCCGTCGCAGCAACATGAGGGTTACGCTCGCCGAACACGATACGGCCTGGGCCGAACGCTACGAACGGCAGCGCGAACGCATCGCACAAGCGCTCGGGGAACGCGCGCTTCGCATCGAACACGTCGGATCGACGGCCGTCCACGGACTTGCCGCGAAACCGGTAGTCGACGTGCTCGTAGCTGTGAACGATATCCTGGATCCGCAAATCGAACCGGCGTTGCGCGGGGCGGGATACGAACTCCATGTGGACGAGCCAGGCCATCGAATGTACCGAACGGCGGAAAAGGACGTACACGTCCATCTTTGGCCTGCCGATGGTTCCGACGTCGATCGGCATCTGAAGTTTCGCGATTGGCTGCGCACCCATCCGGAAGATCGCGCATTGTACGAGCATGTCAAACGTAAACTGGCCGAGCGGGAGTGGAGCAGCAGTAACGACTACGCGGAGGCAAAGTCGGGGGTCATTCACGGGATCCTGCGGCGCGCGAACGGGCAAGCGCGCGGACCGCGCATCGAAGATTTCGCGCGTGTGATATCGCAATTCATAACACCGCCTGCGCGCGTGCTTGAGATTGGCGCAGGTGAGGGCGAACTTGCAAACCTGTTAAGTGCACGAGGATATACCGTCGTCGCACTGGACCAAAGTCTGCGCAGTCTTTTTCCAGTCGTAGAATCGTCTTTCGAAGATTACGTAGCCGAGCCGGGGTCATTCGATTGCGTCGTGGCGCAGCTCGTCTTACACCACGTATACAGCCTGCGTGCGACATTGGAAAAGGCATCGATACTTTTGCGCCGCAGCGGCGTCATTGCGATCGACGACTATGGCTGGGAGCGGAGCAACGATCCGGAGTTCCGCACCGATCGCGCAGATTTGCTTACGTCCGAGTCCATGCTCTCCGAATTGCGAGTTCAATTCAAAGAACTCACGTACTTCGATCACGCCTACTTTGAGGAAGGCGCCGGGACGGACCGTTTAGGCTTTACCTTCATCGGACGCCGCCTCGATTAACCGGTCGAAGCCGCGCAACTGCGGAAACAGCAGCGTCCACAGCGCGATTATCGCAATCGTGGCGATGCCGCCCAGCACGACCGACGCTTGCGTACCAATCAGCGACGCAACGGTGCCGGATTCGAAAGCGCCGAGTTCGTTCGATGCTCCGATAAAGATATTCTCGACTGCACCGACGCGTCCACGCATCGCATCGGGCGTACGCAATTGCACGAGAACGGTGCGAATGACCATGCTCACCATGTCGAACGCACCGGTCAGCGCGAGCGCGATCAAAGAGACGACGAAGTTGCGCGACAAGCCGAAGACGATCGTAGCGAGGCCAAAACCGGCGACAGTTAGGAGCAACACGCGGCCCGCGTTGCGAGAGAGCGGATGACGCGCGATGTACGCCGCGACGATTGCCGCGCCAACTGCCGGCGCGGCGCGCAATGCGCCGAATCCCGTCGGGCCGACATGCAATATCGACGTCGCGTACACCGGCAGCAGCGCAACGGCGCCTCCGAAGAGGACCGCGAACAAATCCAACGAGATCGCGGCCAGCACGATTTTCCGCCGGAAAATAAAGCGGATGCCGTCGAGCGCTTCGTTAAGCAGCGGTACGTCTTCGCGAACGACTTCCCGCGCCGAAAGACGTGAAAACGCGGCTGCACCCGCAACATAACAGAGAGCAGCTGCGCCGAAGGCCACCATCGTCGAAACGGCGATGAGCGCGCCGGCAATCGCAGGCCCCGCAATCGTAATCAGCTGACCCACCGACGACGACGTCGCCTGGGCTTTTACAAAGTGTTCCCGCTCTACGATGTTCGCAAGGAGCGATCGCTGCGCGGGAATGCCGATGGAGTGCGCCGTCCCAACGAACGCAACGGCGCCTAAATAGATTCCAACCGACTGCACTTGCAACATGACCAACGCAACAAAACCGCCCCGCCCCACCGCTTCCATGAGCGTGGACAGCATGCAAATGGCGCGCCGATCGTAACGGTCGGCCAGCATGCCCGCAGGAATCGCGAGTAGCAATTGCGGCATGAACAACACAAGTCCAATTAACCCGAGGTCGAATGGATTGTGCCGCAGCTGGAAGATCTGCCAGCTTATCGCGACGTCCTCGATGCGGTACGCTAACAACGAAGTCTGCCGCGCTAGAAAATACGCTGCAAATTCGCGGTGTGCGAAAAGGCTACGCAAGAAACTCTTCGAACGCGGCTAGCGCCTCATCCATTCCGCGACGGCCGTATCCGATACGAAAGCGATCGGACGGCGCCGGCAGCAGCTCCGAGCGGTACATCGATGCGGGAAGCAACAATACGCCGGCCTCTTCAACGAGCCGCTTGCAAAACGCTTCGACGCCGTCGTTCCCCAAATACCGCGGATACGCAATACAGCCGCCGTCAGGCTCGTACCATTCAAAGCGATCGCGATGCCGAGCGAAGAACGAATCGAGTTTCGCAAGATTCGCAGCACAAAGGTCGCGATTTCGTTTGAAAATTTCGGAAGCGGCCTTAACCGCCACTGTAGCGAGCACTTCGCTTGGGGCAGCATTACAGATTGAGAGATAATGTTTCAATTGTTCCATGCGATCGAGCACAGCGCGCTCGCGGCACGCAATCCATCCAACGCGCAAGCCCGGCAAACCGTACGCTTTTGAGACGACGTTGAGCGAGAGCGCGCGCTCGTACCGGTCTACGGCCTGTGGCAGCCGCTTTAATGCATCGCGCTCGATGCCGCGATAGACCTCATCGCTGAAGAGATAGATGCCGCGCTCCCGGCAGAGGTCGATGAGTCCGTCGAACGTTTGCTTATCGCAGATCTTCCCAGTCGGATTATTCGGAAAGTTTACCGAGATAAGGCGCGTGTTAGGCCGCACAAGGGATCGCAGTTCGTCAAGATCGAGCGCCCAACCGCGATCCTCGTGAAGCGGAACGCCGCGTACCTCACAAAGAGAACGCGGAATACTCTCGGCGGATTGGTAGTTCGGAACCAGTACGATCGCGTGATCGTCGGCGCCGAGCAACGCATGCATCGCGCAATACAGTCCCTCTTCGGCACCGGCAAAGCACAGCACGTCCTCGGCGGTGATTGAATCGTACGTCGACGCGATTGCGTCACGCAGTTCGGGGGTTCCGCGTGTTTGTATGTAACTGAGGCGGAGCCTGTCCCATCGCTCGCGATCGTTAGCGTCTGCAAACGCGAGCAACTCCGGCACTTCCATCGTTTCGGCGTCGGACGCCGTCAAATGGTAGCGCGCTTTGAATTCCCAGATTCCGAAGTACGATTCGAGTCGAAATTCCGGCAGCAGCATCACTGCTGCTATTTCACGTCAACGCTCCAATTGCTGCCTGTGCCGCTGCAAGGCGTGCAATCGGCACCCGGTAGGGCGAGCATGAGACGTAATCGAGGTTCAAGCCATGACAGAACGCGATGCTGGACGGCTCGCCTCCGTGCTCTCCGCAGATGCCGATCTTCAAATCGCCCTTCACGCCGCGGCCCCGCCGCACAGCTTCTTGCATAAGCGTTCCGACGCCGCGCCGGTCGAGCACCTGGAACGGATCGTCTTTGAGAATCTTCTTCTCAAGGTATTGAGGAATGAACGATGCCTCGGCATCGTCGCGGCTGTAGCCGTACGTCGTTTGCGTGAGATCGTTCGTGCCGAATGAAAAGAACTGCGCACCGGATTCAGCAAGCTCGTCGGCAACGACGCACGCGCGCGGCAATTCGATCATCGTTCCGATATGATACGAAACCGGGACGCCATTCTCCGAGATAACTTCGTCCGCAACTTGGCGCGCCGCGTCCGCGGTAAAGCGCATCTCCTCTTTCGTCCCGACACCCGGAATCATTACTTCCGGCCGTACGTCGACGCCGCGCTTCTTCAGTTCGCAAGCCGCCTGAAAGATCGCGCGTACCTGCATGGCATAGATTTCGGGATAGACAATTCCCAAGCGGCAAACGCGCAATCCGAGCATCGGATTTTGCTCGTGCAACTGCTGCACGCGCTTGAGCACGCGCATCTTGCGCTGATACTCTTCGGATTGCTCGCCTTCGCGAAGGCGCAGCTCCGTGGTTTCTACGAGCAGCGCTTCCTGAGACGGTAAAAACTCGTGCAGCGGCGGATCGAGCAAACGAATCGTGACCGGACAGCCTTGCATAGCTTCCAGTATGCCGAGGAAGTCCTCGCGTTGGAACGGCAGCAGCTTCGCGAGCGCTTCGGAGCGCGCTTGAAGCGTGTCCGAGAGGATCATCTCTTGCACGATCGGCAGGCGCTCTTGCTGCATGAACATGTGCTCGGTGCGGCAGAGGCCGATGCCCTGCGCACCGAGTTCGCGTGCTTTCCGTGCATCTTGCGGCGTGTCCGCGTTCGCCCACACCTGCAGCACGCGTGCTTCGTCGGCCCAACCCAAGAACGTTGCAAGCCAATCAGGAAGCTTTGAAGGCGGATCGATGAGTTTTAACTGCCCTAAGATCACGTCGCCCGTCGTGCCGTCGATCGTAATCCAGTCGCCTTCTTTAAACGTGCGATCGCCGATCGTCGCGGTACGATTGCGCCTATCGATTTCGAGCGCTTCGCAACCCGCGACGCACGGTTTGCCCATGCCGCGCGCAACTACGGCAGCGTGCGAGGTTGCACCGCCTTTCGCGGTCAGAATACCGCGAGCCGCGATCATGCCGTGCACGTCGTCCGGCGTCGTCTCGACGCGGACGAGAACCACGGCTTTGCCGCCTTTGCCCCATGCCTCGGCCGTATCGGCATCGAATACCGCTTGTCCGCTTGCCGCTCCGGGCGATGCGTTGAGCCCTTTGCAGGACACGTCGTACTTTTCTTGCGGATCGATGCGCGCATGGAAGAGTTGATCGAGTGAGGCGGCGGGGACCCGCGCGAGTGCCTCGCGTTTTTCAATTAGACCTTCTTTGACGAAATCGAGCGCGATTATTACCGCCGCTTGGGCACTGCGTTTGCCGGTGCGTGTCTGCAGCATGTACAGCTTGCCGCGCTCGACGGTAAACTCGAGATCTTGCATCTCGCGGTAATGCCGTTCGAGCTTATCCGCAATCTCGACGAACTGCCGGTACACTTCGGGCTGCGTACGCTCGAGGTCTGAAATTTTTTCCGGCGTGCGAATTCCCGCTACGACGTCTTCGCCCTGGGCGTTTCGCAGATACTCGCCAAAGAGTTTCTTCTCGCCGGTGTTGGGATCGCGCGTGAATGCGACACCCGTCCCCGAGTCGTCGCCCATGTTTCCGAAGACCATCGAAACGACGTTTACTGCGGTGCCCCAATCGTCGGGAATTTTGTTGTAGCGGCGGTAATCGATCGCACGCTTAGAGTTCCACGAATCGAAGACTGCGTGAATAGCGAGATCGAGCTGTTCTTTCACGTCTTGCGGAAATTCGCGCTTTGCGTGTTCGCGCACGATCTGTTTGAATTTCTGCACGAGTTCGCGCCATGTTTGAGCGCCGATCTCGGGATCCGTCTTAACGCCGAGACGCTGCTTCGCGTCGCCGATGCAATCTTCAAAATGCTCTTTGTCGACGCCCATCACGACACTGGAGAACATCATGATGAACCGGCGGTACGCATCCCATGCAAAGCGATCGTTTGCGGTTAATTCGGAAAGGCCGACAACGGTAATATCGTTCAATCCCAGATTGAGGATCGTGTCCATCATGCCCGGCATCGAGACGCGTGCCCCACTTCGAACAGACACGAGCAGCGGGTTTGTGGGATCGCCGAAGCGCTTACCCGTACGGCGCTCGAGTTCGCTCATCGCTGCCGCTACTTGCTCGGTAAGACCCGGCGGATTCTGCCCTCCGAGCGCATAGTAACGCAAACACGTTTCAGTCGTGATCGTGAATCCCGGCGGAACGGGCAGACCCGCACGCGTCATCTCGGCAAGGCCGGCGCCTTTGCCGCCCAGCAGGTCTTTCATATCGCCGCTGCCCTCTTCGAAAAACCAAATAGGCTTCTCGAGCGAGGCCGTAGGTGCAGGCGACGCGAGCATCTCCGACATGCTGTCTCCCCGTTTCATAACCAGGTGCTAGCCACTTTCGTAGAGTTGTACCCATACGCGCCACCCGGCAAGGGCACCCCCGTTAGGGAAAAAGGGCAATCATTCTCGAGAAGCCTGAGCGTAGGCGATTATTTCGGGTCGATTGCCTCGCGTAAATATGCGGGAAGCGCTTCTATCGCAACGCGTTCCTGGCGCATGGAATCGCGCTCGCGCACCGTGACTGTCTTGTCGGCCAGCGTGTCATAGTCGACCGTTACGCAAAACGGCGTTCCGATTTCATCCTGACGGCGGTAGAGCTGTCCGATGTTGCCTTCGTCGTACTGCGTGCGAAACGTCTTACGTAAATGCTCTTCGATAGAGCGAGCCTGCTCGACGAGCTCGGGTTTATTTCGGGCTAGTGAAAACACCGCGACCTGCAGCGGCGCGATCTTCGGATGGAAGTGGAGAACGACGCGTTCCGTCTCTTTGCCGTTCGGATCCACGCTGCGCTCTTTTTCGTACGCGTCAATCAAAAACGTCAGCGTCGTGCGATCCATGCCGGCGGAACTTTCGATCAGCAGCGGCGTGTATTTTTTCTTGCCGGCCTCGTCGTAGAATTGCAGATCTTTTCCGGAGAGCTGCATGTGCGCGTCGAGATCGTACGTACCGCGGTGTGCTATCGACTCGAGTTCACCCCAGCCCCATGGGAAAAGATATTCGACGTCGATGCCGGCTTTTGCATAATGCGGCCGCTCTTCCGGCGTAAGTTCGTAGAACCGTAACTTATCGGGTTTGATGCCGTAATTCGAATACCAATTCTTGCGGCGCTCAACCCATTCGGCGAACGTCTGCATATCCTGCCCGTCATCCGGAACGAAATATTCCAATTCCGCCTGTTCGAATTCGCGTACGCGGAACGTGAAATTTCCGGGCGTAATTTCGTTGCGGAACGACTTGCCGATCTGCGCGACGCCGAACGGCGGTTTCTTACGCGCGGTTTGATAGATATTTTTGAAATTAACAAAGATGCCTTGCGCCGTTTCAGGACGCAGATAGGCGACCGACGCCGTATCTTCCATCGGTCCGACAAAGGTTCGCATCATCAAACTGAAGTCGCGCGGTTCGGTGAACGAATTCTTGCTGCCGCAGTCGGGACATTGCTCCGTGGACTTCAGGTGATCGTAGCGGAAGCGGTGCTTGCACACCTTGCAGTCCACCATGCGATCGTGGAATTGATCGACGTGTCCCGATGCTTTCCAGGTGAGCGGATGCATGATGATCGATGAATCGAACGCGACAACGTCATCGCGCAACTGCACGGTGTCGCGCCACCAGGCGTCCTTGACGTTCTTCTTCAAAACGGCGCCAAGCGGGCCGTAGTCATAGAAACCGCCGATGCCGCCATAAATCTCGCTGGATTGAAAAATAAAGCCGCGGCGCTTCGCCAGCGCCGTGATCTCTTCCATAGTGACTTCTTTGGCGGTCTCGGTATCCATAAGTCTGCTCAGGTTTGGGACGCTCTGGAAGTCGTCCTTCCACTATAAACGCGGCCACGCCAAGTAACCCGTCCGGTGCGATGCCGCAGGACCGAATTGCCGAATATAGCGAGCATTGTCGCAGCGCCCAGCGGGAAAAACGCGCCCGAGCCGCGCGGAAAGCGCGAACGGCGCATGCCGAATTCCGCTGCCGCCGCCGTAGCCGCAATAACGGCGAGCATGCGCAACGCGCCGCGATGCTTTTTGAGGACGAGCGCACGCAGTAACAGCAGTTCGGGAAGCGGCGACAGCGTAGCAAGCCACATCGCGCCGATGAGAGCTTGCAGCGGCCGCTGTTCCGCAGCGACATAAAGATTTTTGCTGAAGCCGCGCCAGATCTCGCCGAACGAATGGTACATGCGCGTGTAAACGAGATCGTTTGCACCCGCGAGACGTGTTATAAAGCGCCCGTCGCGCTTTAAGATGCGCGCTAGTTCATAGTCTTCGGCTATCGCGTTACGCACGGCGGCGTGTCCGCCGATCGCGTCGTACGCTGCTCGTTCGAACGCTACGTATTGCCCGTTGAAGATGGCCGCATCGGGCAGCCTGCGATCGTTAATCGCGTCAAGCGATCCGACCGCATAGGCGATCATCCACAGAATCGTGGGCAACACCATGCGTTCCGCGAGCGATTCGAAGCGCTGTGTCGGGAGCAGGCTGACTGCGTGCGCACTGTGCTGCAACGCATATGTGATCGCAGAGGCTGCGGCCAGCGGCTGATGCGTGGTATCCGCGTCCGTAAAAATGAGCCAGTCGCCACGCGCGATGCGCGCGCCTTGCGCGAGCGCCCACGACTTCCCGATCCAGCCTTCCGGCAATGCCTCGCCGTGGACGACAATTAGGCGCGAATCGTGCTTTGCGATTTCCGCAAGTATTGCGCCGGTGCGGTCGTCGGAACGATCGTTCACCGCGATAACTTCAAAGTGCGGGTAGCGCTGAAGCAGAAGCGACTGCACGCACTGCGCGATCTGCCGCTCTTCGTTACGCGCCGGCACGATAATCGAGAGCATCGGCAACTCGCGATCCGGTTCGCGAACGTCTATGCGCTCGCTCGATCCCAAAGCAACACGCACAGAGCGAACGGCGAAGGACGCCGCGGCAGCAACGGCCGCAGTCCGTAGAATCCGAACTAATGCCTTAGGCACGCGACGTTGTTTTGCTACGCTGCAGGTATTCGCCGACAGCACGCTTAGACGCACGCGCAAGCCACGCTTCGACAATCAGATCTTTGAGCGTTTTCGTGTCGATTTTGTCAAGCTGCACGAGCACTGCGGGATAGCCGTCGAAGTGCGGCGTCGTAAAAATCACTTCGGGCTTACTGCGAAGTAAGACGTCTTTCATTTCCAAGTCCGCCGTCCGGACGCCCAATATTGGGCCGGCCGGCGCGCGATCTCCGAGCGCCTTAAGATCGGTCTTGCGAAGCGGCCGCTCCCATACGAAGAATTTGTCGTTAACGAGCCATGCGGCTGTGTCGCGCGACGAAGATTCCATCGCTCCAGGCATCGCTAGCGCAAACCTGCGCACGTCACGCCACGTCGCCATTAGTGGAATCCCCGGAATATTCCATCAGCGTCCGTGTTGTCCGCAAACTCCTCAAAATCCATATTCGCGATATTCATATTACATGCGAAGCCTGTTGCTTCACTAGGTACGAGGCGAAACGTGCGTTTGCCGGTCACGTCGACTGCAAGCACGGGGTGTTCCGCGTGCTCGATCGTTAATCGGTCGACAACAAGACAAAAATATGGCGGCGGCGCATATTCCAGCAAGCGTTCTTCCGCAACATCTTGCCAAGCCGGATCGCTGAGGCACGTATATTGTTCGACGTAGCCCTCGCAAGACGACCGGCGAATTTCGTCGCACACCGCTTCCCAAATTGCATCAGCGCTGAAATCCGTCCGTAGGACGAGCGTACCTGTCGTCTGCGGCAGTCTCATGCCTTCAAAACGCCCGTTTTCCTCATCAAGTCGAGTGTGTCGAAAGTTTCGTGAAATTCGTGCAGTTTACCACTCTTGAATTTGAGCATGACCATCACCAAAGACTCTACCCGTTCGCCGGTAGCTGGCGCATCCAGAAAGACACCGGTGTGCTTACCGCTCCAGAGCTCGCGC
>CAZHGH010000031.1:0-23660 GCA_964531205.1 uncultured bacterium
GCTGTGATCGTCGCGGCAATTCAGCCTCGGTAACTACCAATACGCTTTTGCCGGGTACTGTCTTAGGCTCGCGCCCGTTCGTGCGAGGCCGAGACTAACGCACACGCGAAGCCGACCTCCAGCCGAATGTACGAACCTCTCCCCATCGATCGCGTCATTGCCGATGTGCTTCCCGCCGGCACGTTGTTTGCTGTGGGCGGCCGCGTCCGCGACGAACTGCGCCGTGAAATCGAAGACGCACATGTTGCGCTCAAAGACCTCGATTACGTCGTCACCAGCGTTCCCACGCCTGAATTGCAAGAGCGGCTGCGTAAAATCGGCCGCGTCGACCTCGTCGGTGCCTCGTTTGCCGTCTTCAAAGTTACGCTCGATGGCCGAACCGTCGATGTCGCGCTCCCGCGCCGCGAGCGTTCCGTGGGGGTCGGTCACCGCGATTTCGAGGTGGAAAGCGGACCTGCGATTCCACTGGAAGACGATCTCGCGCGCCGCGATTTCCGCATGAACATGATTGCGCGCGCGATCCCGTCTGGCGAACTTGTCGATCCTTACGGCGGACAAGCCGATATCCGCGCACGGCGCATCGACATCCTCACACCACGCACGTTTGAAGAAGATCCGCTGCGCATGCTGCGCGCGGCGCAATTTGCCGCACGTTTCGGGTATTCGCTCACGCCGCAAACCTTTGACGCAATGAAGAGCGCGGCGCCGCTGGTCAAAACCGTATCGGCGGAGCGCATTGCCGAAGAGTTTACGAAGCTGCTGGTTCAGGCACCGCGTCCCTCCGTCGGCTTTGAACTTCTGAGCGAAACCGGCGTGCTGGCGTATTTTTGGCCCGAGCTGCTCGAGGGCGTCGGCGTGGAGCAAAACGAGTGGCACGCGTACCACGTCTACCGCCACAATCTCGAAACGCTCGATGCAGCAGGGTCCGGCGATTTCATCCTGCGTCTAGCCGCGCTCCTGCACGACATCGGCAAGCCGCGCACCAAAGAAGGCCCGCATTTTTATCGCCACGAGCAAGTCGGAGCCGACATGACGCGCGAAATGCTGGCGCGCTTGCGGTTTTCGCACGAAGTTGTCGAGACCGCCGAGCATTTGGTGCGCCAGCACATGTACGTAGCCGATCCCGATCTTTCCGATGCGGCAATCCGGCGCTTCATACGTCGCATCGGCGTGCGGCACTTGGATCGGCAGTTTGCTTTGCGAGCCGCCGACATAGCAGGCAGCGGCTTGCCGAAACGGGACGATTCCAACGAGCGCTTTCAAGCACGCGTGTATGCTGAAGTAGCACGCAAACCGGCGTTCTCTATTAAGGATTTGCGAGTAAACGGCGCAGATGTCATTGCGGCGATGGTGAAAAAAGGTTTGGCCCCAGCGGGTTTTCGCGGTGACAAGCGCGTGGGCGACGCGTTACAGTACTTGTTTGAGCAGGTCACAGACCAGCCAGAACGCAATCACGCCGACACGCTTAACGCGCTGCTCGATCAGTATTTTGGGGGTTCCTAGCACTGTCGCGAATCATCGCGCTCGTCAATCAAAAAGGCGGCGTTGGAAAGAGCACAACCACGGTGAACTTGGGTGCGGCACTCGCCGTGCTCGGTCAAACCGTGCTCGTTGTCGATTTGGATCCGCAAGGCAACACCACAACGGGCCTTGGCGCGAATAAGTCCGAGATCAAACGTGACGTTTACGATCTGCTGTTGCATCACGCATCGATCGACGAAGTGTTGCGCCCGACCGAAATCGACAATTTACATTTAATTCCAGCAACAATTAACTTGGCGGGCGCGGAAATCGAACTGGTATCGGCGCTTTCGCGCGAAAACCGTCTAAAAGGCGTGCTCGCACCCATTTCGCACAACTACGATTTCGTGCTCATCGATTGTCCGCCGTCGCTCGGCCTTTTGACGATCAATGCGCTCACGGCCGCGGAAGAAGCGATAATTCCCGTGCAGGCCGAGTATTACGCGCTCGAGGGACTCTCGCAGCTCACCAACGTCGTGCGCCGCGTGCAAGACGCACTCAATCCCCAGTTGCATGTCAGCGGCGTGCTCGTCACGATGTTTGACGGCCGCACGAAGCTCGCGATGGAAGTACTGGATGAGCTCAACGCGTATTTTCCGCGGCAGATGTTCAAAACACAGATTCCGCGCAACATCCGGCTCTCGGAAGCGCCGTCCTTCGGCAAACCGGTTATTCTTTTCGATCTGAAGTCTCGCGGCGCCCAAGCGTACATGTCGCTCGCGCAAGAGATGCTTGACGCGCAGAACGGGATCAAGGCGGTAGCGCAGTGAGTAACGCGCCAAAACGCGGCTTAGGCCGCGGCCTGGGTGCACTGCTGGGCGATGCGCCTGTGCCTACGTCGCCGGCAACACCTTCGCCGTTTCCCCCGGGTGAGGTCGTCCGGCAGATTCCGATCGACCGCATTACACCGAACCCGCATCAGCCGCGCCAGCACTTCGATCAGACCACGCTCGATGAACTCAAGGCGTCGATTGTCGAGCACGGTGTTCTCGTTCCAATCCTCGTCCGCGAGCGCGGAGACGGCTACGAGCTGATTGCCGGCGAGCGCCGCTGGCGCGCTTGCGCGGCGCTGCAGCGGCCGATGATTCCCGCGATCGTGCGCCCCGCCGGGGACCTGGAGAGCCTCGAGGTCGCGATCATCGAGAACCTCCAGCGCGAAAACCTCAACCCGCTCGAAGAGGCGGCCGGCATGGCGCAGCTGATCGAAGCGCACGACTTCACCCAAGAACAGGTCGCGCAGCGCCTGGGTAAGAGCCGTCCGTCCGTGACCAACGCCCTGCGGATCCTGGGCCTTTCCGAGCCGATCAAGGCGATGATCGCCGATGGACGCCTGAGCGCGGGTCATGCCAAAGCCCTGCTAGGCGCGCCCGAAGCGGGACGGATGGAGCTCGCTCACCGTGCGGCGGCCGAGGGACTCTCGGTACGGGCGCTGGAGCGCGTCGTCGCGCACCTCGTCTCGCCGGCTGCGCCCAAACCCGCGCCGGTGCCCCGGCGCCTCTCCGCGGAAGATCGCGATTTCGAATCGCGGCTGCGCACACACGTCGGCACCGCGGTTGCGCTCAAGCGCAACGGCCGCGGCGGCAGCATCGAGATAAAATTCGCGAGCGAACCCGAGCTGATTCGGATCGCGGAAATTCTTTTGGGCGAGTAACTGCAGTGGCCGGCGTGCAACGCATCATGGCGCTGCTCATGGCGGCCGCGATGGTCTTCATTTTTCTGGTTCCGCTCGGCATGGCGCGCCATCAGTACACGGTTGTGGCAATCGTCATTACGCTGTTCGTCATCTATCTTGCAGTGAACGCGTGGCTCTTCGTACGCATGCGCAAACGCTCTTAAGCGGTATCTACGCGATCGTCAACGAGGGCGCACCGGATCCGGTCGCGCTCACGCGAGCGATTCTCGCGGGGGGCGCGCGTATCGTGCAGTATCGTGCAAAGCAAGGAATTGTTCCCCATCACGCGCGTGCACTGCGTGAACTCACACGTGCGCGTGGTGCGCTGTTTATTTTGAACGACGATTGGCGCGCCGTAGAGACATACGATGCCGACGGCGTACACATCGGCCCCGAAGATGCCCCACCGGAAGATCTCGCAAAGATTCGCGCAACGCTGCAGCACCGGCTCATGGGCATATCGTGCGGAACCGAAGACGAAGCGCGGTTTGCGCAAAGCGCGCGTGCGGATTACATCGGCGTCGGTTCCATATACGCGACGAGCTCAAAAGCCGACGCGGGCGCGCCTATCGGCATTGCCGGACTTTTTCGCGTCTCCCACGCGACGCATCTGCCGGTCGCGGCGATCGGCGGAATAACGCTCGGCTCCATTGCCGAAGTGCGTGCGAGCGGCGTTGCAATGGCCGCGGTGATTTCCGCGATATCCTCGGCAGCAGATCCGCAAGCGGCGACGGAAGCGCTCGTACGCGCGTGGAACGATGCACCATGATCCGCCTGTACTACGCAGCGAGCATTGACGGTTTTATCGCCGATATGGACGGCGGCGTCTCCTGGCTCGATCCGTTCAACGATCAAGATTACGGCTATGAAACGTTTGTCGGCGAGCTGGATTCGGTAGTGTTTGGACGTCGCACGTATCAGCAGCAGCTCGGTTTTGGCTCTTGGCCGTTTGCCGGTAAGCGCACGTTCGTCCTGACGTCGAACCGCATCGAGGATCCCAACGTGGAGAGCGCGCGTGACGTCGAGACGGTTCTGAACGCGCTTGCAAAAGACGGCGCGCGCAATACGTGGATTATCGGGGGCGCCCAAACGATGGCCGGGTTTCTTGCCCGCAACGCGATCGATCGTATCGACCATCACATCATTCCGGTGCTGCTGGGCGCGGGCGTGCCCGTGTTTTCGGGTCTGCGCTCGCTCTCGAACTGGCAGCTAACGCAGAGCAAAGCGTTTCCGAACGGTGTCGTGCATCTGTGCTACGAAGGGAAGCGGTGAGCGCGCCGATCGTCGCATCGATCGGAACGACGCATCCGTGGAACATCGCCGGCGTTGGGCTGGACGCGCGCGTTGTCGCGGAGTACGGGCTTTCGCACGTCATGGCTGTTTCGGCTGTGAGCGCGCAAGACCAGCACGGCCTGCATGCGCTGCACGTTCTGCCTGCCGGCATACTGCGCGCACAGCTGCAGTGCTTACCGCAAGCTGCGGCGTACCGGATCGGCGCGCTGGTTTCGAGCGAAAACGTTCGCGCCGCCGCAGAGTTTCTGCGCGATCGCGCCGGGCAAGTTCCCATCGTCGTCGATCCGGTATTTGCTGTAACGCTCGGAGGCGAGTTGCGCGCCGACGAGGGGTTGCTGGACACGTTACGCGTGCAGCTGCTACGCCTGCCCGTGATCGTCACGCCGAATGTCGGCGAGGCGGCGCAGTTGCTGAATATGCGTGTTGAAGCGGTTGAGGACATGTACGCGGCCGCCAAGGCGTTCGTCCAGCTCGGAGCGCGAGCCGCTCTGATCAAGGGCGGGCATCTTCAAGACGAGCCGGTCGACGTGCTCGCGAGCGCACAAGGCGAAACGCAATACGCCGGCGAGCGAATCGCCGGGTCGATGCGGGGCTCGGGCTGCACGCTTGCTGCGGCGCTTGCCTGTGAACTTGCCCTTGGACGAGATCTCTTTTCCGCCGTGGCGTCGGCGCGCGCGTATGTGCGTGCGAAGATTGCTAAACGCACGATGCGCGACGGGTTGCAGGTCGCGTTCTAGTGAGCGGGAAAACCCGGCCGTTCCCATGACCACGAACGCGACGACCACCAAACGCACGAGAGTGATGTCCGGCATGCGTCCCACGGGACAACTGCACATCGGCCACTACATCGGCGTACTCACGCAATGGGTCGAGTACTGCCGCACCGCGGACGCGTATTTCGAGATTGCGGATCTGCACGCGTATACTACGGGTTTTAGCGATCCACAGTCCATTCGCGATGCACGCAACGAGATGGTCATCGACTGGCTTGCAGCCGGCGTCGATCCAAAAAGTTCCACGTTCTTTCTGCAGTCGGGGATTCCGGAGATCTCCGAACTACAGGTACTGCTCGGCATGATCACGCCGGTTTCGTGGCTCGAACGGGTACCGACGTATAAGGGGCAGATCGACGCGCTCGGCCAGGAAATCGCAACGTACGGCTTTTTAGGATATCCGCTTTTACAACTCTGCGATATTGCGGTATTCCGCGGCGAGGAAGTCCCGGTCGGACGCGATCAGGTCGCTCATCTAGAATTCGGCCGCGAAGTCGTGCGCCGATTCAACTATCTGTACGGTGCCGGCGAACAAATTCTGGTCGAGCCGAAAGCGATGCTCGTTGAAGGGGGTGCGGAAGTTCCGGGAATCGACGGGCGGAAGATGAGCAAATCGTACAACAACACGATTCTGCTCGCCGACGATGAAGAAACGACCACGAAAAAAGTCCTGAGCATGATCACTGATCCGCAGAAGATTCGCCGTAACGATCCGGGACATCCGGAGGTCTGCCCGGTCTTCGCGCTTTGGAAGGCCGTCAAACCGCCGCACGTCCCGCTGGTCGATCGTGATTGCCGCTCCGGCGCGCTAGGATGCGTACAAGACAAAAACGATTTTGCGATAGCGCTCAACGAGTTTTTACGGCCCATTCGCGAACGGCGCGCAATGTACGCAAACGATGTCGCTCAAGTCGAACGCATCATCGACGAAGGCACTGCGCAGGCGCGCGAAGTCGCGATTGAAACGCTGAACGACGTGCGCCGCGCTATGCGTCTGCTGTAACTCCCGACCAGGCGGCTCTTGGCCGCCCTCCAAGCGATCGTTACGTAAATGAAATGATTGCGTTCAGGTTGCCTTGCCGCGCCTTCTTAGCGCAGGGCTTGAACGCAATCCGCGGCAAGACTGCGCCATGATCCGCGCCTTCGTAATCGCGGTGGTTTTTGCCATCTCCTCGATTTCCGCGCTGCTTGCACATGGACGCCCCGGCGCGCTCGATACGCAGCTGCAAACGATCATGAAAACGCGGGCGTACGCGCACAGCACCTTCGGCGTCGCGATCTATGACATCGACGCGCGACGACAAACGTATGGCGTGAACGACAATCGCTATTTCCTTGCCGCGTCGACCACAAAATTACTGACCGAAGGCACGACGCTTGCGCTACTCGGACCTGATTACCGGTTCAACACGAACGTCTATCGCACGGGCGAACTCGACAGTGATGGAACGCTGCGTGGCGATCTCGTCTTGCTTGCAAGCGGCGATCCGAACCTGAGCGGGCGCATTCGTCCGGACGGCACACTGGCGTTCGAAAATGAAGATCATTCGTATGACGGCGGCCCGGACACCAAAGCCGTTCCCGGCGATCCGCTGCTGGTGCTGCGCGACTTCGCACAGCAGATCTCCGCCTACGGCGTCAAGCGCGTGACCGGACGCGTCATCGTCGACGATTCGCTGTACACCGGCGGCTTCGGCGAAGCGGGGACCGGCGCCGTCGTTTCACCGATCATGGTGAATGACAACATCATCGACGTTACCGTGTCGCCGGGCGCCAACCCGGGCGATCCGACCACGTTTACGGTTTCTCCGCAAACCCGGTACGCGAAGTTCGTCAACCGTTCGACGACAGGCGCGAAAGGCAGCGATCGTTCAATCTCCATCGTCGACGGCGACTCCGACGGCGCCGGAGCGGAAACGGTAACCGTCAAGGGCAGTTTGCCGCAGGCTTCAACGCCGATTCTCTATGCGTATGACGTACCGTCGCCGCGGCGCTTCGCGGAAATCGCGCTCACCGAGCAGTTGCAGCGCGCGGGCGTGGACGTGAAGCAGAGCAACTCCGACGAGCGCACGGATCACGCGAAGCTCGCGCCGTTTTACACGGCCGGCAATATGGTGGCGACGCACGTTTCCGCGCCGCTTTCGGAAGACGTGAAAGTAACGCTCAAGGTCAGCGATAATCTGCATGCGGATACGATGCCGTATTTGTGGGCCCACGGCGACCTTCAACAAGCGTTTGCGCTGGAGCGTCAATTTTTGCAACGCGGTGGTCTGAACTCGGACGACATCGTGCAGAACGACGGCTTGGGCGGCGAAGCGTTTATTCAGCCTGAGTTTATGGTGCGGTATTTGGCGTACGTGCATCGGCAGCCGTTTTTCAAAACGTTGTACGCGGCGCTACCCGTGATGGGCGTCGACGGCACGCTCTTCAATATTCAAGAGCACTCGCCGGCTGCCGGCAGAGTCTTCGCTAAAACCGGCACGTGGGGTGCGGGCGACGCGCTCAACCACCGGCATATGGTGACGGCAAAAGGCTTGGCGGGCTACATGACCACTCGCAGCGGCCGTCACATCGCGTTTTGTTTGTACATCAATAACCTCGCCGTAACGCACGACAAAGACGCGTCACATGTCGCGGGCGAAGTTCTCGGGCGTATGGCCACCGCCATCTATCTGTACACGCCGTAACTCTAGTTTACCGGTTCAAAGCCCGCAAAACGGTCGCGGCTCTCGCTCAAGTCAGCGAGCCTTACGTAATCGCAAGCCGCGTTGAAACGGTTCCATAGTTCCTGAACTTTCGGATCGCTGTGAGCGCGATTCACTGCATCCTCGGAGCTCCACTCGAAGACCTCGACGATCGTCCCGTCCTCTGCCCGCGCAATGATCGGTGCACGGCCCGTCGCAAAGCCCAGACTGCGCAGGGTGGGCACGTGCTCGTTCGTCAACGCCTGCAATTCATCTCTCTTGCCTTGCTTCGGCCGGTAGCATGCTATCGAAATATGGCCCATTCGCTAGCCTCCTACGTCGAGTTTACCGCGATTCCGATAGCTCGAGAAGTTGACGTAAGAAATTGCCCCACACCATCGGCAGCGTGTGCGTGCCGTGACCGCGAGTTTCCGGTCCAATCGGAATCAGGATGAAACGTCCGCGTTTGACGTTAGCGATCTCGCGCTGCGCGATGCCAAGCTCCGGTGGATTGATTTGATCGTCGGCCGAGTTTATAGCGAAGAGCGGTGCTTCGATCTTGTTTAGCAGAGGTTCGGGGTTGTAGTCCCGTGACGACCGAACTGCATAGAGAAGGTCGTTTGCGTCTAAGTGGTTGGCCGCCGGCACGATGTGCGAGGTGTAGTACTCATCTGCAGCGGGACCGGTCGGCATAATTTTCTGATCGTAGAGCGGCGCGCTCCCCATGAACCAAAGAATATCTTCCGCTTCGCGCATCGCCCGTGCCGGCTCGCTCGTGTAGTTACCGTCCTGATAGGCGGGATCACTCGTGATTGCGCCGTCCACCATGTCGCGCCAAATCCGGTTACGGCCGGAGATTTGAACGGGCAGACTTGCAAGCGGCATCAGCGCATCCACCATTGTGGGATACATCTCGCCCCACATCCAGGTTTGCATTCCGCCCATCGAGGTGCCCATCACCAGGCGCAAGTGATTCACGTGCAGGCCGTCGACGACCAGCTCATGTACGGCACGCACCATGTCGTGATAGCCGTAATGCGGAAATTTCCCGCGCAGCCCGTCGCTGGGTTTACTTGACCGGCCATGGCCGATGCCGTCCGGAATGATAATGAAATACTTGCTTGCGTCGAGCAACCCGCCGGGCGCGAACAGCACGCCTGCAAAACGGTCGCTCACGAATTGCGCCGTCGATCCGCCGGTGCCGTGAAGCACGATGACGGCGTTCGTGGTTTTCCCGTTCGCACCGGTCTTGGGTGTGCCGAACGTTACGTAATGCGTTCGCAGGTTGGAGAGCGTCTCGCCATCTTCGAACTTGAACTGCGCGATAGTGTACGTGCCATCGTGGGGCGCAGGATATGAAGCCGCGCGCCCATAGAGCGGCGTGACGACGATTGCGAAGAGAGCAAAAAATACAAAAGCCCGCATGGCGCGGACTTTTGCTACGGAGTGAGGTTCTTCCTCAGGACGGAAGTTACTTGAACTGCGGGATGCAGCGCGCCATTTGCGCGAGCGCGTAGTCGATGTCGTCGAGCGAGGCGGCATACGAGAAGCGCAGATAGCCTTTACCTGCCGCTCCGAACGAAGAGCCGCCCAAGCAAGCGACGCCGCCTTCTTGCAACAGATACGTCGCCAGCGCTTTATCATCGGGCGTGATCTGCTTGACGTTTGGAAACGCGTAGAACGCGCCTTCCGGCATCGTGCATGAAACGCCCGGAATCGCATTAAGCCCGTTCACCAGACGATCGCGGCGTTCGCGGAATGTTGCATTCATACGTTTGACCGGCTCGTCCGGTCCAAGCAGCGCGGCGATACCCGCGTGCTGAACGAAGACCGGAATACACGAGAACGTGTTGTTGTTGAAGAGCGTAACAACTTTTGCGAGCGGTGCCGGCATGATCGCATACCCAAGGCGCCATCCCGTCATCGCGTACGCTTTCGAAAACCCGTCGACGATGATCGTGCGATCGCGCATTCCCGGAACGGTCGCAATCGAAACGAATTCGTTCTCGTAGAAATTGCGGCTGTAGATCTCGTCGGCGATCACGAGAAAGTCGTGCTTTTGCGCCATCGCGGCGATCCGCTCCAGGTCGCCCTTCGTCAGAACGCCGCCGGTCGGATTGTGCGGCGAGTTGATCATGATCGCACGCGTTTTATCGGAGACGCGGCGCTCGAGCTCGTCAAGATCCATGCGCCAATCTTTTTCTTCGTGCAGCGGGATCGGCGTGACTTTGGCGCCGAGGTAGTTCGCGCACGAAGCGTACGCCGGATACGCGGGATCGAAGTAGATGAATTCATCGCCTTCGTTGAGGATCGCGCTCAGGATGTTCCAGATGACGGGTTTCGCACCGGGAGCAACGACGACGTTCTCAGCTGTGAACGGTTCGATGCCGCGGAACTTGGCTGCGTAATCCGCGATGACGTCGCGCAGATCGAGAATGCCGGCCGACGGCGAGTAATGCGTGTTGTTTTCGCGGATCGATTTGATGCCGGCTTCTTTGATGTGATCGGGCGTGTCGAAATCCGGTTCGCCGATCTCCATGTGGACTACTCGCTTGCCCTCTGCTTCGAGTGCTTTGGCACGGGCGAGCACTTCAAACGCGCTCTCCGATCCGAGGCGAGAGACGGCGTCGGCGATCCGATCGACTTTGGTTGCGAGCATCGAGTGTAAACCTTTCGCGGTGTCAGACAAATGTCAAGGGGCCGGTCGGCCCATGGCGAAGTCTGCGGCGGTCATGCGCACCCTTACGGACGTATTTACTCCGGGAGCTCCGACACTGAGCGAGGGACTTCGAACCCTCGTCGTTTCGCCCGATAGAGAGCTGGAACCTGGGATGACGGTGCGCGCAACGTTTACGTTTCGTAACCAAGGCGGCGCATCCGCAACCGGCGTTCGCGTGCGTTTCAACATTCCAGAAGGTCTGGTGTATTTGGTCGGAAGCGGCCAACTCGACGGCGCCGATCTGGATGATGAACACGGGAATTCGCCGCTGGTTGCGCGCGCAGGTGCGGACATCGGCGACGTTGCGCCCGGTCAAGAACGTCGAATCGACATTTCTTACAGCGTCGCAGGCGCGATCGAGAATGGATCGACCGTTGAACTGCAAGCGGCGGTCGCCGCGTTCGAGTTGGCACCCGTCGGTTCCAATATCGTTCGCTTGGTTGCTCATAGCCGCCCCGCGCTGGAAAATGCGCTCACGACGGTCGCGATCGAGTCGCGTCAACACGAACCGCGCGCCGGCGGCGAAGCGACGATCACCGTGCGCGTGCACAACGCGGGTGAATCGAGCGCACATGACGTCGTGGTGGTTGCCCCGGTGCCCGAGCATACGACGTATATTCCAAACTCCGCGCGTGTAAACGGTCGCGAATTCGAACGCGACCTGCTCGCGCCGTTCGATCGCGTGCATGCACCCGTCATCGTGCCGACGCTTCAGCCGAGCGCTACGGCGACGCTGCAGTACCGCGTTCGCATCGACGATCCGCTTGCCGACGGCACCACGATCTTGATGCGCGCGCAGATCGCCTCACAAGAGACGCGCGCATTCGCGCTCGCACCGGGTGCTGTAACGGTGCGCGCGCACGCAGAATTTGACGACGAGAGCACGAGTTTTACACTTGAGCCCGCGGGCGACGTCTCGCCCGGATCGCGCGTGACGATGCGTCTGCGCGCGCATAATACCGGAACGAGTAGTTCCGGAAACCTCGGTGTCACCGTGACGCTCGCCGACGGACTGATTCCGGTTCGCGGCAGTGCACGCATCGACGGCCATCCGGTGCGCGAACGCAAGGGCGGCGCGCTGACGTACGATCTCGGATCGCTCGGCGCACGCGAAAACTTGGAGTTCGTGCTCGAAGCAACGGTGGCTTCACCGATTGCCGACGGCACCGAATTGCCCGTGCATGCAACGCTGCGGTGGGAATCGGGCGAGCGCGAATTCGATCGCGCCGCGACGGTGCGCTCCCAGCCGTATCTGAACGCGCGGCGCAATCGCATCGAGCGCACGGGGTCCGTGCTGGTTCAGCCGTCCGACGAATGCGAAGCGACGATAACGCTCGCAAACGACGGCAGCGCGCCGGCGAGCGATGCGGTTTTACACCTCCATGTCGATCACGGGCTCGACGACGTTCGCGTGTTCGATAAAAACGCTCGTTTGGATTTGGAGAACCACACGGTCGAGATCGGTTCCATCGAGCCGTATACGACGCGTAAGCTGACCGTGCGCGCGCGCGTACGCACGCCGTACGCGGATCGCACCGAAATTCGCTTGGGCGCGAGTTTGCATACGCAAGAGCTTGCCGAGACGCAACTCGGAGAGACCGCGTGGCGCGTTGATTCGCATCCGGCGTTCTCCGCGCAGACTTCGCAACTGAGTTTGGTGCAAGACGACGTCTTCCGCCCGAATCAACTCGTCGACGTTTTCATTCGCTTGCGAAACGAAGGCACCGACGTTGCGCAAAACGTGCGTCTTCGTTTATACGTCTCGCCTGAAGCACGGTTGGAAACCGTTGAGGGTGCGACACGCGAGCGGTCGACGCTGCTCTTCGGTGAGGTTTTACCGGGAGCGACCGTCGAAGCGCGTTTAGGTGTACGCTTGCTGCGTAGTCTGGCTAAAGCACATCCGGTCAGCATCGAAGCCGTGCTCAGTGCGGATGCCATGCTGCCGGTGCAGCTGCCGCCGCTGACGATCGTCACAACCGCCGAACCGAATTTTGCGATCGGCACGCTGCGCAGCGAGCCCGACGAATTCTTCGATGCGGGTGAAGAAGTCGAATTCATCCTGCATCTGCGCAACAGCGGTGATGGTCCCGCGCGGCGCGCAAAAATTTCCCTCGACGCGCACAGCTCGTTAATCTACGTGCCGAACAGCACGAGTGTCAACGATCTTCCCGTCCGCGACGCCGGTGCACAATCGCCGCTCACGAACGAGCGCGGTCTGGTGCTTAGCGACGTTGATCCCGGCGTTGAAGCAACGATTCGCTGGCGCGAAGTGGTCAACAACGCCGCGCCGTCGGGTGAAGCGATCACGCGAAAAGTGCGGATCGCATACGACGGCGATCGCGTCGATGAGATCACGGCACACGAAGTCAAAGTCCGCTGCGCTCCCGCATTCGCCAACACGATCTCCGGGTTGCCGTTCGGCCTCGACGGCATGCTCGGACCGGCATTCGGCGGCGTGCACCAACGCGCGCTTGCCGGCGGCGACTTCGTCGAACTTCCGCCTGCAACACCCGTTTCGCGCCCCGCCGAACTGGCATCGCGCACGATGCTTTCGCTCGCACCGAGCAACGGCAACGGTCACGCGCAGATGGAAGCCGGCTCGGCACCTGCGAGCGCAAGTGACGTGCACGGCGTGCAATTGCTGCTCGCCTTCGATCGCGACCGGCTCGAGCGCACGCTGCGATTCCTCGCGGAAGCGCGCTTCAACGGACTCGTGACGCATCTGTTTGCAATTCGCGCGTTCTTCCCCGATGCGGTCGGAGCGAGCGCGGATGGCGCGCTGCATGAAGTCCGTGAGACGCTGCGCGAGACACTCGACCGTCTGTTCATCAAGCTGCGTTTGCCGAGTTATGTGATCGCGCCGCGCGATCTCGAAACGTCGGCCGCGCGTGCAGCGCTTGAATCGTTGCTGGGTTCCGTGAGCGCGGATGAAGCAACGCCGGCGCGCGCGGGTTCGGTAATGCTGCACGGAGCGTGCGATGAAGACGAACTGCGTGCACTACGCGATCGTCTGGCGGATGCACCGATCGCGACTGCACTGCCGTGGGCGACGCTGGCGCGATTCATTCCGGCGGACGGCGACGGTTTGGGCAACTACCGTTCGATGCTGGTAAACGCGCTCGACGAACTGGTGTCCTCTGACGACACCGCGTTCATCGATGCGTTGCAGCGGCGGCCGTATCCGGTGCTCGATGCGGCACTCGACGTAGTGCGCACGCAGCTCGCCAATACGCGCGCATGACCGCAATCTTCGTTATCCTCGCTATCGTCTTCGTCATCGGAGCAGCGATAGGTCTTTACGCGTGGCTCGCGCCACGCGCGCAGGAGCAGGCTGAAGCTCTGCACCCGCCGCTCGAGCCATGGCAGGCCAGTACCGATTGGACAACGCAAGCCGGCGCGGAGTTTGCGGGTTTGACCGAGTCGGCCCGATGCGATCTGATCTTCGCAGTGTCGGCGCTCAACGACGATCGATCGCAGCAGCTCCTCACCCACGCGCTGGACGATCCGTCCGACGCGGTGGCGCTCGCAGCCGCGCACGCGCTTGCACGGCGGGGCTCGACGCAGTTCGTTACCGACTACGCGCAGCAGCATCCCGGAGAGCGCGCCGAGCGCATTTTGCAGACCCTGGCCCTACTACAATAGCTAGGTCGCTTGCGCGCGTGTATGGAACATCCTGAACCGTGGCAGCACCTGACCGGACTTCCTCTAGCGCGCTGACCGGCGTTTTTGCTCCTGGCTCTCCGCCGCTTATGGAGACGCTGCGAACGCTTATCGTCACGCCGAGCCGCACGGTCTCACCGGGTGAGATCATCCGCGCCGAATTCGCGTTCTCGAATCTCGGCGGTGCTCCGGCGACCGGGGTTCGCGTGCGTTTTGCCATTCCGTCCGGCGTCGCGTCGGTTGAGGGTAGCGACACCGTCGATGACGCACCGCTGGGACCCGAATCGTTTACGGCCAATTCCGGTGCGCCGCTGGGAGATCTTCCGCCGACCGCCCAGCGCCGCGTTGCCTGCAGTTTTCGCGTCAACGAGCGGATCGAAGACGCGTCGGAATTGGTTTTCCAAGCGGCGCTGATCACCGATCAAACGCCTGTTGTCGCGTCCAACGTCGAGCGGCTTACGGTTCGCAGCGAGCCGCGGCTGCAAAACACCGCGACGATGGTCACCATCGCTGCCCCCGAGCATCCAAAACCCGCCGACATCATCACGATTCGCGCGACCATCGCCAACACCGGGTCGTCGAGCGCTCACGACATGCGCGCATTCTTGCCGGTGCCCGGGCACACGCATTACGTTGCTCGCAGTGCTCGAGTTTCGGGACGCGCACTGCTCGACGTGGGTGATGAACCGTTCGATTACGGCTCCGAGCGCATCATCGCGCAGCGCCTAGCGCCTGGGCAATCGGTCGAGATTGAGTATCAAGCAACGATCGACTCGCCGCTTACCGACGGCACGCGCATCAAGGTCAGCGGTGCGGTCGCGTCACGCGAAACCGCGGAGTTTGCATTGCAATCCGCCGAGATTGTGGTGGTTTCGCCGCCCGATTTTGCGAACGACGAAACGGCGCTTACTGTTTTTTGCGATGATGTCGTCTCGCCGGGTACGCGTGTTGCACTCGCCGTGCGCGCGCTCAATACCGGGACGGGCGATGCGCAAAACGTTTCGATAAGCATCGATTTGCCCGCCGGAATCGTCTACACGCCGGGCTCCGCGCACATCGACGGACAGCCCGTCAGCGACGAAAGTTTTGCCGGTGCGGCGTTCTCGCTTGGCACGCTACCGGCAGGACGCATGGCGGACGCGGGTATCGCCGGAATCGTCGTCGTGCAAGACGGCGAGGATCTGCCGATCAGCGCGACGCTGCGGTGGCGTCCCTCCAGTGGCTCGGCACAAGCGGAGCGGCGTTTCACGCGTTCCCTTCGCGTCCGCGTAAGTTCGCGATTCACGCGCGCGCGGAATTACATTGAAATCGATCGCTCAGTCGTGCAGGCGCGCGAAGACGTCACGTTCACCGCACACGTTTTCAATGACGGCACCGCGCCCGAGTCCGACGTGCAGTTACGTGTGATTCCCGGCGCATTTTTGGAAGATGTCCGTATCGCGGAATCGCCCGAAGAACCGGTGCCTTATGAGGAACCGTTCAACCTCGGCATCGTGCAACCGCACGCGGAGCGTACGTTTACCATCGCTGCGCGAGTTGCATCGCCGGTACCCGACCGCGCGCAGGTTACGCTCGGCGCGGTTCTCGAGTTTGCATCGGGAACGTTCGATCTCGGCGTAGCGAGTCTAATCGTGAGATCGCGCCCGCACGTGCATGCGGATACATGCACGTGGACACGCCGCGAATCCGAAGCGCTGCGGCCCGGACAAACGCACGAGTTGGCAATTCGCTTTACCAATGACGGCGCGGACGTGTTGCGCGATGCGCGGCTCGATCTGGTTCTGCCGCCGGAAATCGTCCTCGAGCGCGCGCAAAATGCGCGCCGCGAGGGCAATGCGCTGCTCTTCGGTGACGTGGCTGCGGAGACGACGCACGAAGCGCGAGTCGCCGTACGGCTCGTACGTCCGCCGCGCGTGCATCGAACGCTGCTGATAGAGGGACGCCTTTCCGGCCGCGGCATCAGTCCGGTGCAATTCTCCCGGCTTGAAATCCCCACGTTCGCGCAGCCGGAATTTTCGAGCGATGCACAGCTGCGTGCGAATCCGAGTGAAAGCATCAAGGCCGGCGAGCGCGTTGCGTATGAAGTGTTGCTGCGCAACAGCGGAGACGGTCCGGCCGAACATTTCGTCGTGCGCGCGATACCGTCGAATCTTGCAGTGTACGTTCCCGGCAGCACACAGCTCAACGGCGTCACGATTCCCGACGATCTGGGGACCTCGCAGCTCTGGTCGCAGCGCGGCTTGCTGCTCACGGACGTCAATCCCGACGTCGAACTGCGCATCCGTTGGGAGATGCTCGTAATTTCGCCGATAACGGCGGGCACGGAAATTGAAACGCGCGCGGTTGTGGAGTGGGACGGCGATCGTTCGATCGGCCTTGCTGCGCCGGCGTTGCACGTGCTTTCATCGCCGTCGCTTGAAGCGGGTGCGGCCGGCACGCCAATCTCGGTCGCGCAGCTGTTGCCCTCTCTTGAAGCGCCGCCGGTCGAAGCGATCGTGCCGCCCGAACCGGTAGCTACGATACCGGCGCCGCACATAGCTGTTGAATCGGCGGTCATCGCGGAAACCGTGCACGAGCAAACGGCGATCGAAGAAGCAACGGTGGAACCGGAGATCGAGGAGCAGCCCTCGGCGCCGCCGACACTCTACATCGATTTCTCGCAGGAACACCTCACGCAAACGGTGCGCATGCTCGAAAAGAGCGATGCCGGCGGCCTCATCGCGCATCTCTTTGCGGTGCAGGCATTTCTGCCCAATGCAATCGCCGGTGCGGATGCACGCACCGCGCAAATCATGGAGAACTCCGCGCGCAACGTTCGTGCGCCGCTCGATCGCTTCTTTGTACGTTTGCGCGTGCCGCGCCTGACAATCACCGCAAAGGATCTCGAAGATCGCGACAGCCGTTACGCGCTGCGCACGATGCTCGATGAACTCGCCGGTGCACCGGCGCAACCGCTTACCGAGCGTCCCGCCGGCGTGGTGCGCCTCTCCGGACAAGTCGATGTGAACGTGATTCGCGCGCGTTTACCGGAATTGGAATCCGCGCCGCTCGGCTCGGTCGTGCCGTGGATCGTGAGCTCGCAGCTGCTGGGTACGCGCGTCGAGTACCCTTCGACAGGCTCAGGGCAAGCGGAACGCAGTGAAGTCCTCGGCCTGTACCGTACGGAGCTCGTGAAGGTGTTCAGCGTTTTGGAGACGCTGCCGATGCCGGAGTTTCATCGCGTGCTCGCATCAAGCGTGAACCGCACGCTCGACGATGCATTGGCCGCGGTGCTCGATGCGCTGCGCGGCGCTGCGTATAGCCTGCCCTGAGCAGGTCGAAGAGTTGTCGTCGATTAGTTGGGATATCGCAATCGGTCTGGCCTTCGTGGTCGGATTGCTGCTCTTCGGTATCAGCTCGTCGATACTGCGCACGGAACGGACGGCCAGTTCCGTGGTCAAAGAGCCGGCATGGCCTAAGCTCGTCGACGAATCACTCGCTCAGAGCGATAAGCAGCTGCGCCTGGACATGATCGAGCGTTTAGGAATCGTGCGTACCGAATGGAGCCAAAACATTCTCGAACGGGCGCGCAGCGAAGAGCGCGATCGCGACGTGCTCGGCGCGATCGAGCGCGTCTTGCACTCATGAAGAAGCCGGCTCGCTAAAAAGCCCGTTCAATTCCGCGTGCGAAATGCGATCTGCAAAGCTCAGACCGGGGGTTTCGCGCGCTTCACGTGCAGCATCGCGAAACTTCCCGAGCGCGTACGCCATCGATGCCGCTCCCACGCTTATCCGCGCTACGCCAAGTTCGCGCAAACGCGCCATCGGGGGCATCGCCGGATTGGCGAGAATATTGATCGGTCCATCGATTCGCTCGACCAGTGCCGCGATCGTCGCTTCGTCAGCAACTCCGGGAACGAACGCGCAATCGGCGCCCGCCGCTAAATAAGCGTTCGCGCGCGTCACGGCCTCTTCCAAACGCCACGTGTCGCTATCGCCCAGACGTTCGAGAAAGACGTCGGTGCGCGCGTTGATGACCAGCGGAACGCCGAGTTCTTCGTCTATCCGGCGTATTGCCGAAATGCGCTCGCACTGCAGCGCCGCGTCGAGCAGTTCGCCGCCACGAAAGTCTTCGAAATTCAATCCCACCGCGCCCGATTCAATCGCGCCGCGCGCTGTTTGAATCGCATCGCCGATACCACTGCCATAACCGGATTCCAAGTCGGCCGTTACCGGAACGTCGACCGCGCCGGTAATGCAGCGCACGCGTGCAAGCATGCGTTCGCGGGGGATGTTTTCGCCGTCCGCAAAGCCCTCGGCAAAAGCGACGCCCGCACTGGTGGTCGCGATCGCGGGAAACCCGAGTTCCTCGATGATACGCGCGCTGACGGCGTCCCACACATTGATCAGCAGCAAGGGTTCGGGGCCATGGTGCAGCTCGCGAAGGCGCTGCGCTTTTTCAGCTTGCGTCATAGACACGGTAATTCAATTCCTACGGTTTTTTGTTGAAATATTTGACCATGATCTCGCGGGCGATCGGTGCGGCGACCTGCGCGCCGTAGCCGCCCGAACGATCGACGAACACCGCCATCGCGATCTTCGGATGATCCGCCGGCGCGTACGCAACGAACCACGTCGTGTTCGGACCTGCGCCGCCCGCCGTTTCCGCCGTGCCGGTCTTCCCGCCGAACGGTAAACCGTCGATCGCTAGACCATACGCGGTACCCCAGGGTTGCGTGACTTGGGCCATGCCGTCGCGCACGGCTTTGAGCGCTTCTTGGGTCACGGGGACGTGCCGGATGACCTGCGGTGGGAACGTTTTGATGACGCGACCACTTTGATCGCGCACTTGATCGACGACCTGCGGTTTGAAGAGCGTTCCGCCGTTGATGACCGCCGACTCGACGTTGGCCATCTGCAGCGGTGTAGCTTGCAACGCGCCTTGTCCGATCGCCAAGCTGCAGACGTCGGACGGTTCGAGCGGAACGCCGGCGACTTTGAGCATCCACGCGTTGGTCGGATAGTTGCCTTCGAACTCGCCGGGTAAATCGATGCCGGTCTTCTGTCCGATGCCGTAGGCCTGCGCGTATTTACGTAGCCGCTCGTTGCCTAAGCGATAGCCCATCTGATAGAAAAAACCGTCGGACGAGGCCGCGAGCGCGTGCACGAACTGCGTGTTGCCGATACCGCCGGCCGCGATATCGGAAAATGTGGCGCCGTAACAATTCCACGAACCGCTGTCATAGACGGTTTCGTTTATTTTCACGACGCCCGCACTGATCGCGCCCGAACCCGTGATCATTTTGAACGTGGAACCCGTCGGCGTCGCCGCTTCAATCGCGCGATTGAACAGCGGCTGCGAAGAGTCGAGCAAGTAGTACGCGACCTTTTTGTTGTCGTCCGCCGCAAACGCGTTCGGATCGTACGTGGGATAGCTCGCTATAGCGCGCACTTTTCCGTTCCACGGATCCAGAATGACCACGGCGCCGCTGACCTTGCGTTTGCCGCCGGTCCAGCTGTGAATGCCGCCCGCGAGCGCTTTCTCGGTAATCGCTTGAAGTCGCCAGTCGATGTTCAGCACGAGGCTGTGGCCGGGAATGGGTTGTTTTGCAGGCAGTTTGATGCTCGGAACGACTTGGTTCTGCGAGTCGACGACGATGCGCTGGCCACCGGGCTCACCCCGTAAATACTTATCGTACTCGTATTCGATGCCGTCCTTGCCGACGACGTCGTTCATCGAATAGCCTTCGCCGCGCAGGCGCTTGTATTCGTCAGGCGTGATCTGTCCGACGTAGCCGAACACCGCGGATCCCATTCCGCCGTGCGGATAATCGCGAATCGCTTCGACTTCGAGGTCAACGCCCGGCAAATCGTTGAGAATTTCCGAAAGCCGGCCCACTTTTGCAATCGGCAAGTCCGTCGCGAGCATCACCGGACCGTACGGTTCGTAGACCTGTACTTCGTCGAAATTCTTGTAGTTGACGCCGTGGTGGTGCAAGAGCGTTTGATTGAGTTTCGCCTCGGGGACGCCAATCGTTTCGGCAACGGTTTTCAGCTCGCTGTCGATGTCTTTGACTTCCGAGGGAACCAGCGCGACGAAAAACGACGGACGGCTGCGCACGATCACTTTGCCGTTACGGTCGTAAATGAGCCCGCGCGGGGCGGCGACAGGAATCAGTCGCACTTGGTTAGCCTGCGCGGCAGCGCGGTACTCTTGGCCGTGCACGAGTTGAATCTGCACGAGACGTACGAGCACGGCGATGAGCGCGAGCAAAAACATCAGCGCGAAAAAGCCGATGCGCCACGGGTTGTACTCCCAGCGCGAGGGACGCCGTTGGTACGCGGTCTTCACCGGCCGGCTCGCTCCTCAAGGCGGCGTGCAACGAGCATAGCGACGATGACGAAGATCGTGTTGAGCAGCGCTTCCCAAAGCGCCTGATGAAAATGCAAGCGCGCATAGCCGGGCGGGTATGCGCTCCAGAGCGCCATCGAAATCCAAAAAATCATGCGGCGCAGCAGGGTTGCGGCGAAGACGACACCTGCCGCGACGGCGACGGAGTCGGCGAAAAACCAGCGCGAGAGCGTGCTCGCGAACACGGCCGTGACCGTCGTGGAGATCGTCCACGACGCGCCCGTTTGCGCGCTTATCGTGTCTTCCAAAAGGCCGGCGATCAGACCGAAGACCGCTGCGCGCAGCAGATTCGAGCGCAGCGCGTACCAAACGACGACGACCAACACGATACTCAGCTGTGCATCGCGGAAGCGCAGATAATGCAGCACTTCGATCTGCAGGAGCAGCGCGACGGCAAGAAACGCGGCGGCCAGTCCCCACGCGGGTCCGGAAAGCGGTGCTTCCGCGGGACCCGTGCGGGTGTTTACACGGACGCCGGTCGGCTCATGACTTCGGAACAACGACAACGCGATCGAGAGTGGAGAGATCGACGGCCGGTTTGACGACGGCCGTTTGATAGAGGGCGGAGTCGCTGCGCTCGATCTTGACGATCCGGCCGATCAGCGCTCCGGAATGGAACGAACGCGACTCACCGGTTACGACACGATCGCCTACGCGCAGCAACGCGTCTTGCGAGACGTAATCTAGGCGCACGCTGGTCTCGTTGCCCTTGGCCACGGCCCAACTGCGTCCGCGCTGCACGAGCGCGGGCATCGTGCTGGTGAAATCGGTGATGAGCGCGATTTTGCTGGCGAACGGTCCCGCCTCTACGACCCGCCCGACCACGCCGCCGGCAGCAAGCACGCCGTCGTCGCGGTGCACGCCGCTGCGCGTACCTTTATCGATGGTCACGCTTTGGATGGCGTTCTCCGGCGGAAAGCCGATGACGCGGGCTTCGATCGCACGGGGATACTCGTCCAGGCGCGGAGCGATTGCAACTTGTTGCTGATACGCCGCGACAGCTTCGTGCAAGTGGGCATTTTCCTGTTCGAGGCGGATGTTTTGGGCGCGCAGCTCGGCGTTTGAGCGCTCAAGCGAGGGCATGTTGATGACCGCTTGGCCGCCGCCGCGAATCGCGCCGACGACGACGCTGACAATTTCTTCGACGCCGAGACTGACACTGGTAACGGTTGTCGTCAGCGGACTCGGCGTACCGGCTCGGGCAGCGCTTACTTGCACCAGCGCGACAAGCGCCGCCACGATAATCAGACTGATTACCGCAAAGAGTCTGCGTTCGTCACGATATGTAAAAATTGCCCTACCCCGGTCTAAATCGGCGTGCCGTCTACATTCGTTATCGGCAGCACAAATCCCAACCGTCGTAGCGTACGCACAAATCTTGCGAGCGGGAACCCCATGACCGTGTAAAAATCGCCTTCGACGCGCTCTACCAGCGTTGCACCGTAACCCTGAATGCCGTAGGCGCCGGCTTTATCCATCGGTTCGCCCGTCGCGACATAGGCTTCGATTTCGTCATCCGTGAGCGGAAAAAATGTAACGAACGTGCTCTCGCAATGCTCGATGAGTTCGATGCGCTTTGGAATCGCGAGTGCGAATGCCGTGTGCACGATGTGCGTACGGCCTGAGAGATCGTGGAGCATGCCTTTTGCGTCTGCGGCATCGACGGGCTTGTTGTACGCCTCGCCGTCGACGTCGACGACGGTGTCGGCGGCGACGACGATGTGCCGGCCACCTTCGCTGTGCAGCAGCGTATCGCGCACGTCTTCGCATTTGTGGCGCGCATGTACGATGGCAAGATCGCGCGGCGACAGATGCGGATGCTTGGGCTCCTCGTACGTGCTCGGCATGACGCGAACGTCGAACTGCAGCGAACGAAGCAGTTCCAACCGGCGCGGCGACTGACTCGCAAGCACGATCTGCTGCACGAGTGCGCCGGACTCGGGCTGGTTATTGGTAGACGCGGCCATTGACGGCAATGTAACCGGCGACGTGATGTCCGCTCGGGTCATGATGCGTCCAGTGAATCACCAGGTCATTGCATTCAAGTTGACCTTGCAGTTCGATCCGTTCTCCGCGATGCAGCGGAATAGGTCCCGTGATGTCGACGTTGTCTTCAACGCGCAGCTGCGTACGCGCGCGACCCATCGGTACGGCAAAGAGAAAACCCTCGTGCGTTCCGGTCGTGGATTGGCGCGTACCCAGCACGCGCGTGACGATGCCGCGCTCGCGAATTTCCACCGAACGCGCGCCGCGGCTGCACGCGTCGAGCGCTTGCGGAAAATTCTCCACGGTGCCCGCTTTCGAACACGCTGTGAGCGCCAGCGCGAGCGCCGCAACGCTACTCGTTCGAAAATCCATACAAACGGTGCGCAACGATGTACTGCCAAACGGCTTCGGGAACAAGATACCGAACGGAGCGCCGCTGCGAAAGCAGGGTGCGAACCAGTGTCGCGCTCTCGGGCATCTCGGGAAGATTGAGCGTTTTTACACGCGAGCGCAGGCTCGCCGGAACTGCCGCCAGCACGCGGGAAACTGCCTCGGAACTCACGCCTGCGCGAGGTGCAATAACAAAGGACTCCAGCGATTCGAGCACTTCTTCGAATCGTACCCAAGCTTTGCTCGCAAGCGAATCTGCGCCCGTAATAAACGTGAGAGAAGCGCCGGGATATTTTTGGTGGATCTTCGGAAGCAGATCGGCGGTGTAACCCGTCGCATCGGCACGCAAATCCGTATCGTCGAGCGCAAAATTCGGATTCGATTCGATTGCACCGAGAATCATCGCGCAGCGATGTTCCGGCGCAGCCTCGGGTTTGGCGCGATAGTGCACGTTGTTCGTGGGCACGAACAGCACGCGATCCAGCCCTTCCATCAAACGCGCAGACTCTGCAACGAACAGGTGGATGTTATGGATTGGATCGAACGTCCCGCCGAAAATTCCTAAACGCAT
>CAZHGH010000031.1:23760-32039 GCA_964531205.1 uncultured bacterium
TAGAAGAACTCATACGCGCCGATGCGTACCGTGTCGCCTTCGACGGCGCCCATCTGGCGGAGTTTTTTATCGACGCCCATCTTTGCCAAGATCTGTTCGAAGCGCGCAAGTCCTTCATCCGAGTCGAAGTTCGTCATTGCAGCCAAGCGTTCGACGCGCTCGCCCTCGATGACGAAAGCTTCTTCTTCCTTGTGAATGGTGAACGGTTCGCTCGGCTTGAGATGAATGTGCGCCGGTTCCGGCGTGACGATCTCCGGCAGCGGCGCTTCTTGAATCGCACGCCATGCAGCGTACACGAGATCTTGCACGCCCACGCCGGTTGCAGAGCTGATTCCGCGCACGTCGGGAAAGCGCTCGCGCAGCTCCGCCAAGCGCTGCTGTGCGTCAGGCAGATCCATTTTTGAAACGACCAGTAGCGTGGGCTTGTGCACGAGCTCGCGTTTCCACGCTTCAAGTTCGGTTTCGATGATCGTTTTGTCAGCGAGCATTTCTTCTAGCGTTTTTGCACCGTCGAGGAGATGTACGAGCACGCGCGTGCGCTCGACGTGACGTAAGAATTGGTCGCCCAGGCCCGCGCCGGCATGTGCGCCTTCGATCAATCCCGGCACGTCGACCATGACGAACGATTCTTCATCGGAAACCCGCACGACGCCGAGTTGCGGCTCGAGCGTGGTAAACGGGTAATCCGCGATCTTCGGCCGCGCGGCAGACACAACGGAAAGTAGCGTCGACTTACCGGCGTTCGGGAGTCCGACGATGCCGCAGTCCGCGAGCAGCCGAAGTTCCAGGCGCAGCGAGCAACGCTCACCGGGTTCGCCTTTCTCAGCAAAGCGCGGCGCTTGCCGCGTGCTGGTTGCGAAGTGCTGGTTGCCTAAACCGCCGCGTCCGCCTTTAGCGACCAAGATGCGTTCGCCGGGCTCGCGCAAGTCGGTCAAAAAAGCCTCGGACTCGCCTTCGAGCGTTCGATACACAAGCGTTCCGACCGGAACCGGAATGACGAGATCCTCACCGCTTCGTCCGGATTTGTTGGACGTGCCCCCCGGCTTGCCGGAGTCGGCGCCGAATTGCCGCTTGAACCGGAACTCGACCAGGGTTGAGAGCTCCGGCGTCGCCTCGAGGTAGACGCTGCCGCCGTGCCCGCCGTCGCCGCCGGCAGGGCCGCCCTTGGGGATATATTTCTCGCGTCGCCAAGCAACAAGTCCATCGCCGCCGCTCCCGGCGCCGATGGTGATGGTCGCTTCGTCTATGAACTGCACTTGCTGCTTGCTCGCGTCTGCTCGGAAATGCAAAGAGGACCCGGAGGTCCTCTTTTAACCCTTTATCGGATGACTCTTACGCGGCCGGACGCACGTGCACGTGCTGGCGGTTGCGGTGCGTGGCGAATTCGACGACGCCGTCGGTGAGCGCAAAGAGTGTGTGGTCCCTTCCGAGGCCTACGTTCTCACCCGGATAGAAATGGGTGCCGCGCTGGCGGACGATGATGTTGCCGGCGATGACCCGCTGGCCACCGAAGAGTTTGACGCCTAGGCGCTGCGCGTTGGAGTCGCGGCCGTTACGCGTTGAGCCCGCGCCCTTCTTGGACGCGAACAGCTGAAGATCGAAAAGGAACATAGCCGCGATACTATACCACCCGCCGAGCGGCCCAGTCAACGCGTTATCCGCGAGGGAAGGGCCGCCGTCTCCACCGGGGCGCTTTAGCCAATGCTCGTGGCGTAGAACGTGTTGCCGCTCCAGAACCCGTACGCGGTGATGTTGCGTCCCACGTACAGATTCTGCGCCGAGCCGTTGTTGAGCGCTTGCTGGTCGTCGACCGTAATGGTCGAGAATAATCCTTGTAGCAGCGTGACGCGATTGCCGTGAATCGAGGTAATCACGCCCTGAATGCTTGTGTTGCCGCCGTACGGATAGCCGTTGTTGTTACCGTAATATCCGCCGCCGGTGCCTTGAGCGAGGAACATGTTGTTGTTCCAGTATCCGCGCAGCGTGTAATGCGAGCCGACGTTCAGGCCGTAGCCGCTCGCGCGCAGATTGCGCTGGTTGAGTGTGATGGTCGCGCCGTTGTCCTCACGGAATTGCACGAGATCGCCGTTCATCGCGATGACGGTTCCGGAAATCGTGCTGTAGTTACCGCCGGGGTAATTGCCGTTGTAATTGCCGTTGCGATCGCCGTGTTTGCACCAGCCGCGTTCGTGTCCGGCCGGATTGACGCAGCTTTGCCCGCCGTGGTGCTCGTCGCCCTGGTCGCCTTCATCGGCACGTGCGACTGCTGCGGTCGATGGATGAAGTGCTTGTGTGTAAGCGATTCCAGCGAAGCTTACGCTTCCAAAGAGCACGGCCATGATTGCGTTGCTGAGTTTGTGCATCTGATGCCCTCGCTTGCATGATATTGAGAGGTAGCCTGCTCTATCAACGAGCCCGGAAGCGGGCTTGTTCGCAACCGAGCGCTTGTTAGCGAAGGACCAGATGCGGGTGAAAAAACGCGCTTTGAACGGCGCTCGCAAAATCGGCCAGACGCCAACCGCCATGGACGCGCACGCGCGTCATTTCAAAACGGTTTTCGGGCGGGAGAACGTAGGCCGGGTCAGTTGTTACCGCCAGCGGAACGTCCGCGTGGCGCATGATCGCCAGCGTTTCCCGGTTGAACCGTCCCGACGGGTAGGCATACGACTCGATCGGCGCGTGCAGAAATGCGTGCAGTTCGCGAACCGACTGCTCGATCTGGTATGTCTGCTGCGCCGGGTTCATGAGGGAAAGGTCGTCGTGCTGCACGCCGTGCGCGGCGATATCCAAATGCATATCCGCCATCGTGCGCAGCTGCCGCCAAGTCAAATGCCGCGGCTGTCCGAGCTGCCCGGTAATGATGTAGAAGGTGGCGCTATCGCCGAACTCGTGCAGCAACGGAACCGCGTACCGGTACTGGTCGGCGTAGCCGTCGTCGAACGTCATCACCACGACGTGGTCCAGCGGCTCGCCGCGCTCCAAACGCTGCTCGAGCTGCGCCATGCTGATTGCGGCGATTCCCCGGCTCCTCAGGTATTCAAGCTGCTCGCGCAGCCGGGCGGGCGATACGGTGAGGTCGCTCGCCACAGCGCCGGCGCCTGGGTCCGGGTCCACCCGGTGATACATGAGGATGGGCGGTGGAACGAACGCCGCCGGCACACTCGGGGTGGGTAAGGGCGTGACCAGGAGCAAGAGCATAAAGACGGCGCACAGCAGCATCGGCACACATGTTCGTAAGAGGGACCCGCCCGGACCCGCCGTAACTTCAGGGACGTTTTGAACAAGCGACGAGTCGTCGTCACCGGGCTGGGCGCGGTGACGCCCTTGGGCAACACCAAGGACGAATTTTGGCGCCGGCTCACCGCCGGCGAGAGCGGAGTGGGACCCATCACAGCGTTCGACGCTACTGATTTCACCACTCGATTCGCAGCCGAGGTCAAAGACTTCGATCCGGAGGCGCTCATCGGTAAGCGCGAATCCAAGCGCATGGATCGCTTCTCGCAATTTGCGTTAGTCGCGGCACGCGGTGCGATTGAGGATTCGGGCTTGGATCTCTCGGAACCGGATCTGCTCGACACGACCGGCGCGGTCATTGCGACCGGCATCGGCGGTATTCTTACGTTTTGGGCGAGCTCCGAGAAAGCCAACCGCGACGGCACGTGGTCGAAAGTCACGCCGTTCTTCATTCCTATGCTGATGGCCAATGCGGCTTCGGCACAGATATCGATGGCGTATGGATTACGGGGGCCGCTGTTCGCAATCTCCAGCGCGTGTGCTAGCGGTAACGACGCGATCGTGACGGCCTACAATTTCATCATTAACGGCGATGCACCGGTGATGATTTCCGGCGGCAGCGAAGCGACGATCTCGCCGCTTGCGGTCGGCGGCTTTTGCTCGATGAAGGCGATGTCGACGCGCAACGACGATCCGCAGCGCGCGAGCCGGCCGTTCGACAAGGAACGCGACGGTTTCGTGCTCGGTGAGGGCGCGGGCATTCTCGTGCTCGAGGAATACGAACACGCAAAAGCCCGCGGCGCGCGCATTTACTGCGAAATGTACGGCTACGGGCAATCGGCGGATGCGTACAACTTGGTCGCGCCGGATCCGGATAGCAAAGGCGTGGAACTCGCGCTGCACCGTGCGCTCAAGCACGGTAACGTCAAACCGCACGAAGTCAACTACATCAACGCGCACGGCACGTCAACGCCGCAAGGCGACGTCGCCGAATCGCAAGCGATTCAACGCGTGTTCGGTGCGGACACGAACGTTGCGGTGAGTTCCACGAAATCGATGCATGGACACGCGCTCGGTGCCGCAGGCGGCATCGAAGGCGTTGCCAGCGTGCTTGCGGTCCAAAACGACATCATGCCGCCGACGATCAATTACCAATTTCCCGATCCGGAATGCCAGCTGGACTACGTGCCGAACGTTGCGCGCAAAGCTCCGGTGAACGTCGCACTCTCGAATTCATTTGGTTTCGGTGGGCACAACAGCGTCCTCGTTTTCGGCAAAGTACGGTAATAGCTATCACCATGGCGGGTGAACAGCGGCGGCGGCGGCTTCGCGCGTTGCTTGATCTTGCGGACGTTCCCGCCGGCGACCTGGATCGCGTCGATGCGGCATTCATTCATGAGAGCGCCGCAAAAGAGCAGCAGACGCTCTCGAACGAGCGCTTGGAGTTTTTGGGAGATGCGGTGCTCGGGCTCATCGTGTCGCGATGGCTGTATGCCAATTATCCCGGCGAAAAAGAAGGCGCGCTCGCGAAACGCAAAGCGGCGATCGTCAGCGATTCGGCCATCGCGCACACCGCGAAGCGCCTTGCTTTCAGCGAACTGGTGCAGCTCGGGGTGGGCGAGCGCGCGCACGGCGGGAGCGAGCGAACCTCGATTCTTGCCGACTCCTTTGAGGCGTTCATCGCGGTACTCTTTATCGAGCACGGTTTTTCCGTGGCGCAGCGCTTTGTGGAGCGCGAGCACATCGCAAACGTCGATCACGAACACGCAGCGCAGGCCGATCCCAAGACGCAGCTGCAAGAACTGACGCAGGCATATCTTTCCTGCACGCCGCTCTACCGGGAATCCGGCGAGGGCCCGCCGCACCTGCGGACGTTCACCTCGACGGTCGCCGTGAGCGGCGAGATACTCGGAACGGGCACGGGGCCGTCGAAGAAAGCCGCTCAGCAAAACGCTGCCGCCCAAGCACTTCACATCCTCCAGGAACGCTTGCATGCAACTTAAGCGCATCAAAACTTTTGGTTTCAAGACGTTTGCCGAACCGACGCATCTCGATTTCGGCGGCGGCATTACGGCTATCGTCGGGCCGAACGGTTCGGGCAAGTCGAATCTCATCGATGCGTTCCGCTGGGTGCTGGGCGAGCAGAGCAGCAAAAGCTTGCGCTCGGGCAAGATGGAAGACGTCATCTTCGCGGGCAACGAGAAGCGCAAGCCGCTGGGCCTGGCTGAAGTTTCGATTACGTTCGACAACAGCGACCGGCGCTTGCCGATCGATTTCACCGAAGTCGAAATTACACGGCGGGCGTATCGCGCCGGTGAGATCGAATATTACATCAATCGCAATCAATGCCGGTTGCGCGATATTCTCGATCTGCTCATGGGCACGGGGTTGGGCCCGGGTTCGTATTCGATCGTTTCGCAGGGACAGATCGATTCGATTCTCACGAGTAAGCCCACCGATCGCCGCGCGCTTTTCGAAGAGACTGCCGGCATCAACAAATTCCTCGCGCGCAAGAACGAGTCGATGCGCCGCTTGGAGCAAACCGAGCAGAACGCGATCCGTATCAACGATCTGATCGCCGAACTCGAACGGCGTATTCCCGAACTCGACACGCAAGTGCGGCGCGCGAAGCGTTACCGCAAACTCTCGGCGCGCGTTCGCGATTTAGAGATTCTCTCGTACATTCGGGCAAGCGAATCGCGGCGACAGGAGCGCGAAGCCCTGCGCGTGGAGCTCGAGCGCAACGAAGAACTGCGCAGCGCTGCGGCTGCCAAGGCGGCATCGCTCGGCGCACAGCTCTCGGAAATGCGTACGCGCGCCTATCAACACGAACTGCAGCTCGAAGAACTGCGTACGCAAAGCCAGAGCCGCCGCAGCGAACTTGCGCGGGTGGAAGCGGATTACGCTGCCGCGCTTGCGCGCCGCGAAGCGCTCGAGGCGCAGAGCACGCAGACGTCCGAAGACGTCGAGCGCGTGCAGCGCGAACGCGAGCAGCTCGAAGCGACGATCGCCGATCTCGAGGCGCGCATCGCGCCGCTACAGGACGAAGTAGAAACCGCGCGCGAGCAGGAGCTGCAGGCGCAGAGCGCGCTGGCACAATCTCGCGGAGAGCTCGACGCGATCTTCACGCAGCTGCGTGAGGTCGAAGCTGCAGCCTCCGCGCATGCCGCGCGCAAAGCCGAGCGGCGCGTACAGAGCGAGAACGCGCGCACCGAAGCGGAGCGTTTGGAGCAAGAGGCGGCCGCAGCCCGCGTTCGCGCGGAGCAGCTCGAGATCGGTTCCGGCGCCGCGGCACACAAATTCAACGAGCAGCAAGCACAGATCGGCCACCTGGAAACGCGTTTAGTCGATGCGCGCGCTCGCGTCGAGGACGCGGAACGCGCCGTCGCACAGGCACAAGGCGATCTTTCGCGCGCGACCACGGAGCATCGCGATTATTCCAGCGAAGTTGCAGCGGCGCAGTCGCGTTTGCATACGATTGAAGAACTGGAGAACTCGCTCGAAGGTCACGTCCCCGGAACGCGGGCGGTCTTCCAAGCCTCGCAGCGCGGCGAACTGCGCGGCATCGAAGGCATCGTTTCGAATCTCATCACGACGGACGAACAGTATGCGCGCGCCATGGACATCGCGTTCGGCGCGCGCCTTTCGAACATCGTAACGGCCACATCGGAAGACGCCGAGCGCGCAATCGACTACCTCAACATGAAAGAGATGGGCCGCGCGACGTTCTTGCCGCTCGACACGCTGCAGAACCGCACCGGAAAAGAGTTAACGCCCGATCTGCGCGACGTCCGCGGCGTCATCGGTTACGCGCACGCACTCATTCGGACGCAGCCGCAGTATGAGTCCATCGTGCGCTTCTTGGTCGGCAACGTGCTGGTCGTCGACACGCTGCAAACAGGCATCTACCTGGTGCGTAACCGCGGCTTACGCGATACGGTCGTCACGCTTTCGGGAGAGCAAATCGCCGGTGGCGGCGCTATCACCGGCGGACGCTACCAGCGTGAGAAGTCTATTCTTTCCCGCCGCGTACAGGCGCAGACGCTACGCGAACAACTCAGCGAGATGCTCGCGCGCCTCGCGCAGCTCGAGACGAACGTGCATGAAGCTACGCGCGTGAACGAGCAGTCCGTGCAGCAGCGCGACGAAGCCAAAGCGGCGCTGGGGGCGGCGGAAGTTGCGCTCACGCAAGTGCGCGGCGAGATGGCCGGTGTTTCGGCGGAAGTCGAACGCATGCAGCGCGAGTTCGAAGCTGCGCGCAAGCGTGTGAAAGAACTGCACGATCAGGCCGCACAAGCGCGCGCACGCGAACGCGAGCTCGAGGGCGCGCAGCCGGAAGAGACGCGAAGCGACGAAGACCGGGTGCGCTTAGAGAACGAACTGGCGCAAGCGCGCGAGCGGATCGCGCAAGCCGAAGCCGTGCAATCGCAATCGAGCCGGCATGCCGGGGATCTGCGTGAGCGCTTTGCGGCGCTCTCCGCGGAGCGGGAAGGCGCGAAGGCGCGTCTGGGCATCATCGATCAAGATAGCGAGCGCGCCCGTGCTGCACGCGAACACATGGTCGCGGAGATCGAGAATTTGGTCTCGCAGACCCAGCGCGCTTCCGAAAGCTTGCAGACGCTACGCGAACAAGTTGCCCAAGCGGATACGCGCTTCGATGCGGCACGCCGCGAGCGCGAAGCGCTTTCTGACGAAGTGACGCGCCTGGAATCGGCGGTGCGTTCGGCCGAGCTCGAAGAGCGCGACGCGCAAGCCGGCGGCGAGCGTCATCGCACGCGCCTGGCGGAGATCGAAGCCGAGCTTGGTATGCTCGTCTCGCAGTTCGCGCAAAATCCGGCGACGGACGAAGAGTGCCGCGACGTCGAGGAGCGTTACAAAGAAGAAGCCGACGCCGTCACCGACGATCTCCCCCGTTTGCGCGAAGAGCTCGCGCGTCTCTCCAACGTGAACCTCAACGCCGAAGCGGACCGCGAGGAACTCGCGCAACGCGAGAACTTCCTGCGAGAACAGCTCGAAGATCTCTCGAAGGCGCGTGAGACGCTGCT
>CAZHGH010000032.1:0-31912 GCA_964531205.1 uncultured bacterium
TGCTGTTGATGCAGCAGTCCACTACCATTGCCGGCATGGACGTGCGTTTCGATTCATTCTCCGTACCTGCGATGGGACGCAGCGTCAGAGCCGTGCTGTTTTCAGCGCAACAAGCCGCTCAATTGCATTCGCCCGCGATCGTTCCGGGACAACCTGCGATTTTATTCTCCGTTACCGACCAGCAAGATCGTGCTGTACCGAACGGCATCGGCATCGTTGCGCCCGGGAAGCCGCGTCTTATCGGCGGATTATTATTAGGTGCGAACGTGCAATCGTATCCGGCGATTGTAGTTGCTTCTGCGCCTTATTTTCCGGTGCTTATTTTGGGTGTCGCCGTTCTCTTAATCGGAATAGTAAGATTTAGTATGCGGCGTTAATGCGCTAACGCTAATTGACGTTTAGTCAATATTGCCGTTAACGCGCGAAGTAAGCCTTGTCGAGTTACGGCGCGAGACCTTATAAATCTGCTATGGCCCCGTGGGAGACATGCATGAAAGCACGTCGCTTTCTCGTATTCGCCGCAGTTGCGATCTTCACGGTATTGGCGAGGGCTTATGCATCAGGTCCTGAGCCGGTAGCCGTGACGGGAAGCGTCATACAAACATGCACTGCGTGGACGCCAAATGGCGCTCTGAGCTTCTCGCCTAACTATGACGTGTTCAGCTTGACGGCGCCAACCGGTTCAACTTCTCTCACGACAAAATGCACGAAGGGTGCATCCGTAACGTTCGCCGCTAATGGTGGTCTGAATTACACGCATGCGACCTCGGGCTTTCGTGCAATGAGCGACGGAAGCAGTCACTATCTCAACTATCAGCTCTATCAGAATAGCGGCCTTTCCACGGTATGGGGTTTTTCAACCAGTACCGGAGCCGGAACGGCGGTCAACGAGACCGGCTTAGGCAATGCCGCGGGTGAAACGATGACGCTCAGCCTGTACGGACAGATTCCGGCTCAACAGGACGTGTTCGTTTCATCATCTTCTAAAACGCTGCTCTATCAAGATACTGTCACCGTCACTGTGAACTACTGACACTGAAAGGCAAACGATCATGAAGTCTCTCTATGTGTTCGTTGCAACGGCGGTGGCATCGCTCGTTATGGCTGCACCCGCCTTCGCGACGTCGCAAACCTCTAATGTGACGATCAATTCGACCGTCCAACAATCTTGCACAACATTTACCTCTGCCGGGGCGTTGACGTTCTCGCCGAATTACGACGTCTTCAGCAGTACGGCACCGACGGGCAACACATCGCTTACGACAAACTGCACGAAAGGCGCGGCCGTGTCGTTCTCCGTCGATGGCGGCGGCCACGCGGGCAGCGGCTCCATCTCCGGAGATCGTGCGCTGACCGACGGCAGCTCGCACTACCTCAGCTACGAGCTTGCATCGGACAGCGGATTCACATCTCCTTGGCAATTTACGACAGGCGGCGGCACCGGGCAAAATCAGACCGGTCTCGGCAACACCACCGGTGAGAAAATGACGCTCAGCATCTATGGGCGCATTCCGGCCGGCCAAGATGCGTACGTCGGCTCGACCGCTACCACGCTTCTATACCAAGATACAGTAGTTGCATCCGTAAATTACTAAGGAACTGCGAAGGGCCGGAGAGACTATGAACGTGCGGAGGTATTCCGCGGTGCTGGCCGCGCTCGTTGCCGGATTGTTTTCTGTGTTGCCGTTGGGTGTGACGGCGACGCAGAAGCAAAGCGTCGCGAGTTCCGTGCAAGTGAAAGCCACGGTCACGCAGCAGTGTTCGATCTCCACGTCACCGATTGCATTTACACTCGGCATCGGTTACGTTCAGGCGCCGGGGAAGTCTACGTACAAGCAGAGTTCTGTCGGCCTTCGCTGCACGAAAGGCGCATCGGTTGCAGTCGGCTTGGATCGCGGACAGTATAGCGGCAATACCGATGCACGTTTCGGCAGCCGTTCGATGAAGCTGAGCACTTCTGCGAGCTATCTAGGCTACGAATTGTGTCACGACTCGTCGTGCGCAAGCGTATGGTTGCCTTCCGGATATACGTACGTTTCGCCGACGGATGCAGGTTCCAGCGTCCCGGTTTGGGCGCGCATCGTTACGGGGCAGCGCGTTTTCCTTGGATCTTACGCCGATTCCGTAACCGCCAGCGTGAACTTCTGAGGCTCTATGAAACATCTTCTGTTGGCGGTCTTTTGCATAGCGTTTGCGGGGAGCGCAACGGTGACGTATGCAAACACTGCTTCTAAAAGCATGCCGGTAAGCGCACAGATCGTTCCCGGCAATTCCGTCAGCGCGTTCATCGTCAATGGTACCGTGCAAACTGTGGTTCGCAGCGATTCGGGTCCAAATACAGCGGTGGTTTTGCCATACGGGGCCCCACCTCTTCAAGTTTCATTCGAACTCGATAAGAACGACATTATCACCGAGCAGACCACGTGGGACCCCTCACTCAATCTTCTTACGATAGATTTTTAACGGAGCAAGTTATGTTTCTCTGCCCGATAAAACGCGTCATGGTTGCGGCAACAGCCGCCTTGGCTTGGGTCGCCGGAATGGCACCCGTCTCCGCAGGACAGTTCGACGTAAAGCCGATCCGCATCACACTGACCAGCGATGCGGTCAGCGATACGCTCACGATCGAGAATCAAGCAAACATGCCGCTGCGCCTTCAAATCGGTGGGTACGCATGGACGTCGGACGCAACGGGCAACGTTCGTCTCGCGCCAACGGACGATCTTATCGTGTTTCCAACGCTCGTAACGATCAATCCGATGGAACATCGCAATATTCGCATCGGATTCAGCGGTACGCCGTCGCAACGCGAGAAAACATATCGCATTACGCTCGATGAGCTTCCTTCCCTCGAAAGCCAACTTGGCGCGCAGCAAAGCCAAGGTCTCGTGGTTCGGACTCGCGTTACCGTTCCGGTATTTTACGAACCGCAAAATCCTGTTCAAAAGGCCGAGCTTGCCGACGTCCGCGTCTCCCGTGGTACGGTTCACGCGGTGTTTGCCAACACTGGCAACGTCCATACGATCGTACGCGAGGTCGGCATTATCGCTCGCGATGGAGCGGGTCACAAAGTTTACGAGAACGACATTAAGGGATGGTACGTCCTGGCTGGGCAAAATCGCGACTTCGTCGCAACCATACCGCGTAACCGGTGCGCGAACGTTCGCGAAGTCTCTGTCGCCCTGGCGAGTGATGCCGGGAATTTCACGCGTAACGCAACGGTGACCGGCTGCAGTAAATGATTGACCGTCTGCGCGCTGCAGTCTGCGTTCTCGTTTGCGCCGGCATGGTCGCGGCAAATGCGACCCCCGTTGGAGCAGCGCAGGAATCTGCTTCGCAGCAGCAAGAGCAGCAGCGTGCGCTGTTGACCATTCGCATTAATACGATACTCAAGTCTGAAGTCACGGTGATTCTTCGAGGGACCGACGTGCTCGTGAAGCGTTCGGACCTCGTGGAGGCGGGCTTGCGCGGGTTTAAGTTCAACGACGAAGCTACGCCGGACAATTGGATCTCGCTTGCGTCTCTCGCTCCAGGACTCACGTATCGCGTCGACGACACGAATTTGATCCTCGACTTGTCGGTTTCGGGCGAGCATTTTGGCGAAGGTACGGCGATTAACGTGCAACGCCACGAAGTTCTGCATCTTACGCGTCCCGTGCGGAGCGTTTTCGCTAACTACGCCATCGGCGGCTCGACACGCGGCGGCGCAATAGCGTCCATGGAAGCCGGCTCACGTATCGGCGCCGGCGTGCTGGACACAACGTGGAGCCTCGCATCGCGTGAAACGTATCAGCAAAATCTCACGCGCTGGATCGTGGACGAGCCCTCAACGTCGAAGCGCCTCATTGCCGGTGATTTTTTCATCGACACCGGCGATCTCGGAGGCGCGGTATCATTTGCAGGCTTTAGCAGCGAGCGGTATTTCGGATTCAACACAGGAATCGTACGCAGCGTTCTGCCCGGCGTCACGGGCACCGTCGATACGCCGTCGATTGCGAACATTTATATAAACGGCACGCTCTACCGGCAAGAGACACTGGCGCCTGGACAATTCAATTTGCAAAACCTTCCAGTGCAGAACGGTGCGAGCAACATGCAGGTTGTCGTCACCGACGCGTTCGGGCGCCAGCAGGTTTTCAATAAATCGTTTTATGCCAGCGATGCTCTATTGAGCCCGGGGCTGACCGATTTCCAGTACGGTATCGGCGTAATTCGTCCAAGCCTGGGTGAAGCACCGGTTACCGGCGCCGGATTCGCGGGGCGTTACGCTGCGGGCGTAACGCAAAACCTTACGGCAGGCGCCCGCGTGGAATTCGCCGGCCGCATTTTTAGTTTGGGTCCGATTATTGCGCTGCGCTTGCATCAGGGCGTTTTGGGTCTCGGTGCGGCGGCGAGTGAGGATGCGGGGACCGCGGGAACCGCCGGCTTGGCATCTTATCAGTACATTTCGCCCCGGTTCAATCTTGCTGCGTCGTTCCGGTACCAGTCGCCTCGCTACGCGACGCTTTCCGTACCGGCGGCGTTCGACCGTCCCGTCACGACGGCGAACCTGAGCTTCGGCATTCCGGTTGGGCCGCGGACTTCGCTCACGCTGTCGCTGCTGAACGATCACTTCCGCGATGCGGGGTCTCAAAATCAGCTGCAGTTCGCTCAGTGGAGAACGCTCTCGAGTATTGCAACGCTCGAGGTCACGGAGACGTTCTCAACGTACGCCGGAACCAAGCACGTTGGACTTGCCACGCAGATCAACTTCACGCCTCGTGCCAACGAGAGTGCGTCATTCGGTGCAACGTCCAATGACGGCCGTCCGGGCGTCACTGCAAACTTCGATCGCGCCGTAGGCGTCCAGGCACCGTCGCTTGGGTACGACGTCGGCGTAAACGCATCAAGAGATAACGTTGCAATGTACGGTCAGGCACAGTATCGCTGGCAGTACGGCGACGATTTGGCGAACGTGAACTTTTCAAACGGCTCAAAGGACGTACTGTTAAATGCAGCCGGCGGCCTGGTCTTCATCGGCGGCAAAATGTTTGCCACGCGGCCGCTTTCGGATAGTTACGCTTTGGTGGATGCGGGACTTCCCGGAGTACGTGTATTCGCGAATAACGTTCAAATCGGTAGGACGAACCGCAGCGGCTTCCTGATTGTTCCGGAACTAGAATCGTACTTCGGAAATCAAATAACTATCGATCCGGCCGATACGCCCATGAACACGCGTATCGAAGCGACCGCGCAAAACGTTGTGCCGATGGCACGGACCGGAGCGATCGTACGCTTCGATCTGCGCCCCGTGCGAACGGTAACCGGACGTCTTCGGATTCGCGCAGGAAACGGATCGTTTGCGGTGCCGGCATATGGTATTTTCGAGCTGCAACTTGCGGACAAGATCGTCACGTCGGACATCGGTGACGGAGGCGAATTTTATTTCGAAAATGTGCCCGCCGGTCAATATCACGGCAAAGTCCGCTACCGTGGTGGCGCGTGCGCTATGACCGTTACGGTGCCGGCCGGATCAGCGCCATTTGTAAAACTCGGCACACTCCTATGCGACGAGAAGGGCATCATATGAAGTACCGTTTGATATTCTTGCCGCTCTTGACGTTTGCCGTCATGCTTGTGGCCGTCGCACTTATGCAAGGAAAGGCGCAGGCTGGGACGTGCACCATTAATTCGAGCGGATTGAGCATTGCAAGCTACAACGTCTTCACGAGTACGGACCAGGTCATTCCGGAAGCAAGTGGTGTTTTGAGCGTTCACTGCAGCGGCATGTCGAGCTCGACGGCAACCACTATCAAAATCGGCATGTCCGGCGCAAACTCGAGTACGACCTATCAGAACCCCGTTATTACGATGGCCTCTTATAATTTGACGTATACTCTAACAGTACCGGGGAACTCCAGCCTCACCTGGAACCTAACGAACGTATACTCGACCACTGCCACGGGCAACGGTGGCGGAAACATCAATTTTAACGTTCCGGCGTTCAATATTGACGTTGTAGCGCTCCAAGACGTCGGTGTGGGAACGACGTACAGCGGAAATGTCTACTTTACGTTTACGTGCACTGGTGGGTCTACGTGTTGAACGCCGCTGTTAGAAATTCGTCCCGCTCGAGAACGTAAAACCTTCAATCTTCGCAGCCGGAACCACGAGCGAATATGCATAGCCGCCGGTGCGATGCAACGCGTTCGAAAATTCGCAATTGCGAAGTGCTTCCAAGATGCTTTGATTGAAGCGCATGTTTCGCACGCCACCGGCAATTTCGCCGTTTTCGATCAGGAACGTGCCGTCGCGCGTCATTCCCGTAACGATGGCTTTCTTTTGGTCGACCGTTCGAATGTACCAAAAGCGCGTGATCAGTAATCCGCGTTTCGTTTCGGCAACGAGTTCGTTGACGGATTTGCGTCCCGGCGCGACGACGAGATGCATCGCTTGCGGGCCGGCAGCGTTTGGTGCCGGAAGGGCGTGGCCGGTGTTCGGGCGGCCGAGTTTGTGCGCCCAATAACTATCGGTGACAATGTTGCGCGCAACGCCGTCTTCGATTAGCGAGAGGCGCTGCGTCGGCTGGCCTTCGTAGTCGAACGGCTGACCGGGATTGAGCGGATGCGCGTAATCGTCGGTGATGGTGACGTCGTCGCCGAGATACTGCTTCCCCAATCCGTCGCTCAAAAATGACGATCCCTCATCGAATGACTGCGCGGAAAAGTGATCCGCTAGGTATACGAGGAGCTCGCCGAACGCAGCCGGTTCTAAAATGACCGTCCATGGGCCCGGTTCGACCGTGCGAGGTTTCGCCGAGTCAAAGGCTTTTTTAGCGGACGTTTCGCCGATCGCATGCGCGTCGAGCCGTGTAACGTCGTTGTCGTAGCCTTCTCCAAAACCGGTGGAATCGGCCGCGGTCATCTTCACGTTTACGCCCGCTTCGGTACCGTCGAATGATGCGCAGGCGCCGCTCGAGTTCACGATGGTGATTCCGCTGGCCGAGGTGGTTACAAATCCGGCGCACCAATATCCGCGCGATTCCGCAGTCTTGAAGATTGCATCCGCCATTGCGGCGCGCTGTTCGGGGGTCGCGTGCGCCGTTAGATCGACGAACCCGCCCTCGGGTGTTTCGGTTTTGCCGCCGAGCGGCAGAGGCGGTAAGTCCGGATCTTCCGGTGAGAGTTTTGCAATTTCGATCGCGCGCTGCACGACGTCTTTGAGATCTCCGTCCTCCAGCATGTTCGTTGTTGCAACGCCGGTTCGCTTTCCGATGATTGCACGAACGCGAACCGAGATATCGGAGTCCGCGACGTTTTGGTGCACCGCGTTGTGCGTGAATCGCGTCAGTTCGTTCTTACCGCTGGCAATCATCACTTCGGTTGCAGTCGCATCGGAAAGCTCGAGCACGCGTTTGGCAAGATGTTCGCGTTGAGCGCTATCCACCGTAACCGACTCCTACGCGCACGTTGCGAAAGCGTGCGGGCGCCGCGCATTGCGCCGTGCGTCCGCTTTGCATGGGCTCGCCTTTGCCGCAATTCGGCGTGCCCCAGGGAACCCACGAATTTTTATCCGCGATGGCGTCGCATGAATTCCAAAACTGCGGTGTAACGCCGCCGTACGTGGGATTCTTCAGCAGGCGCCCTCGCTTGCCGTTCTTGATCTCCCATCCCATCTCGCAGCCGAATTGAAAATTCAACCGGTGATCGTCGATAGACCAGGATCGGTTGCTTTCCATATAAATGCCGTCTTTGACGTCGTCGAAAAGATTCTCGAACGGCGTATCGCCCGGAAGCAGGTTCAAATTGCACATGCGAATCATCGGCACGAACTCCCAGCTCTGCGCTCGCACGCAGGCATTGCTCGTGCGTCCGATCGCGCGTGCAGTGTCGTTGCTCATTTCGTAACCGACGAGAACGCCGTTGCGAATAATATCCGAGACGACGCTCTGGGTCCCTTCGTCGTCGTACCCGACTGTCGCTAGACCCTCAGGCAGCGTATTGTCAATCACGATGTTGACGATATCGGAGCCGTATTTGAGTTTGCCGAGTTGGTCGATCTCCAGAAAGCTCACACCCGAAAAATTTGCTTCCCATCCCATGACGCGATCGAGTTCGGCGGGATGTCCGCACGATTCGTGAATTTGCAGCGAAACTTGCGAGCCGCCCAGGATAACGTCGAACGTGCCGCTAGGACATTGCGGAGCGCTGAGCAGCGCGACGGCTTCTTCGCCGATGCGCTGTGCGTTTTCACGCAGACGCGCCTGTTCGATAACTTCCCATCCGCCGGATTTATAAAGGCCGATATCTCCAGGGAACTTGCGCGTTTGCACGTCGCCTTCACCGACCGCAAGCGCTTCGATGCCGCTTCCCGTTTGCCGGATCGTTTGTTCGATTTTCGAGCCGATCGTGCTGAAGAAGAACTTATCGGTGCTCCAAAGATCCATCCACGCGCGCCCGACGTGTACGCTTGGCGCAACGTGGAGCGCCTTCTCCGCGTCCAACAACAAGCTCACGCGATCTCCGAGTGGCACGTCGTGCGGATCGCGAACGATCGGTGTGACAAACTTGTCGACGTAGCGGTTTGCCGGCGCTTCGCCTAGGCGGCGGCGCGCGATCGCCGCGCCTGCGCGCGCGATTTCAACGGCACGCGCAGCGGTGCGATCTACGCCGGCATCCGTGAGGTCGCTGCTCGCGGCGAAGCCCCATGCACCATCTACAAGGGCACGGATGCCGTAACCGCGGCTGGTGGAATCGGCAAGCGTCGCCACGACGCCGTTGCGTACTTCGATGCGCTCCGTGCGGTCGACCTCAAAGCGGATGTCGGCGTAGTGCGCGCCGCGCTTTGAAGCGGTGTCGAGCGCGCGAGCGGCGAGCGAGTCGAAACTCATGCCTCCCGCTATTTGGGAAGCTTGCTCGTGCTGCCTGCCAACAGAACCCGGACGTTTCGAAGGGCAATCGAGCCGGATGCTTGCACAGCGGGTCCCGGTCCGACGCGATCGATCACGTAGATGGACTTAAAAGTGATAGGCTGCGGCAATTCCGGCGGAAACCGCAACTCGACGTGTCGCCAGCCTTGCCAATCGACTTTCGCGAGCGTGTAGAGGAAGCGTTCGTTGATGGCGTTGTTTACGGCCAAGCGCAGCACTTCACCGTTGCCGTCCCCGAAGACGTCGGCGGAGAGGCCCAATGCTCGCTCCGGAAGCACAATGGGCGCATTTGCGTACGCCGCGCGCTCGTTGCCGGAGAAGTCGTACTGGAGTGAAAGGCAGGTTTTGCACGGCGCATCTTTGGTCAAACCCCCGGGACCATTTGCGGGCGCAGTTGCAAACGAGGCTTTGGCTCCTAGTGCAATGTCCGCTTCATGTTCGCCGACGGTGATGTGCTCGTTTGCAATGCGATCGCCGAGACGCACGCTCACGACAGCGTCGCCGGTGCCGGCTCTGTACGCTCCGGCCGTGTCGATGTTTCCCGCAGTAACGCTCCACGGCAAACGTTGGGGCAGCGCAATTGGATAGCCGTGCGCATCGAACGCGCGTGCATGTAGGGACAGTGCTTCATTTGCGAGCAGTGCCGGTTGTTTCGGTAGAATTTCGGCGCGTGCAACCTGCATCGTCACTTGGACGGGAACGTCCATGCGTAATGCGCCCGCTTCAACGCGGATCACCGCGTCCTGCTGTTTGCGTCCGGCGACGAAAACATTGCCGTCCATCGCGCCGGCGCTTCCGGGAATTACGCGCATGCGAGGCGTGCATGTGCATGGTGACGCCGGATGTCCGGATGCATCCGTTGTTGCGATTCGCAACGGAACGCGTGCTCCGGGAAGCGCACGCACCACTTGAGGTGTTGCAAACATTCGCGCAGCCGGACCATTGGGTGCGTCGCTATACACGAGCAATCCGTCGGCTATGCGCCTTTCGACGCCGTCGGATGGAGAGTTCAGTACGGACGCCGATGCGTTTCCCGGTACGCGTGCAACGATTGTCGAGCTTCCGCCGCCGTCGAATTGCATGCCGGTGACCGCACCGAACGCAATCATTAGTGCGGCAAGCTGCGGCTGGAGTACGCCGATGGAAAGCGCGGGCTGCCGTCCGTCGATTTCAAAGAACAGCAGCGTGCCGTCGCGTTTCACTGCAACACCGCTCGCTGGCATATGCGTCGCGAACTCGCCTTTTGAGGGCCCATCCGGGTCCGCAAACCATGTGCCGTCTTTCACAAGCAGCGGGCCGCCGCCGATTGCGGATTCAATGTCGTCCAGCGCGGGCGTAACGCTTCCATCGATCGTGATCGAGTCCCCCGCATTCGGCAGCGAAACACTGCCGTACGCGTTCGGACCAAGCGCCAAAAAGTATCCCGGTGGCTGGGTTTGCGTATTGTCCGCGATACCGCGAACCGTGTACGTCCCGAACGGAGGCGTTTCGCTCGCCGGTGCGAGCGAGAATTCGGTAACGTTTTGCACCGCGCGAAGCGGTCCGTATTCCGGTGTGATCAGCACCGCACCGCCGCCGGGAGGCGGCCAATCGTTCATCGTTTTCAACGGCAGCGTTCCGCCGGGAAGCATCGCAGTTTGCGCGATCTCGAATTCGGCGAACTGAACGTCTTTTGATTTTGAGACCGCAATCGCCCAACGGTGCATCGGCATTCTCACCAAGCGCCCGTTTTGCACTAAAATATTGAGCGGTTGATTCGTCTGATTGATATCGAAATAATCGCCGTTAATGCCCGCAACGGCGCCGTTACGACGAGCCATAGAGGAGAGCGTTTCGCCGGGCGAAATGAGTTTATCGGTTGCAAGTGCCGTGCCGATGCGCACCGTCGGCTCGCGGAGATCGATCGCGATCACGTGTACTGATAGCGGACCGTCCACGGTGTTCATTTGATAATCGCCGTACGTTACGCCTGGAGCGACGTCCGTGATCGTCGGCGCGTCGGTCAAAATCTTCGGAAACGGTGCGGCAGGCGCCGGCGACAATGGTAATAGTACCGCGGCAAGGAGCAGTGCAGCTAAGGCCATTGCGCGACGCTCAGCGGGAAACCGCCGGTAGAAAAGGGCGCGTGCGGGACCCGGCGCAATGATTGAAGTGAGAATACGTCGACCTGATTGCTTCGCGCGCAGGGGACGTATAATCTCTTGCCGGCAATGCGCGGTCGCCACGGCGTGCGGCACGTTTCAAGCGGCGCATGTTTGGCGCGAAGCGATCGCGCGTCCAGTACGTAAACGCGATCGCTGCTTTCGTCCGTTACAAAAAGCCGTGTGCGCGGCGCGTCGTAGACAACGCCGAGCGGGAACGGTAATCGCGCGCTCTTCGCGACGATCCGTCCGGTGCGCAAATCAATTGCGGCGACGTCACCGCCGTTGCCGGGCATTGACGGACTCATGTTGGAGACAACGAAGAGCCGCTGCGTTTTGTCGTCAAGCGCGATGCCAAACGTCCGGGGAACGCTTGCGTATTTGCGAACGACGCGCATAGTTCGCACATCGACCGCGGCGACGGTATTATCGTTGACGTTTCCGACGTAAGCCAAACCTCGTCGAGAATCGATTGCGATGCCTTCGGCGGTATCTCCGGTTCTTACGCGCGAAACGGTGCCGTTCGGCACAATGCGCGTGAGCGCTCCGAAACCGCCGGCATCGCGGTTGCTCACGAAGATGCTGCCCGTACGCGGATCGTTTGCGATTTCGTTGCCGAGCGGAACGTTGCGCGTGACGGCGAGCTTCCAGGGGGCTCGGGAGATACGGGTGACGGTATCGCCGTCCGTTGTGGGCGCTGCGAGCGCTCCGTCCGGTTCAAAAATCACATCGCCCGGAGCACCACCGATCGGTGCATAACCGAGCAGCGCGAACGTGGACGCGTCGTGTATGGCTATGCCGTTTTCATAAGATGCGACGGCGATGAGCGAACGATGCGCACCCGGCGCCGGCACAATGCGCACGGTGCTGTACGCAATCGCGTCGTGCGTGGCGCCGATCAACGTCGCGGTTGTGGCGGCATCGACTTGCGGCGCGAGAAAGTCGTGGTTTTCGACGCTTCCTGGTCCTAAAAGCGCGATTGAGAACGGCGCGTCTATCCCGCTCGCGTCTACCGGCACGCGGCTGCCGGAAATGAACGGACCGCTCGGAACGCTGAGTTTGAACGTTCCCTTTTGGTGCGGAAGACGGTGGGGCGCGGCAGCGGTCAACGCGAGAAGCGCCAGCGCTGCTGCAAGAAAGTTACGGCGTTGCATGCAGCGCCGCACGCTCCAATCCGGCGCGCACATCCGTGCCGGGCGCTACGAGTGTTTGCTGCGTGCGCAGGGGATCGTACGTGAACGAGGCGATCTCGTAACCGTCGAACGTGCCGCAGACGATCGCACCGTCGGGATCGACGGCGTACGCCCGATTCCGCGCTTCATCTATAACGACGATATACATGCGCAGTTCCAACGCGCGCGCTCGCGCGAATCTTTCTTGCCATTCTGGTTCGTATGACGTGCGCCATACGGCAAAGTCAAAGCCGCCTACCCGAACCTTCGTTAAGGCCCCTGGATCCATCATGTGATTGTCATTGGGCTCGACGATGCCTAAGGGTGAGTTACCTGTCGAAAACGAAGGCGGCCACGATTGTGGAGAAAGCAGCAGCTCTGCCTCCAGAACGCGTAAGAGGCCTGAGTCGCTTTCCCGCGGCCTGCGCGCGGTGATTGCAATCCGAATTGGAACGCTGCGTCCACCTTCCTCAATCCCCGCGTCATCTATTTTTATGCGAGGCGCCTGTGGCGTACGCAGCTCGATTTTCGCGGCGATCGTCTCTGCGCGATCTTGCGATGCTAGCGCGGCGACCGTTCCGTCCGCGTGCAAAATCTGACTCTTCCCGCAGTACGCAACGCACCTGAGTTCGACACCGCATTTGTTTGCGGCAACGAAAGGCACATCGTTCTCGCGCGCACGAACGCGAGCAAGCAAATCGGCTTGAATATTTTCGAGGTTTTCGGGATCGCGGCCGCTGGTAACCCATGCCGTCGGCATCACCAGTATCTTCGCACCGCGATCTACCAGCGTGCGTGCAATGGTCGGAATGCGTCCGTCGGCACATACGAGCGCGCCAATCTTGCCGAGTGATGTGTCTATCGGCTGGAGCCGTTCTCCCGCCGCAAACCATTGGCGATCGAAATGCCACAGAAAGTGTTTGTCGGCGGCGCCGGCGATCGAGCCGTTCGCATCGATGAGAAGCGCGCTATTGAATACGCGATCGCCATCGCGCCGCGCCGCGCCGATGACGATGACGGCGCGGTGGTCACGGGCGATCCCTTGCGTCTCCTCAAGCGCCGCCGCGATTTCACGTTCGTCAAAATCTTCGTAACCCAAGACGTAGGCCGGCAGCGTTCCCTCCGGCACGACGATGAGCTGTGCCCCGGACCGGGCGGCATCGCGGATGCTTTCGGCTACGCGCGGCCATGTTTCCGCAAGCGCCGCGCGATCGTGCGCCGCCGTTTGGACGGCCGCAACGGTGATGGTGCGAGACATGGACGCGGTGTTCGCACCGCGCGGTCCCTTTCTTTCTGGGTGCTCACGCTTGCCCTGTCCGGCGCGTAAGCACCTAAAGTACCTGGCAAGCGAGTCGATGCTGATATAAGGGGGAGAGAAAGGACCGCTGTGCCGTGCGCACACGCAGCATTTTTCTCATTGTTTCCTTGCTGGCCGTCCTAGGGATAGCTTTCACCCTTCCCGCGGCCGCTTCAAAGCATCCACCAAAACATGCGGCCGTACACAAATACAAGCTGACCGTCGTTCATGTCGCGCCCGCCGACGAGTATTTCGGCAGGCTCAAGATGAGCATTCTCGGCATCCGCAATCAGCTGCACGATCTCGACATGAAACTGAAGTTCACGCCGGAGAAAGGCGAGGACGTCATCGGAGCGGCAGCGATGGTGGAAGACGCAATCCATGACTGGGAGCACAAATATCCCGCCGACCCGTGGCTTGCAAAAGACGTCTATCAGCTGACGGCTTTGTATGCACGGATCGACACCGAACACGGTCACCAAGTCGCGTCTCACGCAATGCATTGGCTGCTTGGACGTTACGGAAAGACCGCATATGCAGCGCAAGCTAAGTCTGAATTCGCTGCAACTTTGAAGTAGGCGAACCTTCGGGCCTGGAAGTACGTTTCAAAGGCAAAACCGATTCGCCAGAAAGGGTTGTAGTTGAAACGCGCGTTCATGTCCGTATCAGCTGCGGCGATTGTCCTTGGTATTGTAGGGCCAGTCGCCGCAGCACCGGCTGCAAAATCGTCCTCGTCGAGTTCCAAGCCGGCGGCCACGGCCACGAAGAAAGACACCAAGCCGAAGATCTCCAAGTGGCAGCAGCATATTCAGGACATGCTCAAAGTCTCAGCGCCGGGTGATGAGTACTTCGGGCGCATGAAGATGAGCTACCTCGGCATCAATAACACATTCCACGACGATCTGATCCGTGCGGGTTCGTATACAACGGATCCGAAGATCATTTCTCGCATCTCGTTCGCAGACGAAGCGATGCTTGATTGGGCGAAAAAATATCCGAACGATCCGCAACTCGCACGTTCGTACTTCCTCGCGTTCCAAATGTACCGCAAGGTGTGGACGCACGAATTCCAAGACAAAGCCTGGAACTACGCACACATCGTGATGCGCAAGTGGCCGAAGAGCTTCTTCGGCAAGGCGCTAGCCAAAGATCTTCAAATCGGTTTCACCGAACATTACTTTGCACAGGCGCTGCCGTGTCCGGAACTGCCGACGCCGTTACCGAGTGGCGCACCGCGCCCCTCGCCGACAGCAATTCCTACGCTCACGCCGACGCCGTCGCCAACCCCATCTCCGACACCGGCGCCGGGTCAACCGAAGGTCGAAATTTTGCCGGCTCCATGCATCGAGGCGACACCGGTTCCAACCATTGCGCCGTCGATCGCACCGAGCGGATCGCCTTTACCGCTGCCTAGCGGCGCTGTGACGCCTACGCCGAGCGGATCGCTGGCACCAACGTCCACCGCTACGGCTACGCCTTCGCCTTCACCTCGGCCTACGCACAAACCGTAACGCACGCTAACATAAACCGAAAGCGCCGGCTTCCGACCGGCGCTTTTTTATATCACGCACGCGCCGCTTTGACCGTATGGCGTAACGATGAACGCGCCGGTAAACACGAGGACCGGTGCAGCAAGCAGAATCGCAGCCAAAACTCTATTGGTATTGACTGTATCGTTGACCACGATCAGACCCCCAAAGGGCTGCGCAAATCAGCGCGAGCGGTATCCACACGATCCACGTAAAGAAATTCGTGATGAAGAGCCAGCCGAACATCCCTGAAAGATTGAAATGCTCGCTGCACACCTTTGAATATGCGAACGCATACGCCTGGAACGCCAGAAACGCCGTCAGCGCTCCGAACGCCGCCGCATTACGATTGAAGCGAATCCGCATCATATAATCTATTTCGTCATTTTCAGCGTGACGCGGATGCATTTGCGAACCTGCGGTTCGGGCTTCGACGTGCGCGTCGACTCCGTCGATCGCTTTGCTCAGCCATGGTTCGATACCTCACCATGACAAGAAAAGAGAAGAGCCCCGCATTGCTGCGAGGCTCTTCGTTCGTTCTAAACGGTTAGATTAGAACTTGAGGCCGAGACCCACGTACGGGCCGTTGTGAGAGAACTCCGCAGGAGCATTCGTCTTGTTCTTGCCGTCATCGCCAAGATAGCCGAACTCGATGAAGATCGGCACGTTGGGTCCGAACGTGAATGCACCGCCGAGATCGTACTTCATAACGTTGTACGAGAGTTGCGCGGTCTGGTTGAACGTCGTGCATCCTACGGTGATGCAGCCCGTGAAGTTGCCCTTCACGTTCGGATAGTAGTAGAAGCTGCCGTACCACGTGAAGCCGTTTTGCTCCAGATCAGGCAGTTTCTCCACGCCGAAGCCGACGTTGTTGAGTTTCGGATAACCGTAGTTGCCCGAACGCCACATGTATCCGACGCCGATGTAGATCTTCGGATCCAGCACTTTGATGCCGAGACGCGCGTCTAGATCGTAGTCGCGAACCGTGAACGCCGGAACGAACGTCTGGAATTGTCCGCCGATTGCGGTGACGCATCCGGGGTCAAATCCAACGCCGCCGTAACCGCACGCCGCACCGGGTGGAATGGTGGTGGACGTGGAGTTGTGCGGATAGTTGATCTGGCGATAGTCGCCTTCAACCATCCACGGGATGTTGAGCAGGTTGAACATCACCGCACCGTGGACGCGGTACGAGAAGCCACCATTGTTGTTGTTGCCGGTGTTGCCCGGGCTGAACTCGTTGTATACCTTCGGCGAGATGATGTAGTCACCAGCGACGAAAGCCGTCAACGAGGGAGTCGGGACCGGGGTCGGAGCCGGCGTCGGCGGTGCCGTCGGAGCGGTCGTCGGGACCGGTGCCGGCGGCGGCGTCGGCGGCAGGTAACGGACTACGACGATGCGGCGGTCCGGAACCCACTGGACGTACGCGCCCATGCCTTCCGAGATAACGCGGACCGGCACGACGACATGGCCCTGGTAGATCTCCGGCGGCACGTCCAGCGGACGCGTTTCGCCGTTGATGACTACTTCAGGCTTGCCGACCGTGACCTTGACGTCTGCGCCCGGCTTGGTGACGTCGACCGTCTTCGAAGCCGGATCGTACGAGACCGTCGCGCCCATCTGTTCGAACATCGAGCGCAGCGGAATCAGAATGGTGCCGCCACGGATAAGCGCGGCAAGGACGCGGCCTTGCTTCAGCTCATCCGGTTTGGCGTAGACGTGGTGGTCGTTAAAGAGAATCGGGATTTGTCCGGACGGCGGGGAACCGAAGTTCGCCGGCGGCATTGCAGGAGCTGCAGATGCCGGCGCCGCCGGGGCAGGTGACGCCGCGGGCGTCGCTGCCGGAGCTGCTGAAGCTCCGGGCGAAGCCGATGCCGTCGCTGCCGGAGCGGGAGAGGCAGACGGCGTAGCCTGGGCAATCGCGTTGGGTCCAATGTTGCCATGCGTGCCAGACTGCGACGGAGCCGCTACCGCACTAAGTCCAAGACCGGCTGTCATCAGCACGGCGAGGACTCCGGTGCTCAGTCGTTTCAAGTTTTCCTCCTAGCTAGAATGAAACCTCGGCTTGCTACGTTGTCCATGCGACAGACCGAGAGTCGTGTCGCAGATACCCCAAAGCAAGCAAAGCTAATCCTTCGGGGGCCGGGTTGCCCCCCCTGCAGCATAACGCAGGCGGGCCGTGCCCTTCGTCTATAAAGGTAGCGTTAAGCGAGTTTCTCTTCAAGCTTAGCCAAAAACTTGGTCCGGTCCATAATATAGCGCTCGTGTGTCCCCTCTGCTACAGGTTCCTGTTCGTCGAACACTTGTACCGCAAAGCTGATTCGGGGACCGTCTACGAGCACGACCTCGACTTCGGTTCGCACGATGAAGCCGACGGGGACCGGTTTATGGTGCTCGAGATCGATGTGCGTTCCGAGCGTGATCTGCTCCTCATCGAGCAATGGGCCGATGCAGGCCATGGCGGCGTCTTCGACCAGTTGCACTAACTGCGGCGTCGATAACACGTCCACACCTTTGTTGCCGGCTTTTTCTGCGGTCATCCACTCTTCAACGCGGGTCTGCCGGCTATATGTCCGGCCGATATCGAGTTTCGCACGCATGGCCAAGTCACAATACAACACGCCACCGCCGGCTTCCCCGGCGGGTTTAAGGTTGCTGAGGTAGTAAGTGAATCATTCCGGGTTCCACCTCCGTATCACACCACGGACGGGTGTTTCGTTTTAGGATTTTTTAGAAGGAGCAGCATGCAGTATTATCGCTTGGCTGTAGCCGGCGCGCTCGCCGCTACTGTCATTCTCGGCGGATGCGCTAGCAAAGGGCCGCAACAGCGCGGACCGATGGCGCTCGACGTTGAGGTCGCGCAGGCACAACGCCGGGATATCGCTACTTACCTTACATTAGACGGCCAAATCGCACCGCTCGAAGACTCCACGCTCTCCTTCCAGCAGTCGGGTCCGGTTACGGCGGTGTACGTCAATCAAGGCGATCGCGTGAGCGCGGGACAATTGCTCGCGAAGATCGACGATTCAACCCTGCGCGCTCAGCTTGGACAAGTCGAGGCACAAATCTCGCAGGCCTCCGCGCAGGCGCAGTCTTCGGCGTTGAACGTGCCGATCACGCAGTCGCAAACATCGCAGGCGGTGCAGTCCGCGAAAGCGGCGCTCGCTAACGCGAAGCTGACGTACGAACAGAATCAGCAACTCTACAAGCAGGGCTACGTTTCGCTCACCGCCCTGACGAATTCGCGCGCGGCTTACGTCGCAGCGCAATCGCAATACCAGACCGCACTTGCGAATCAAGGAACGACGGGCGTCCAAAGCTCGCAGGCCGCAGCGGCGCGCGAAGCTGTAAGAGCGGCCCAGGCGCAGGCGCACACGTTGGAAACGCAGATAGGCCAAACGGCACTCTACGCACCGTTCGACGGTGTCGTCACGGCGCGTCTGCTCGATCCCGGCGCAATGGCCTCACCGGGCACGCCCGCGCTGAAAGTCTCGCGCGTCAGCACGGTTTGGGTGAACGTGAACGTGCCTGATGAAGATTTGCAATACGTTCATGCCGGCACGCCGGTAACGTTCACCGCTTCGCAACTCGGCGGGCGGAAATTCGCGGCGACGATTGCGACCGTCAATGCAGTGCCGACGCAAGGCACGCTGTCGTACGAAGCGCGCATTCGCGAACCGAATCCGGATTTTTCGTTGCGCGGCGGCATGCTCGTCAGTGCGACGATTCAAAAGGAAAAGCATAACAACGCGATTGTCGTACCGCGGCAAGCGGTGGCGCAGACCGATCAAGGAGCGAACGTGTTCATCGTCGCCAACGGTAATAAAGCGGAAGAAGTGCCCGTGCAGGTCGGCATTCAAACCGACACGCTCAGCGAAGTGCAGAGCCCGCGTATCCAGCAAGGAACGCAAGTAATCACGACGCGTCCGGATGCGCTGCAGAACGGCAGCATCGTTGCGATAGCAGGAAACCGCGGCGGAAGATAGCGTGCAGAAAGCAGTACTAACTCTAGCGGGTGCATTCGCACTTGCCGCATTAAGCCAACTCGCGCCCATCCGCGCGCACGCACAACTGGCGCCTACACCGGCGCCTACCACTCTTCCGTATCCGGCATACGGTACGCCCGCGCCGGGCGTCGCGGTGCAAAAGCCGGAGCCCGGCATCCCGCAGGCAGTGACGCTGCAGCAATCCATCCAAATCGCCGCTGCAAAATCGCCGGTGCTTGCAACGGCGCTCGCGGTGTTGCAACAAGCGCAAGCGCCGCTTTCGTTGGCAAAAACCGGCATCTTCCCGAACGTCAGCGGAACCGCAGCGACGACCCATACGAACGGCGGTCGCGTCGTTACCCAGGGCGGCGTCTTAGGCGGCGGAGTAACGAGCAACACGCTGAGCGCGAACCTGCGTCAGTTGATCTACGATGGCGGCCGTGTCATCGCGTTAATTCACACCGCGAGAGCAAATTACAACTCTGCAAGCGGAACGTTTGAGCGTTCGTTTCAAACCATCGCGTTCAACGTTGCAACTGCATACTATAACGCGCTGCAGGCGCAGTCTGCGACGCGGCTTGCGCAGCAAGTCCTAAATCAGGACCAAGTGCAATTGGCGCTCGTACAAGCTCAGTTCCGCGCCGGTACCGCTTCGAAGGTCGACGTCGCAACCGCGCAGTTACCTGTTGCGCAGGCGCGGGTTTCTTTAGTGCGGGCGCAAGGCACGGAACTGCAAGCGTACGGTGCGTTTTCGAACGCCTTGGGCTTGGACGCGAACACGTTGGTGCGTCCAATTAACGACCAGGCCGCGAACTCGATTACGACGCTCCTCACGTCGGAACCGAACTCGTACGATGCCGCTGTAAAGCGGGCCCTGCTGCTTCGTCCCGATTATCTGGCTGCGGAGTATACGGTCATGGCGCAGCAGTACAACCTGCAGTACCAGCGTTCGGCGCTGTTACCGTCGTTGAACGGTGCCGCGTCCTACCAAACGAGCTCGACAAACACGCATGGCGGCGCATTCATGCCTTCGAATAGCGTCGGCCTCACACTCTCGATTCCACTCTACGATCAGGGCGTGACGCGGGCTGAAACGGAGCTGGCAACGGCTCAACTCAATCAGGCTCAGGCGCAGCTCCAGACCTCGAAAATCAACGTCGAACTGAACGTGCAACAGGCGCTCGTGAACTTCATCTCGGCACAGGCTGCCTTAACGCAGGCACAGCAAGAGCTGTTGACGGCACAAGAAGTACTGCGTGCCACTCAAGCGCAATATCGCGCCGGTGTTACGACGCTTCCGTTACTGCTCAACGCGCAGGTTGGCTTGACGACGGCGCAGACCGACCAACTCACGGCGGTCTACGCGTTGCGCCAGGCCGAACAGAACTATCTCTACGCACTCGGTGAAATCGCAATGAGCGCTGCCACGCCCTAACAGCCTGCCCGGTGGCGGGGCCTCTTTGTGTTTGCGGCTAATAGCGCCGCATGCAGAAGAGGATAGCGGCTATTGCCGCTGCGGCTTTGCTCGCAGCGTGCACGAAACAAGGTGCGCCCGGCGCAGCCGGCGGCCCGCAGCAAGGCGGGAACGCCTGGACGCGGCCGGGCGTTCTTCGTTTTGCGGAAAATCAAGACATCAAGACGCTCAATCCGGCCGTCGGCGCCAGTGCGACGACGGGCGATCTTTCGATGTTCATTTTTTCGTACGCGGTGCGCTACAACGACAAAGCGCAGCCCGTGCCCGACGCGGTGAGCGAAGTTCCGACCGTCGCAAACGGCGACGTGAGCAAAGACGGTTTAACGCTCAAATATAAGCTGCGCCACAACATTAAATGGCAAGATGGGCAGCCGCTCACGTGCGACGACATGAAGTTCACGTGGCAACTCGTGATGAATCCGAAGACGAACGTCGCGACGACCGAGGGCTACAAGGATATCAAAGATATCGACTGCAGCGATCCGTACGTTGCCGTCGTTCACATGAAGAAGTTGTACGCGCCGTATCTCCAGCAGCTCTGGGGTGTGAACGGGAACGCGCCGATTCTTCCAAAGCATTTATTAGCCTCCGCTCTTGCGAACGGGACGATCAACGAAGCGCCGTACAACTCCATGCCCATCGGCAGCGGCCCGTTCAAAGTCGTGGAGTGGCAACGCGGCAACGAAGTGCGCATGGAGGCGAACCCCAATTACTTCCTCGGACGTCCGAAGCTCAACGAAGTGGTCTTCAAGATCATGCCGGACGAGAACACGATGGAGACGCAGCTGCAGACGCACGAGATCGATATGATCGCGCGCGGCACCGGTCTCAATTGGCCGCGGTACCAGCAACTCGCCGCCGACCCCAAGATTGGGGTCACTGCAATCCGCATTAATTCATTCCTCTTCAGCCACATCGACTTCAATCTTCAGCGGCCGATTCTGAGCGATTTGCAAGTCCGTACCGCGTTGGCATACGCGACAAATCGCGACGAGATTATTTCGAAGATCCAACACGGCTCCGCCACACTGGCGGAAACCGATCAACACCCGCTGCTGTCGTGGGCGTACACCAATGACTTCGAACATCGCGCGTTCGACCCGGCGAAAGCCCGCCAAATCTTAGACGCGGATGGGTGGAAAGCCGGTGCGAACGGTATCCGTGTAAAGAACGGGCAGAAGCTTGAATTCGATTTAAGCACCCAAACAGAGTCGACAAGCGGCCGAGCAATTCAAACGCTTATTCAGCGCGAATGGCACGACGTCGGCGTGCAAGCCGACGTCAAAAATTATTCGACGGCGCAGATGTTCGCTAACGGCAGCAGCGGCGTTCTGGAGGGCGGGCATTACGATGCGGCCATTTACGCGTGGGTTGCAGCCGCCGATCCCGACGACAGCTCGCTCTACTCGTGCGACGACTTCGGACCGCGCGGACAGAACACGTTGTTCTGGTGCAATCGTAAGGCTACCGATGCCATGAACGATGCCTTGCAAACCATCGATCAAAACCGGCGCAAGGCCGATTACAAAATCGTCCAGCAAGAGATGAGCAAGGACATTCCCACCATCGTCATCTCGTTCACCAAAGAACCATACGTGTACAACACCGACCTCAAGGGCTTTGCAGGCTCGCCCGTCATTTCCGCATTCTGGAATCCGTGGGAGTATTCGATTTGAAACGCATCTTCGTACTGAGTCTTGCCTTTGCCGTTGCGGTCGCGGGGTGCACGAAACAGGGACCGGCCGGCGTGCAAAACACGACCACTACGACCGGCGTGGGCAGTGCACCGCCCGTAAACACTTCCACGACGGAAAAGAACAGCTGGACGCACCCGCACGTTCTGCGATTCACAGTTGGCGAGGACGTCGAAAACCTTAACCCGCTGCTGACGTCCGACACGCCGGTTACGCTTATGATCGCGCCTTTGACCATGGGGTATCTCGTACGATGGGATCGCAGCGGCAATCCGATCCCCGAACTCATCTCGGTCATTCCCACGCAGCAAAATGGAGGCATCAGCAAAGACGGCTTGACGATAACCTACCATCTGCGTAAGGGTGTGAAGTGGTCGGACGGCGCTCCTTTTGACGCGGACGACGTGATCTTCACCTTCAAAGCTGTTCTCAATACGGCGAACAACGTGACGAGCCGCACGGGATTCGACCGTATCACGAAGATGGACGAGCCGGATAAGTACACGGTCGTCCTGCATTTGAGCAAACCGTACTCGCCGTTTTTGGAAACGTTCTTCTCGACCGCAGGCGCCGAGCCGGCCGTGCTGCCGAAACATCTTTTGGGCGGATACGCAAACCTCAACAACGTGCCGTACAACTCCAAGCCGGTCGGAATCGGACCGTTCATGGTGCAAAACTGGTCCCGCGGCTCGCGCGTGGTGATGGTCGCGAATCCGAACTACTTCCGCGGTAGGCCGAAGTTAAACGAAATCGACTACGAGATCATTACGAATAACAACACCGCTCTCACGGAGATGCAAGCCAAGTCGCTTGATATGTACTATCAGGCTCCGCAGAACATGGTCGATCAGTTCAGATCTCTGACTGCCTTCAACGTGTGGGCGCAGCCGAGTTACTACTTCCGCCACGTCGACTTCAATCTCACCAGTCCGAAGCTAAAGGATCCCGCTGTACGCGAGGCGCTGCGCTATGCGATGGATCGACCGTCGATCCTCCAAAAGCTCTATCACGGGATCGGCATCATGCAAGAACAACCCGCACCAAAGGTCGCGCCGTATTACGATCCGTCGATCAAAGCGGTTCCCTTCGGCCTTGCCAAGGCGAATCAAATCTTGGACCAAGCGGGATGGAAACGCGGAGCGGATGGCATTCGAGCAAAGAACGGCGTACGTCTCGATCTCAACTTTGCAACGGCCACCGGTACCGTGATCAACGATCAATTGATCGAGCTTGTCCGGCAGACTTGGAAGCAGATCGGCGTGAACATCACCGTGAGCCATTACTTGAACACGCTGCTCTTCGCGCAATACCAAGACGGCGGTATTCTCTACCGCGGGAAATTTGACGTCGCGTACTTTGCGTGGGGCCTCGACGCTATCGGGGATCTCTCGCCGATATACAGCTGCGCAAACGTTCCGCCGGCGGGACAGAATATATTGCATTGGTGCAACCCGACGGCAGAAGCCGCGATGCAGAATCTGTACAAGCACTACGATCAAGCGGATCGAAATAAAGACGACGCGATAGTGATGGAACAGCTCAACAAGGACGTGCCGACGGTGGTTTTGATGGGCACCGAGGCGCTCTGGGTCTACAACGACGACCTGAAAAACTTCAACCCCGGCTCCCTTTCACCGTTCGACAACTTCATGGATGTGGATATTTAAATGAATAATTGGATGATTCGCTTTGCCGCGCTGTCGCTTTCGGCGGCCCTAGCTGCTTGTTCCGGTCCGTCAGGCGGTGGAAAAACCGCAGTGACAGGCCGCAACCCGTGGACGCACCCGCACGTCCTGCGGTACGCCACGGCAGAGGACGTATCTTCGCTGAATCCGTTGCTCAGTCAGCAAACGACGTTAGGAATGATGTCGTCGCTGACGATGGCGTTTCTTGTCAAATGGGATCGTAATAACAAGCCGTTCCCTGAGCTGGCGACCGCCGTTCCGAGCATGGCGAACGGCGGCGTAAGCAAAGACGGCCTGACGATTACGTATCATCTACGCAAGGGCGTGAAATGGTCCGATGGCGCGCCGTTTTCTGCCGACGACGTCGTGTGGACCACACATGCGGTTTTGAATCCTGCGAACAACGTAACGTCGCGTGCCGGCTGGGACCGCATCAAATCAGTCGACGAACCCGACAAATATACGGTCGTGTTTCATCTCAGCAAGCCGTATTCGCCGTTTATCGTGACGTTTTTTTCGAGCGGCGGTGCCAACCCGTGCGTGTTGCCGAAACATCTGCTTGCGCAGTATCCGAACATTAACCACGTCGACTATAACTCTCTCCCGGTTGGAATCGGCCCCTTCAAATATAAGCAGTGGAACCGCTCGCAACGCGTAGTGATGGTGGCCAATCCGCTCTACTGGCGTGGACGGCCGAAACTCGACGAGGTTGACTTTGAAATCATTCCCGATCGCAACACGGTCTTGACGCAACTCCAGGCCCACGAACTCGATCTCTGGTATCCGGTCGGCGGTGCATACTTCGCACGCGTTCAGGGTTTGAAAGGGATCACCATATTGCGGCAGCCGGCCTACTACTATAACCACTTAGACTTCAACGTGACGCGCCCCGCTGTGAAAGACCCGGCGGTTCGTTTAGCACTTAAATATGCTACGGATCGCGCTACGCTGAGAGAAAAGATCGGCCATGGCGTCGGAAACCTTCAAGATCAAACGTCCCCCAAAAGCGCACCATATTGGGATCCGAAGATTGGCTTCACAGCGTTCGATATTGCAAAAGCAAACTCGATTCTCGACTCGGCGGGATGGAAGCGCGGCGCGGATGGCATACGCCAGAAAGGAGGGGTTAATCTCTCCCTTGACGTTGCAACGTCCAGCGGGACACCCGACGCCGACCAACAGATCGAATTGATCCGCCAGTGGTGGAAGCAGACGGGTGTGGACATCACCGTGAAGCACTATCCATCGTCTCTCATGTTTGCGCCGTATGCCGACGGCGGAGTGGTGTATCGCGGCAATTGGGACGTCATCTTTTTTACCTGGAGCAATGACCCGTTGGGCGATATGTCGTTCGTCTACGCATGCGATCAAATTCCGCCGAACGGGCAGAATGACGTTCGCTGGTGCAATCCAATCGCCGATAAAGCGATGCACGATCTCTACACCCACTACGATCAAGCGCAACGCGACCAAGACGTTGCGGTAGTCGAAGAACAGTTGCAGAAAGACGTGCCAACGATCGTTATGACCGGCCGCGAAGATATCTTTGCCCATAACACGGATCTGAAGAACTTCCACCCGGGAGCGGTCACGGAATTCGACGAGTTCATGAACGTCGATATTTAGTGCGGTTGACGATAAAGGCAATGGCGGCTGCGGCCGCCATTGCGCTAACCGCGTGCTCGGGCTCTTCGGGCACTTCCGCGAGCGGTAAGCATCCGTGGACAATTCCAGGAACGTTCCGCTGGGCCGACGGCGAGGATATCGATAATCTCAATCCGCTCTTGTCCACGGAAACGTTGGTGAACGATCTCTCGTCATTCACGATGGGTTACTTCTTCATGTTCGACGATAAGGGTAACCCGGTTCCGTCGCTTTGCCTGACCGTGCCGACGCAGCAAAATCATTTGATCTCACCCGACGGCAAGAGCATCACGTTCAAACTTCGGCACGGCGTTTTATGGCATGACGGAAAGCCGTTTACGTCCGCAGACGTCGCGTTCACCGTAAAAACGATTCTCGATCCGAAGACGAACGTGCTCACACGTGTTGGCTGGGACGAGATCGAGCGCGTCGACACACCGGATCCGTACACCGCAATCTTCCGGTTGAAGCATCCGTTTGCGGCGTTTATCAACCGGTACTTCACGCCGATCGGGAATCCGGCGATCTTGCCCAAGCATCTGCTCGAGGGTCAAGAGATCAATCACGCGGCGTACAACAGTTTGCCCGTCGGTCTCGGCCCGTTCCGGTACGTGCGGTGGTCGCGTGCCAACGAAGTCGTGATGGAAGCGTTTCCGCGATGGTGGGGCGGAGCGCCGAAGCTCAAGCGCGTCATCTTCAAAGTGATTCCCGATGCCAATACGTTGAAGACCGCGCTGGAGACGCATTCAATCGATGCGTTCGTGCGCGTGCCCAATCAATCGTACGAACAGGTCGCACGGATTCCAGATACGCGGTCTATTTCATTTGATACGACGGCGTACGGGCATCTGGACTTCAACGTGACGAATCCAATTCTCGCCGATCTGCAAGTTCGCCAGGCGTTGGCGCGCGCGGTCGACGTGCAATTGATATGGAACAAGGTCTATCACCGCTCCGGCTTTCTGGCCTGCACGCCGATTTCGCATTTGAGTTGGGCCTACGACCCGAGAGCGCAGTGCTATCCGTTCGATCTGAAAGCGGCGGCCGCGCAATTGGATCGCGATGGATGGAAGATGGGCACCGATGGATTACGGCACAAGAACGGGCGGACGCTGCACTTTGCGTTTGCAGGCAACACCGGCAATCCGAGTCTCGATTCGACCGTTTTGCTGATTCAAACGTGGTTCAAGCAGATCGGGGCTAGCGTCGAGTATTTCCGGTATCCGACGGACAAGCTCTTCGCCTCGTACGCTGCGGGCGGAATCGTGGCAACGCGCCACTACGATATCACGCTGTACGCGTGGAGCCTGCCCCCGGATCCGGATCTCACAAACCTTGTCGCGTGCAGCCGGATCTCACCGAAGGGCCAGAACTACATGGGGTACTGCGATCCGCAAGTAGACGCAGCTCTCAACGACGCGCTGCATAATTACGATCGTCCGGCGCGCAAAGCCGACTACATCCGCGTCCAGGAATTGCTCTCACGCGACTTGCCGTTCATGGTACTCGTGCAACGCACGGAACACATGACCTACAACGACGACTTCCGAGGAATAAAACCCGGACCGGTCATGGACTTCTGGAATGCCCAGTCCATTTCGAATTGAGTGCGGAGCACCGCGTAAGTAAGCAGCACGCAACCGGTGAGCGAACCGCAACGCAGAAACGCCCAGAACGCATTGCGCGCGAACAACCCCGTTGCAGCTTGCTCCTCGTGCCACGCGGCAGCGATCGGAAGTACGCGGACATTCTTTGGCAACGCGCTCATGGCGTCTGGCCAGACCGGCGCAGGATGTGTTTGCGCAAACCACGCGGCGATGCCGATCGCTGCAAGCGCTGCAAGCGGTACGAGGATCATGCGTGGGTCAGCATCGTCCCGCAGCGCGATCGCCGCGGCGCCGAATGCGGCGACGAGCAGCAGCGTCTGCATGGCTCCGTCGGGACGCTGTGCGATTCCCAGCCAATCCGTCGCGCAAAGCAGTGCTCCGAGTAAAGCAACCGCAAACACGCCGCCGCGTGCGCGCAAACTGTAGATGAGTGCGGGGACGAATGCGATCAGCAGATCGTGCTCGTGAAAGAACGGCATCGCGAGCGGTACCAAAGCGCACGTTCCGCAAAACCTTGCGACGTTCTCGCGTACGCGCAACATGAGAAAGAGCCAAGCCATTACGGCGGCGATTGCTGCCGTGATGCCAATGGCAAACGCGGCTTTTTCCGGAGCGCCGAATCCGTACGCGACGGCTGCCGGCGTGATCTGTATCGCGGAAAATCGTTCCGCATTTCCATGATCGTGCAGGATCTGCGCGTACGCTAGCGTTCCGCCGAACCCGGCGACGGCAACGCACGCGATGGCAAATACACTTGCACTTGCGAAAAACGTTCGCGGTCTGGAAAGCAGTGCGATCGCGACATTCGGTTGCGCCCACGCAAAGAGCGCATCATAACGGCGGTAGAGCGGTAATGTAAACAGAAACGCCGGCAGCGCGATCTGCCCGAGCGCCAGCGCGCTGGTGAGCGGACCGAATCCGAGCGCCGCTGCGGCTACCGCGAGGACGGAAAGTGGTGTGAACGCTTTACCGGAAAGTCTGAGCGTTGCAAACGTAAGCAATGCAAAAGCCAGTATAAGCAGCGCTCGCCAAACGGCGGTCGCCGTTGAAATTGGCATGCGCGCGATAACGCTCAAAACCGGAAGCAGCGCCGGTGGTCCGGCGTACGGTAAAACTTCATAACGTGCGGTCGACACGCCGGGAATTGTTTTCTCGACGTCCCATATTGCGGTGCTGTAAGGATTTTTGCCGTGTTGCCAGAGCGCTCCGGCGCTATAGTACGCTTCAAAGTCCCGCATCGGCGGACCAGACGTCGCGTGAGGGCGCTCGAGGAAAACCGCCGCGAGAACGGCCGCAACGGCAAACGCAACAAGAAACGGCCGCACTACGCGGGAGATAGGGATGCTGTGTAGATCGCGAGGCGTTCGATCGTGCCTTTGCAGGCCATCGCGTACGCGACGCCGCCCGGAAAACGCGCTTCAAGTGCACGGTCGTAAACAACGGGACCCGGTCCGCCGACTGCCGGCGTGAACGTCTCCGTCACCGAATCGATCTGCATGCCGATTGCAACGCCTCCGGGCTCGAGCCGGAAGCCGCCGAGATCGCGCGGCGATAACGACGGCGCACGATCGCTGCGCGGAACATAGAGCTCCACGGCGACAAGCGTTCCTTCCTTATAGAAGGCACTGAGCAAACACGTTCTGCCAGATTCTTTGATCGCGTACGTATGCCAGCCCCGAGCGGGATAGCTAAACGCTATCCCAAGTTCGCGTTCTACCTGTGCCCGAGTTGTCTTACCGGTCTGAAACGCGATGCGCGTGCTGTGCAGCACCACCGGGCGCTCCAACGGCGCGGGCGGCGTATTTTTCCGGCGACGCGCGCGCTCGTGCATTTGTGCCAGCACTTCGACGGCGCGCAGCATCGCAAAATCCGGCGGAGATTTGTCGCTCATCGCATTTGCCGTAACACTTGGGGATCGACGTGCGAGATCGACATGAGATAAAACAGCGCAAAAAGCGTCGCGAGATACCATACGCCGACGCGCAGTTTTCCGGCTGCCGTCATCGTTGCATAACGCGGATCCACGTACCCGCGAAATCCGGCAATTGCGCTGGGCAATGCCAGTAACGCAAAAAGAATAATGAAGAAGAACGGGATGTGCAGTGCAAACGAGAGACCGAGGAAAAGCACGAAGCCGAAGACCCAGAGGGAGGGTGAAATTGCGCCGGCGACGCGTCCGCCGTCGAACGGCAGCGCCGGAATCATGTTAAACAAGTTCACGAACGCGCCGACGTTTGCCGCCACATACCAAAACGGTTCGTGCGTTTGTACGCCGTACGCAAAACAAATCGCGGAAACGCCGAGGCCCGTAAGCGGTCCCGCAAGCGCAATATACGCGTCCTGCTCGAGCGACGCCGGCACTCCACCCAGCGTGTAAGCGCCGAAGAACGGCACGAACATCGGCAGACGGGCGGGCAAACCATAATTGCGGATCGTGACGTAGTGTCCCATTTCGTGCGCGAGAATCATCAGCACGAAGACGAGCGCAAATTTCCAGCCCCAAAACAGCGCGTAGAACCAAAGTGAGATGAAAAACGATCCGCCGTACGTGAAAACCTTGAGGAGAATGAATAGCCACTTCAGATTGAGCAGCAGAAGCAGCAGGCCTTTAAACTTTGCCAGCAGCACGGCGATACCCAGACCGGCGGCGCCGAGCCCTTTCGCAGTGTTACTCTGCTTGGACTGCGCCTCGGCATCCGGCGGAAGATACTCGCCTTCCGCTACGTCGTACTGCTTGTTTTCGGGGCGTTCTGCCCAGCCGCTTTTGTTAGGGTCCACGGCGTAGTTTCTTCGTAACCGCTTTCCTTCGCTCCGCTTACGTGCGAGATTTGCGTGAGCACGCGAGAGGCATCGGCGCCGAAAAGTTCATAGGCGCACACAAGTTGTTTGATTTCCCGAAGCTGTGACTGCAGCCGCGCCGTGCGTATGGCGTCGAGCTGCACGCCCACGTGTTCCAGAGCGTAATTCATGGCGTCGATCTCGTCCGGTGCATACGTCTCGCGGACGCGGCGTCTGCCGCAGGTCGCGAACCCCATCAGTTCGCCGCGAACGAACATCGGAAACGCCAACTCGCCGTCGACGCGGGAAGCCTTCGGGATCAACTGCGGACGGCGGTCGTCTTTCATTGCAAGGACGACGGGGTCTTCGCGAGATATACGCGGCGTCGCATTGTTCGGGCAGCAAGCACTAAGTAAAAAATCGCCGTCCGTATCCGCGAGATAGATCGCAGCGCTTTGCGCACGTGCGTATTCCGTCAGCGCAGCAACGGTTGTCTCCCGGAGCCCTTTTTCGTTTGTGAAGAACGACGCGCGGCGTCCGAACGAGCGCAGTGCTTCTTCGGCGCGATAGCGCGATCGGAAAATGATGCGATCCGTGAAGCGGTCGACGTGGCGGTGCACTGCGCGCAGTCCAAAACCCAGCGTAAGCGCAAAGCCTAAGGTAATGATCGCGCTCGTTAGGTGCGACTGTACTTCGACATACTTCCCGACGAGGTATTCGACGAGAATAAATGCGGCAACAATAGCGGACGACAGCAGTGCATACACCGTCGCCTGGCTTATAGCGAACGTTATGTCTAATACTCGATAGCGAAGGAATCCGTAAAGAATGCACAACGTGCCGGCGGCGTCGCCGATGTCGCTCAGAACAAGTCCGGCAACGTTGAATCCTCCGCTAAAGGTAAAGAATAATGATGGAAAAAGCGTGATCGAAAGATAGGAGTACCCGGTTAACGCCATGCCGACTGTAAGCCACTCCAAGCGCAGTCTATCTAGAGCGGTCGCAGTTCGAAAATCAATGGTGACGGAAGCAATAAGTAGCAGCCCTAGCAAGATAGGTTCGACATAGTCTGTCAACTGGCGGAAGAGGTGCCCAGAAACGCGTGGAGCATTCGGATCGATGGCGTATGTGACCGCGATGACCGCGAATGCGACGATGAACGCGGTAAAGGCCGTAGCCGCGATCGATATACTTTTGCGCAAGTCGCGTGGGTACCGTTCCGGGAACCAGCACGCGAACAACACCAGCATGAGCAGCATGCTGTCCGTAGCGATTTCGTTCACGTACACCGAGAAATGCGTCCCAAAGGCAAAGGATCCGGTGTTTCCCCATCCCTGCACGTTAAAGAGCAACAAAAATCCGCCAAGCGCACGCGCAGCTCGGTCACCTGCAAAGTTCCAGAATAGGACGAGCGCAAAGAGCAATCCGGCAATTCGAAGAATGTGCGCGATAATGCGGCTAGCCGAAAATATGAGCGGGATGCGGCCCGTAATTATCGTCACGTTGCGGTTTAAGCGCTCGTCGCGAAACGTCAGGACTTCACCGGCTCGCACACCGATGACGCGGCTAGGACCTAAGACATTCACATGGTGAACCCAATCCGCGCTAATACGATCGCCCGCGCGGACGCCGAAATTACCCGCTTGCGAAAGTGGAGAGACGGCCTTAACGACTGCCGTCCGCTCCGATCCCGGTTCTAAGAGTATCCCGGTGTCGCCAAAGCGGTTCGCATCGAATGCATCCCCGACGGCAATAAAGAGCGCGAACAGCGCGATCGCGGTGAGAAGGTAGCGCCAGACAGCTGCGGACATTGCCGGCCTCCTGGGTCCCAGGCTGCTCTTTCTTCATGGTGCTACACGGCGCGGCGAAGCGCAAGACGGGAGCGCATGAGGCATCGGCGAAGCGCGAACCTGTGAAGCGCATCGTCATTCTGGGTGGCGGGTTTGCGGCTATCGCCTGCGCGCACCGGTTAGAGCAACGGCTGCGGCCGGACGAAG
>CAZHGH010000033.1:0-29153 GCA_964531205.1 uncultured bacterium
CAGAAGACGTACTATCACGAGCTCGCGCGCTATCAGAAAGCACTGACGCAAAAATCGGCGCTGCTGCGTAGTAACGGTGAGCCGGATTCCGACTTGCTCGAGATATACAACGAAACGCTCGTGGAAGCCGGTACGGAGTTGATGCTCGCGCGCGAACAATTTTTGCGCGTGCTAAATGAGAGTGCTGCACGCGTGCATGCACAGTGGAGTGCCGGCGCGGAGAAACTGCAAATTGCATACCAACCGAACGTGCCGTTCGAAGTGCCGGCAAAGGATGCCATTGCGGGCGCTTTCACCGCGCGCCTCAAAGCGATGGGAACGCAAGAACGCGCACGGCAGACGACGCTCGTGGGGCCGCACCGGGACGACGTCGACATGCAACTGGACGGGCACTCGCTTGCCGCTTACGGGTCCCAAGGCCAGCAGCGCACGGCGGTACTTGCCCTCAAGGTTGCCGAATACAGCGTTATGCAAGACCGCTCCGGCGAGGCGCCTTTGCTCCTGCTCGATGACGTGTTGTCGGAACTCGACCCCGGACGCGCACAAGCGTTTCTTGCGGGCGTGGGTGGCTTCGAGCAGGCGTTCATTACTGCAACGCATTTGCCCGAGGGGCTAGAAGCAGCGCGGATTTATGAGATTGAGAACGCCGTGGTGCGGGCAGCATGAAGCCGCTTAAAACGGCGTTGCAGGCATGGGAGCCGAGCGCATCTTTAAGCGGCGATCCGCTGTTATTACTACGGGCGGAATGGGCGGCAATCGTCGGTGACGACGTGGCAGCAAACTCGCGCCCGGCTGAGATCTCGCGAGAAGCGCTTGTCGTTCTGACGCGCTCGAGCGCATGGAGCCAGCAGCTCGCGTTTCTAAGCGAACGCATCCTCAGCGCCCTTCGAACGCGCACCGGCCTGGAGTTACAGCGCCTGCGCTTCCGTGTAGGACGCATCAGCGAATCGCCGGCAGCGCCCGGACGCAAACGCGCCGTAAGGCGTCGCAATCAGCGCGTCGAGGCGCGTGGAGCGACGGAGTCGCTGCAAGCGGCATTCGAGCGCTTCCGCGCGGACGTCGTCGCCAGCGAGCGGGCAAAAGCGGCCGCCGGGTGGAAAGAATGCACCCGGTGCGGCGTACGGATTTATCCGGCGTCGGGGTCGTTGTGTGCGGCGTGTGAAAATGTCGCCGTACAAGAACGGGACGCGCGCGTGGCGCGGTTGCTTTTTGAAGCGCCGTGGCTTGGGTACGCGGGTGTCGCTCCCCTCGTCGACGATCTCACGCCACAGGATTACGAGGCGATCCGGCTTCGGCTGCTCCGCCGCTGGAAAGACGTTTTGGAACGTGTCCGGCGAACGGGCGGCGCGCAGCTCACAACGCGCGATCGCATGATCGCATCTTCGTACGTCCTACTCAAAAGCGAACTCGATCCGGAGCGGATCGCGCCTGCAGTTGTGCGCGATTTACTGGGTGACGAGTTGCACGAAATTTTATACGGGAACGAGAATACCTTAACTTAATGGCAAGTAATTATAGCGCCGAACAAATCGAAGTCCTCAAGGGCCTCGAAGCAGTTCGCAAGCGTCCCGGCATGTACATCGGCAACACCGCCGAGCGCGGTTTGCATCAATTGGTGTACGAAGCGGTCGACAACGCGGTTGACGAAGCGCTGGCCGGCTACGCGAAAAACATCAAAGTCGTACTTTATAAAGACGGATCGTGTTCGGTTGAAGACGACGGCCGCGGCATTCCCGTGGACGTTCATGCCGGCGAAAACATGCCGGCGGTCGAAGTCATCATGACGATCCTCCACGCGGGCGGTAAGTTCGGCAAAGGCGGTTACAAGGTTTCCGGCGGCTTGCACGGCGTCGGCATTTCGGTGGTAAACGCGCTCTCCTCGGAGATGACCACGCGCGTCAAGCGCGACGGATTCATCTACGAAATCAAATTCGAGCGTGGAAACACCGTTCAAAAGCTGAAGAAGATCGGCAGGACGACGCCCGAGGATACCGGCTCGTACGTGTGGTTCAAGCCGGACACGGATGTATTCGAAGTTACCGATTTCCACTGGGACGTGCTCGCAAAGCGTTTGCGCGAGTTGGCATTTCTCAATCGCGGTCTTTCGATCACACTGCGTGACGAACGTCCGGATCCGGTGCGCGAACGCACGTTCAAATTTGACGGCGGCATCATTTCGTTCGTCGAGTTCTTGAACGAAAAGAAAGACCCGCTGCATCCGATCATTTCGACGCATAACGAACGCGACGGCGTTGATGTTGAAGTGGCGATGCAGTGGACCGACACGTACACCGAACTGATCTACTCCTACGCGAACAACATCAACACGATTGAAGGCGGCATGCACTTGACCGGCTTCCGTACGGCGGTCAGCAACGCGGTCAACGCGTACGCGAAGAAGCGCGGCATGCTCAAAGAGTCGGAGAGCAATCTGTCGACCGACGATTGCATGGAAGGTTTGACCGCGGTTATATCAGTCAAGATCGGCGAGCCGCAGTTCGAAGGCCAAACCAAGACGAAACTCGGCAACGCGAAGGTGCGCAACATCGTGTACGGCTTGGTGAACGAGCGGCTGGAGTTTTTCTTTGAAGAAAATCCGAAGCACGCGCGAGCAATCATCGACAAATGCATGCAAGCGCAGCGCGCTCGCGAAGCGGCGAAGAAAGCGCGCGATCTCTCGCGGCGTAAAAACGCGCTCGAGGGTTCGGGTCTTCCGGGTAAACTGGTCGACTGCAAAAATACCAATCCGGCCGAGAGCGAAATCTTTCTGGTCGAGGGCGATTCCGCAGGCGGCACCGCCAAGGGCGGGCGCGATCCGAACACGCAAGCGATTCTTCCGCTGCGCGGCAAAATTCTCAACGTCGAGAAGGCGCGCTTGGACAAAGTGCTCTCGAACGAAGAGATCCGCACGATGATCACGGCGTTCGGCACCGGCTTCGGTGATGAGTTCGACGTGAACAAGCTGCGTTATCACAAAATCATCATCATGACCGACGCAGATGTCGATGGCTCGCACATCCGCACGCTGCTGCTGACGTTCTTTTACCGTCAAATGAAGGCGCTGGTTGAAGAGGGCTTCGTGTACATCGCGCAGCCGCCGCTCTACGGCATTCGCAAAGGGAAGAAGCAGTGGTACGCGTTCAGCGACACCGAGCTGCGTTCGATTGTGGGTGACGACGGCAAAGACTTCGTCGTTCAGCAATACAAGGGTCTAGGTGAGATGGACGCCGAGCAGCTGGCGGAGACGACCATGGAGGTCGGCAATCGCCGTCTGAAACGGATCACGGTCGAAGACGCGGTCGAAGCCGAGCAGATCTTCACGGACCTGATGGGCGACAAAGTGGAGCCCCGTAAGCAGTACATCTTCGACTTCGCGAAGTCGGTGAAGAACTTAGACCTCTAGTCCTTCGTTTCAGGTGTAACCCAGGATGCACCAGCATCGTGGGGTATAACGCCCGCGGAGGTACGTTTGCGGAAACGGTGGCGCGCCGCACTTCTGGCGCTGGTGGTCCTGGTGCTCGTCGCTGTCGTGCTCGTCTTGCTTTTCCCAAGCGGCGCGGCTCGTGTTGCCCTTTCCATCGTCGGTCCGCTTACCGGTTACAGCGTTCGCGTCGGCGAGCTGCGTCTACAATCAAACCACGGCGCGCTCGTCGACGTGCATGTCTCGCGCGGCGGCCAGCCGGTCCTCGATGCGCAACGCATAGACCTCTACTACAACCTGCGCGATCTGCTCCCCGGAAGCAGGCACCGGTACGGCTTGACCGGCGTTACGATCGATCGTCCGCAGATCACGATCGTCCACAACCTCAACGGGACGTACAACATCGCGATTCCACGTGCGGTAAGCGGCGGAACGCGCGGTCCGCAGGGACCGATTGCGCCGCTCGACTTCACAATTCGCGTCCGCGAAGCGTCCGCGACGCTTATCGACAAGTACCGGTACTATAAAGACAGCCGCACGCAGAGCGTCGACCACATCAATGTCGACATGGCGATCAACACGGTAAACGTCACGCGCTACCTGTTCACCGGCGATCTGGAAGACAACGGAAGACAGCCGTTTCGAATGGCCGGCACCATTGACTATGTGAACGGCTATGCGCTCCATCACATCACCGTAACAGCTATTCCGATCACGACGATCGGCAATTACTTCATCAACTCGCCCGCCGCGCATATTCTTGGCGGCACGGTTCGACAATTCGACATGCATGCGTGGGCGTTTGATGTGAAGCCCAACGCGCCGGCGGAGTATCATTTGACCGGCAGCGGCTATTTGCGCGAGGGCTTGATCGAAGTTCCGAGCCTCAATTCGCCGATTCGCCACATCAATGGCGGCATTACGGTCTTCGACTCCGGATTTGCAGCGAAGAAGCTCACCGCGATCGTGGGGCACATTCCCATTTCGTTTGCGGGCGGCATCTTCGATTTTCGTAACCCGCAGTTTCGCTTAGGCGTCGAAGGCCGCGGCGATCTGCGAAATCTATCGGAAATCGCCAGCTTCGCCAAAGCGCTGCCGATCCACGGCGGTCTTCGCATTCACGCACTTATTGAAGGCGACATCGGCGACCCGGTCTTGATGATCGGATACGACGGCCGGCGCTTCAACTATCAAGACGTCCCCATCGATAATCCGCACGGCGTGGTGGCGCTCTATAAAAGCAACCTCATCGTCTTGCCGTTCCACGGCTCGTATAGCGGTATGGCGCTGCACGTGCAGGGCAATCTGATCCTGGGCAATCAGGTGCGAAGCGTTCTTGCATTGCATGCGATTGGGCCGTCCGCGCGCATCCCGTATCTCGGCGCACTCGTGCCCAACCAACCGATCGACACCGAAGTGCTGATGTCCGGCACCGATCTCAAAGTGAACGCGCGCGGTTACGTCGCTTCGATGACCGACGTCGACAACATCAACGGTTTTTACTCACTCGATCAGTACGGCTACGGCGGCTTCGGACCGATCTCGCTACGAACTGCGGACGGCGGAACGCTGGTTGCAGCATTTCAGCAAGATCGCGCTCACGGCAACAGCGCGTTTTGGGCCTCGGTCGACCACATGCGGTTGCGTCAACCGGTTCCCATACATATGCCGGGCGTCAACATTCCGGAATTGCCGCCGATCGACGCGCGTATTGTAGAAGCGAACATCGCAGGCGCGGGCGCGGGACACGACGTGGTGATCGGCGGTTCCGCGTACCTTTCGCCGGCGAGCATCGTCGGCATACCGTTTAATACGATTGCGGCACGTTTTGCCGGCCCGTTCGCCGCAGCGAAGATGAGCAGCGTGCACGCGGATGGACCTTGGGGACGCTTCGACGGTAACGGCACGTTCGGCACGAACGTGATCGTGGCGCGCGGTGGCTTCTCGGGAACGCTTCAAGGCCTGCGCCAATTCATAGGCAACTTCCCCGCGCACGGCAACATCAACGGGCCGATGGCAATCGCGATCGCGCAAAGCAAGATTTACGTTCAAGCGCAGAACGCGCAGTTGCTGAACGCGACGATTCACGGCATGCCTATTCAGTCGATCAGCGGAACGATGGCGTTTCAAAACAACATCTTAGACGTGTATTCTGCGCAGGCACGTACAGCGGGCGGTACGGTTGTCGTTGCGGGCAATTTCGCAACGGGACCGACGCGCACGCCGACACGCATGGCGCTGGCAACGACTACGCTTCAGGCAGGCACGTTGCACGACGCGTTCGGAGTCCCGATTTCATACGGCAAGCTGCAAGCAATCGGCGCTATTTCGCCCGGAACGGCAATACCGAATCTCGACGCGGGTGTTGTGCTCCGTAACGGCAGAGCGCTGGGATATGGCCCATTCTCGGCTACCGCCGAAGTCGCGATCGCCAACGACGCCGTACATTTTCACAATGCGCTCGGCGGATTCGGCACAACGGTCGCGCACGTCAACGGATCGATCGGCGGCATCGCAGCCGGCGTACAGCAATACGATATTAATGCGGACGTTCCGGCCGGCTCGATAGCGCCGATGGCGGCGCTCGCGCGCGCACCGACGTTTAATGCCGACGGCAGCTTCGACGGCAGCGTTCATATCGGCGGTACGGGAATGCACCCGGCCATCCAAGGCGTTGTGAACGTTCCGGTCGGCGAAGTAAACGGCCTCGGCTTTCGCGACGCGCACGCGCGCATTTCCATGAGCGCCGCGGGCGCATCAGCGCAAGGCGGCATCGTGCAAGTCGGCACGACGACCGCGCACTTCGCCGCAACGGTCGCCCGTGATGAAACGGCATTCTCAATGCAAGCCCCGCGCGCCGACCTGACGGATTTCAACGATTACTTCAACACCGGCGATACGCTCGCCGGAAAAGGAAACGTCGCGCTTTCGTTCTCGCACTTCAACCATAGAACGTACTCGTCCGGTGATATCGACGTAGACGGATTGCGCTACCGGCAACTGCCGATAGGCGATACGGACGCGAGCTGGACGAGCTACCGCAACGCCGTGCGGGGACAAGTGGCGGTCGGCGGCGAGCACGGCCTGTTAAAGGCAAGCGGCACGATTGGCTTTGCGCAAAGCCCCCAGCTGGCGCAAGTCGTCGCTCATTCCAGTTACAACATCAACGCAACCCTGAGCAATCTGGATCTCACGACGTGGCTGCCGGCGCTTGGGTATGGACAGTTGCCGGTCACCGGACGTATCGACGGCAACGCGCACGTGCAGGGCTCGTATCCGCACATCGGTTTGACCGGCTCCGCGTCTCTGCACAATGGTACGATCGGTCACGCTACGATCCAACAGGCGGAAGTTGCAGCGCGAACCATTCCCGGCGATCGCATTCAAATCACGCACATGCTCTTCGCGCTTCCGGGACTCCAAGCGAACGGCAGCGGTATCTTCGGGCTCGCACCGGCCTCGCCGCTGCAGATGCAGATACATGCGACTTCCAATAACTTGCCGCAGCTCTTCGCCCAGATTTCAAAAAATCGCATCCCGGTGACCGGCCGCGTCGAATCGACGCTCACTATCGGTGGCACGTTCAAATCGCCGACGTTTATCGCCGGCATCGATGCGAGTAATCTCGACGCGTACGGCGTGAAGATTCCGTCGTTCATCGGGCAAGTGCAATTGCACCGTAAGAACATCGTCGTACGGAATGCCGAAATTCTCTTTCCATCAGGAAGCGGTACGCTGGCCGGGTCGTTACCATTGCAGTTGCAGCCGTTCGCATTCGGCCCATTGAATGCGCCGATCGCGCTCGACGTAGCCGCAAACGCACTGAATTTGGAAACGTTTGCTCCGTTGTTGGGGAACGACACGAAGCTCGGCGGCACGATTAGCGGACACGTCGGCATTTCCGGCAGCGTGCGAAATCCGCGCGTCTACGGGCAGCTCTCGGCAAACAACGCGTCGTATGTCAGCAATATCGAACTCACGCCGATTACGCAAACCGTAGCGCAGCTCACGTTTGAAGGAACGCGCGCGACGCTGGATCGGGTGCACGCACAGCTCGGCCGCGGGACGCTCGATGGTTCCGGAACGCTGAACTTCGGCGGCGGACTGCAAGGCGGGCCGCTCGGATACTCGATCGCACTGCAAACGCACGGCGCGCAGATCGATATGCCGCAATTCGGCACCGGCACGTTCGATTCGTCGATCGCGGTGCAGCGAACGCCCGGCAAAACGGCACTGCTCAAAGGCAATGTGCTCGTACACGATGCCGTTATGCCGTTCAACGCCTTCCTCAAATTCGGCGGCGGACCCGGCGGTGCAAACGCGGGTCCTCCCTTCAATTTGGCTTTCGATCTCGGCATCACGGCGGGCAAAAACGTTCGCGTGCGCGGCGGCGGTGTCGGCATCTTTGGATTGGACATCTCCGGCGAAGGCCAGGCGCATCTCGGCGGCTCGCTGCTCGGAGGTCCTGTCCTCGATGGCCGGTTCAATTCCGCCGGCGGAATGTTGACCTACGTAGACCATGTTTTCCGCGTCCAAACCGGACAGGTGACGTTTACGCCGGCGAACGGTGTGATTCCGGACGTGTACGCCGTCGCCACGACGCACGTTACCAATCCGGATCCCAATACCGCACGCAATCCGACGGGCTCCATCGATATCACTGCGACCGTAACCGGCCCGGTCACGAGCCCGAAGATCGCATTCAGTTCCGTTCCGCCCGGCTACAACGAGCAGCAGCTGCTCGCGCTCCTGCTGCCGTTTGGCGGATTGGTGGGCCCCATACAGTTCACAGACACGGGCGTCATCTTACCGGCAGGGCAGCTCGCGGGCGCTCCCGAGATTGGAACCGGCGCGCTGCTTCCAAACGTGTTGGTGCGTCGCCAAAACGGGACGATCACGATCGGACAGGAGGCCTTCAATATCCTTAACGCCCAGTTCGCAAGCGGAATTCTAGCACCGTTCGAAACGGCGTTGGGCAGTACGCTTGGCCTATCCGACGTGAATTTGACCGTCGACTATTATGGCTCGGTCGGCGTCAACTTCCGGCGCTTGCTCTGGAGCAACTTCTATGCGCTGTACGGCACCACGTTTAGCGTACCGCAGCGGCAAACGTTCGGCGTCAGCTACCAGCCCAACGCTTTTACATCCGCACAGGCAACGTTTTTCGTGCAGCAGGGCGCCGTGCCGCTCTTCCAGACCCCCGGCCAAGTATTGAATTACACCAACTTGCGCGTATCTGCAGGCCAGGCGGTGCAGGGCACCAACGGCTTCACATTTTTATTCCAAAGGCTCTTTTAAAGTGGTTTTCCCTCGCAAGGGTCTAGGCATGGATTCTCGAACAGGCGGTGCGGGTCGAAACGGCGCGCACGCTGGGCGCGTTACAGTGCCGACGCCACGAGCGTTGGAACATCGAACTCTCATAGGAAAGAATTTTTGATGACCTCAAGCCTCTGGCGTGCGCGCGGCGCGCTCCACCGGTGCGCGGGCCTGGTCCTCGCACTTGCTTCCATTGTGACGTTGATCTCGCCGCTTCCGGCGCGCTCGGCGTCCGCACCGAGAATTGTTTCGGTAGACGTTTCAGGCAATGCGCACGTCCCGACGCAGACGATTCTCGCAGTGGTGCAAGAGCGTCCCGGCGCACCCTACGATCCCGCCGCCGTGCAGGGCGACCTGCAGCGCATCTTCGCTCTGGGGTATTTCGCCGATCAAGCGGCACCGCTTATTCGCCAGCGTCCGGGCGGCGTCGCGATTACCTATCGCGTAATCGAAAATCCGGTCATCACGAAGATCAATTTTACGGGCAACTCTCACGTTCCGGCGGACACGCTGCTTGCGCTCATGGATACGTCCGTGGGCCAAGTGCTCAACACGGGGACGCTGCGTCAAGACTTCCTGAAGATCAATTCATATTACGATCGCATCGGCTACGGCGGTCAGCTTCCGTCGCACGTCAAAAACCTGAACATCGATCCGAAGAGCGGCTCGCTGACGATCGATATTCAAGAGGGCTTGGTCGTCAGCGGCATCGAGGTCAGTGGCGACCCGATTCTTCCGCCGAACGTGATAGAGCCCGCGCTTGCGGTCAAACCGGGCGCCGAATTCTCCGACGCGCTGGCCGCGCAAGACAACCAAAACATTCAGAAGCTGTACGAAAAATACAATTTGCTGATCGGCAGCTTCGATGAAGGCTTGGATCAAGCATCGATCGATCAAAAGGCCGGCACCGCCAAGGTGAAGGTCGACGTATACGTTGCGCGCGTTGGTCTCGTGCAGATCACGGGCAACACGAAGACGAAAGATCAAGTGGTCCGCCGTCAGCTCTTCGAGCGCCCCGGCATGATCCTCACGAAGAACGGCGTGCAGCGCGATCTCGAGCGCTTGAACAACACCGGCTTCTTTGCGAAGGTGGACGTGAATCCGAAACCGTGTCCGGAAGCAATGACGAAGAAAGATCCGGGCTGCGTCGTTCTCGATTGGGTCGTTACCGAGCAAAAGACCGCTTCGGCTTCGGTCGGCGCCGGTTACTCCGGCGGTATTACGGGGCAAGGCCTTTACGGCACGATCGGTTATCAGGATACGAATTTGCACGGCACGGGCAACGGCGTTTCGCTGCAGCTCGAGCGCGGCTCGCGCAGCTACGTGACACAGGCGCAGCTGACGATTCCGTATGTCGGCAACACGCCGCAATCGCAGCGCTATAGTTTCAGCGCATCGATCGCAGCGAACGGCACGACGTACTTCTATCCGGTGTACACCACCGCGATCGGCGCGACGGCTATTGCATCGCCTGCGCCCGGTGCGTCGCCCGTTCCGGTTCCGGTAACGCTGCTTCCCAGCGGCAACGCGCAGCTGCTCAGCGGCGTCGTCGCGACGAGCACCGCGAAATCCGTTGGAGGCAGCTTTTCAGTCGGCCGCCGCATGACGGATTACGTGACCGCGAGCCTTGGCGTAGGTGTGCAACGCGTAACGAACAGCACGACGGTTCCCTCGCCGTACTTCTTCCAAGGTGCGCAGCCGAACATCGTCGTCGGTCCGACGCCCGGCCCGTTGCAAAACCTCAGCAATACCGGCAGCTTCGGTATCGTTGCAACATCTATCGCGAACATCAACACCGGTCAGCCATATACGCTGAACACCGTCTCGCTCGGCCTTGCGACGGATCCCGCGACGAATCTGGACGACATCTTCAATCCGCGCCGCGGACAGACGGCCTCGATTCAAGCGCTGTTCTCTGCACCCGCCTTCGGATCGAACTTCCGTTTCACGCAAGAAACGCTCGACACCGCGAAGTTCTTTCCGGTGTTGAAAGCGTCGACGCTCGGATTGCACGGACAGTTCAGAACGTCGACCGGCGCGATTCCGCCCAGCCAGCTGTTCACATTCTCCGATCAGCAGTTGCGCGGATACGATAGTGTGTTCTACGGCACCGATACACTGCTCGGTCAGATCGAACTGCGTTATCCGCTCACCGCGGATCGCAAGTTCGGACTTGCCGTGTTTGGCGACGAGGGTGGCTTCCGCGTGCGCGGTGCAGTACCGCTGCTCGATCCGTACACGAACCGCATCATCGGCTTCCCCGGCAATTGGGCCTGGCGCGGCGACTACGGCATCGGTCTGCGATTCGACGTGCCGCAGCTCGGCTTGCATACGATTCGAATCGATTTTGCCAAGGGCTCGAACGGCACACACACCAGCTTCGGCATCGGCCAAAGCTTCTAGAAGGACCCATGAACATTCGGAAAATCTATCGACTTCTGGCGGCAGCCGCGACGCTCGCTTTCGTAGCGTCGCCCGCCGCCATTGCTGCCGACCTCACGGACGTCGGATTCATCGATCAAGCCGCGATCGGTTCGCTGCCGCAATTCCAGCAAGCGAATCAGCAAGTTGCGCAATATAAATCGCAGCTCGACGCGCAGTTCGCGGCGCAGATGAAACGCGCGAAGAATCCCGCGGATCAGCAGCGCATCGCCGGTGAATTTCAGCAGAAGTTCCTCAACCGGCAGCGCGAGGTGCTCGGGCCGCTATTCTCTCGCGCGCAAGCGGCGATCGCGCAAGTGAGCGCGACGCAAAAGCTGGGCGTTGTAGTCGATAAGCGCATCGTCGTGTACGGTGGACAGGACATCACGAAAAACGTGATCGATCTCGTGAGCGGACCGGGCGCGGTCGTTCCTCCCTCGGCGACGCCGCCGCCGGCGGACATCGGCTACGTCGATCAAAGCCAGCTCGACCAAGTGCCGAAGATTAAAAAAGCGAACGAAGATTACGCGAAATACGCGAACGATCAACGCTCGAACGCCCTCAAGCAGATGCAGGGTGCGAAAAACAATCAGCAACAGCAGCAGCAGATCTTCCAAAGCTATCAGAAAGCGCTGACGGATCAGCAGCACAAAATGCTCGATCCGCTGGTTTCGCAGACGCGCGACGCCATCTCGAAAGTCGCAGCGCAGAAGAAACTGATCTTGGTGGTCGATCGCTCCGACGTTATCTACGGGGGTACGGACATCACGCCGGATGTCCAAAATGCGCTCAAGTAAAGCCCTCGCGTTCGCGCTTGCGGCGGCTATCGCTATGGCCGGCTGCGCGCGCGAGCCTAGTGCAAGCGATCCGACGGTTCGCGGCATCGGATATGTCCGCGTGACCGACGTGCTCAAAAAGCACCCGCTCTATCCGCAGCTCTCGCAAATTCAGGACGCTATCGACGCCCTGGGTTTGAAGTCGCTTGGACCGGGCGCGGTGCCGCGTACGAGCACGCAAATCGCCGCGCAGACCCAAGAGCTGAACCGGGAACTTCAGCAAGCGCAGGATCGGGCGAACTCGATCTTGCGGCGCAAGCAGCAAGATTATCAGTCTCGCGAACAGGCGGCGATTCGCGCCGCGCTCGGCGCGGCCGGCGCGGGCACGAACGGGAGTCAGCCGGTCCAGCAGATGCAAAACGTCTCGGCCGCGCAAGCTCAGCAGGTAACTGCGCAAGCGAATTCAGACTTTCAAGCGTACCAGCAAAGCGTGATAGCGCAAGACAACGCCGCGGTGCGCCAAGTGAGTCAGCAGCTCAGCGCGCGTGCGGATCGTGCGTACCGCCAAAAGGCGACCGAGCTTCAGGAGAAAGAGTCGCAGCTGAGTCTCGAACTCTCCCAACAGGACGCTTCGAAGCGTCTCGATTTGCGTATGAAGCTGAACAGCTTGGCGCTTTCGGACACTCTGCGCAAACAGTATCGCGATCAGCTCGCAGGGATCGATGCGAACGAGGCCGCCGTCGTCGCACGGCAGCGCGCGGAGGATCAAAAGACGCTGCAAGCCTATCAAAAGCAGCTTCAGCAGCAAACCTCCACGCAGATCGCCGCACAAGCTGCGAAAATTCACGATGCCACGCGCGCAAAACTCGCATCGCGCCGCAATGAAGTCTCGCAGCAAGTTTCTTCGCAACTGAAAGGCTTGCAGCCGCAGGGCATTCCGCCGAATCTTCCGGCAGCGACACGCGACAAGCTCGCACAGATAGACAAGCAGTATAAGGCGCAGTTCCAGGCGGACGCGCAAAAAACGATTCAGGAGTATCAAGCGACCAAAGCGGATTTGGACGCGCAGTACCAAGCGCTGCAAAGCGCGGACGGCGCGGCCGGCTTGGCCTCGAACAAACAGCTCGCGCAGCTGCAACGGCAGCGCGACGATCTCTATAACAAAATGGTCGACCAGATCAAGCGTGATGCCGGCAGCGTAGCGGCAAAGCGCGGATTGCGGGTCGTATTCATGAACATCGAAGGCGCCGCAGGCGGCATCGATCTTACCAGCGACGTTGAAAAGGACATCGAGAGCTTACACCAGTGAAAAAAAGCAACATCTTCATCGCCGCAATTGCGGCCGCCACCCTTGCGGGATGCGCCGGGCAGAGTGCGCCGATCGGCTTAATCGACGTACAGCGTTTGGCCGCGAACTGGCCGCAATATCAGACCGTGCAAAACCAACTGCTTGCGGACGAGCAAGGCATCGAACGCGGGAGAGGTTCGCAGCAGCAGAAGGCACAGCAAGTTGCAGCGCTGCAATCCAAGTACTCGAAACTCTCGCAGCAGCTCGTCGGACAGATTCGCGATGCGGCAACGAAAGTCGCGCAGCAGAAGAATCTCAAGCTCGTTGTGACTAAAGAGTTCGTGACGTACGGCGGCACCGACATCACGCCCGACGTGGAGAAGGCGATGGGCATCACCGAGACGGCATCGCCCTCAGCTTCACCGTAAGGCGCAATGCTCGGCACGCTGCGTGAGCTGGCTGAACGCGTCGGGGGCAAAGTCGTCGGCGAGAGCGGCGTATCGGTCGCGCGCATCTCTGCGATCGACGAAGCCGGTCCCGACGCGCTGACGTTCGCGACGACGCCCGCGTATATGCAAGAAGCCCTCGAATCGCACGCCGGTGCGATTCTGGTCGATGAAGCGCTGGCGCCCTTCGACGCTGCTCAGGGTGACAAGGCGAAGCCGTTGATCGTCGTGCCGAGCGCGCGCGTTGCATTGATGCAACTGCTGCGCGCATTCGATCGTCCGCGCAAGCGCGGCCCGTTCCGTGACCCCAGTGCGAGCGTCGATGGATCGGCCCAGATTGGATCGCATGTCTACCTCGGTCCAAACGTCGTGGTTTGTGCAAACGCACGCATCGGTGACAATTCGACCCTCGAGGCCAACGCCTACGTCGGCGAAGACGCGCAGATCGGCGCCGATACGCTGCTCTATCCGTACGCGAAAGTGATGGACGGATGCATCGTCGGGGAACGCGCGATCCTGCATCCCGGCAGCGTTATAGGCAGTGATGGTTTCGGATACGTGTTCCTCGACGGGCGTTTCGAACGCATTCCGCAGGTCGGGAACGTCGTGCTTGGCAACGACGTCGAGATCGGAGCGAATACGTGCATCGATCGCGCGCAAACCGGAAGCACGCAGATCGGCGACGGAACGAAGATCGACAACCTCTGCCAGATCGGTCACAATTGCCGCATTGGGCGGCATACCGGAATTGCCGCGCTTTCGGGCTTGGCGGGCAGTACAAATATCGGCGACTATACGCTGGTCGGCGGACAAGCCGGATTCAAAGGTCACATCACCATCGGCTCGCGCGTGAAGGTTGCGGCCGCGGCGAAAGTCTGGGGCGACATTCCCGATGACGCGTTCGTGAGCGGCACTCCGGCGCGACCGCACCAGGATGACCTGCGCAGAGAGGTCATGGTTCGCAACCTGCCTAAGCTGGTTGCCCGTGTCGACGCCCTCGAAAAGAAACTCCGCGATTAGCCGGGCGTCCGTTTCGTACGGGCGATGAATTACCAAACCACGCTGCGTGAGCCGTTTGCCTTTGAAGGTGTCGGATTGCACACCGGCGTTCCGTGCCGCGTCGAAGTCGTGCCCGCGCCTGCGGACTCGGGGCTGCGCTTTCTTTGCCGCGGAACCGAAATTCCCGCCGTTGCGGAACATGTCGTGGAAACCGCGCGCGCAACGGTTGTCGGGAAAAACGGCGTCACGATTTCCACGGTCGAGCATCTGCTCGCAGCGATCTTCGGAATGGGAATTGCGAACGCGGCAATTCACGTCGAGGGGCCCGAGATTCCCGTTGCCGACGGCAGCGCGAAGCTCTTCGTTGACGCTATCGAGCGCGCCGGTATCGTGCGTCAAAGTGAAGTCCGTGCGCGCTTCGTTCCGCTCGCGCCTGCATTCGTGCGTGACGGCGATCGGGCGGTGATCGTACTTCCCGCGAAACAGTTCCGCGTGCGCTTCCTGGCGGATTTTGCGCCGCCGATCGGCACGCAATACTTCGATCGTGAGATCACACCGGAAATTTTCTCCGAAGAGATCGCCGCTGCTCGAACCTTCGGATATTTACACGAAGTCGAAGCGCTGCTCGAGCGCGGCCTTGCGAAAGGCGGCACGCTCGAGAACGCGCTGGTGTTTGCGCCGGACGGGCCGATGCAAGAGATGCGTTGGGAGAACGAGCCGGTGCGCCACAAAGTCCTCGATCTGCTCGGCGACTTCGCGCTGCTCGGCGCTTATCCGCAATGCGAGATCGTCGCGATAAAAAGCGGGCATAAACTGCATTGCATCGCGACGAACGAACTGCGGCGCCAGATGAATACGACTCTTCCTTCAGCGAAAGTTCAGTAAGGTGGCCGAACTCGATATCCGGCAGATCATGGAGATCTTGCCGCACCGTTATCCGCTTCTGCTCGTCGATCGCATCACGTCGCTGGAGCCCGGCGTGCGCGCGATTGGCTATAAGAACATCACGAACAACGAACCTGTGTTTACCGGACACTTTCCCGGTAATCCGCTGCTTCCGGGCGTGTACATGATCGAAGCGCTGGCGCAGCTCGGGGGATGCGTCGTTCTAGAGCCCGGCGAGTTTTCGCGCAAGACGCCGTACCTTGCCGGAATCGACGGCGCGAAATTCCGCCGGCCGGTTGTGCCGGGCGATCGCTTTCTCATGGACGTGACGCTCGTTAAACATAAGCGCAACATCGGGTGGGTGCATGCGGAAGGCCGCGTCGACGATCAATTTGTTGTCTCGGCGGAGCTGATGTTCTCTATCGCTTCGGACCCGCGTTTATTCGGGTATGACGCTACGGTTTTACACGCGTGATTCATCCCACAGCTATTGTTCATCCCAATGCGAAATTGGATCGCGGCGTGGAGATCGGACCCTATTGCATCGTCGGTGAAAACGTCTCCGTCGGGCGCGGTACGGTGCTGCAAGCACACGTCGTGGTCAACGGTTGGACCAGCATCGGCGAGGATTGCCAAATCTATCCGTTTGCGACGATCGGGGCCGCATCGCAAGACAAGAAATACCAAGGCGAACGCGCGTACACGCGCATCGGAAGCCGCACGATCATTCGCGAGTACGTCTCGATTCAGCGTGCGACCGGGGAAGATCAAGTTACCGCGGTAGGCGACGACTGTTTATTGCTCGCGTACACGCACGTTGCGCATAATTGCATTTTGGGCAACGGCATCACGATGAGCAATCTTGCGCAGCTCGCAGGGCATTGCGTCATCGAGGATAACGCGCTCATCGGCGGCATGGCGGGCCTCCATCAATTTACGCGTGTCGGGCGGTATGCGTTCGTCGGCGGCGACTCCAAAGTCACGCGTGACGTCCCGCCGTTCTTTCTTGTAGAGGGCAATCCGGCAACGCCGTACGGTTTGAACAGCGTCGGACTGCGCCGTGCGAATTTTACCGAAGAAGAGCGCGCGGAGATCAAAAAGTTCTACAAACTCTTGAACGGTTCGAAGCTGAAGCTTTCCGAAGCGATCGACCAGATGAAGTCCGAGGTAACGACCGAATCGGGCCGTCACATCCTCGAATTCCTCGAGGGCGAATCGCAACGCGGCATCCTGCTGAAGTAGCATCGTCATCGTGAGGTATCGAACGACCCTGAGCCTAGCGTTCCGCCGGAGCGGAACGCGGTCGAAGGGCGAGCGCGTAGCGCTCGCATCGTAGTGCATTGCGTTACTTTTTCTCCTCCGGTGAAGCCTCAGGCGAGTTAGCCGCAGTAGCGATCGCCGAAGCGATCCGGAAGATCGATCCGCAAGCGCAATTCGAGGGCATCGGCGCAGCGCGCATGCGCGAAATGGGCTTTACGATGTGGCGCGATCATACGGGCTGGGCCAGCATGGGTCCGCTTGCCGCAATTCCGCGCATTCCGAAGCTCTTGCTGACGATGCTCGTAACCGCCGGACACATCGTGCGCACCAAACCGGATCTCGTCGTGCTCGTCGATTTTGGCGCATTTAACGTCCGGCTCGCAAAGCGTTTGCGTGCGATCGGTTATAAAAAAGCGATTCTCGACGTCTTCCCGCCGGCAACGTGGCTCGATCGTGAGAGCGTAGCGCGTGCAGTCGCGTCGGCTGCGATGCCGCTCACGGCATTCGCACATCAACGTGACTTCTATCGATCGTTAGATTTGCCGATTGCCTATTTCGGACATCCGCTTGCATCGCGATATGTGCTGCGTTCGCCGCGTCCAGCTGCCTCTGCCGATAACGGCACGGTCGCCATTCTGCCCGGAAGCCGCAAAGGCGAACTCCGCTACCACGTACCGGCGTTATTGGCGGCATACAAAGAGTTGAAACGGCGCCGTCCCAACGTACATGCCGTCATCGGCGCTGCAGATGATGTCGCGGAACGAATTCTCCGCGATGCGGTGCGCGACGCGGGCTTAAACGGCGTTACGTTTGCGCGCGGAACGCACGAGGCGATCGCAAACGCGGACGCAGCATGGGTAGCTTCGGGAACCGCTGTCTTGGAATGCGCGTTGACGGGTGTTCCGAGCGTTGCACTTTACATCATCAATCCGACGCTGGTCAAACACGCACGAAAGGTCTATTCCGGCCGCTACATCACCCTTCCAAACCTCGTGCTCGAGCGCGAGGTCGTCCCCGAATTCTTACAAGAACAGGCGACGCCCCAGAACCTCGCCGCAGCGATGGACGGTGTGCTGAACGATCCGCAACGCCAGTACGACGAATTCCCAAAACTGCGCGAAGCGTTGGGACCGCCGGACGCGCTCGAGAAGATTGGCGCGTTTGCGGTACAGCTTGCCAAGGGAGAAGCGTGACGTGCTGATTTATCATACGTCGGATCTGCACGATCGCGTGGGCTTCGTTCCGCGGTTGCGTGAACTGCGCGCGGTGGAGCCGGGCCTTTTGTTCGACTGCGGCGACTCACTGCGCGGAAGCCAAACCGTCTATCACCGGCACGAACGGATCGTCGGCGAAATCGACGCGGCCGGCTATGACGTGCAGGCCATGGGCAATCGCGAATTTCATTACCTGTACGGCTGCGTCAAAGCGCGTCTCGCGCGGATGCAGCATCCGGTCGTGTGCAGCAACCTCGTCGATACGAAAAACCGCCCGCTGCCGTTTCAGCGGTCGATGCAATTGGCGTATGACGGAACGCGCGTGCATTTGCTGGGACTGCTCATCATGCAGTATCCCGTGGGAAGCGCGTGGGAACGCATCTTCGGCTGGAGATTTTTGGATCCGATCCAAACAATTCGCGAGCTGTCGGCGAATGTTCCCGACGGCGAGCCGCTCATCGTGCTTTCCCATCTCGGTCTTTCGCTCGATCGCAAACTTGCCGCCGCGCTACCGCGCATCGATTTGATTCTCGGGGGTCACAGCCACGACACATTGCAGCAACCGGAGCGCGTGAATGGCGTTCCCATCGTGCATGCAGGCCCGTACGGGCGTTTTGTTTCGCGCTCGCGGCTCGCGCGCGTCGCGGAACGTTGGTCGCTGCAATCCTTCGAGCTGGTGCCGCTGCTGTCCGCATGAGCCGCGTTCTGTTCGTTACGAACGGCCACGGCGAAGTGGCAATCGCGTCGCGCATTGCACGCGACCTTTCCGGCACGCAAAGCGATCATCTCGCGCTCGTCGGCGCAGAGTATGCCGCCGAAGGATTGCGCGAGATCGGGCCGCGTCGCGCGATGCCGAGCGGCGGGCTTATCGCGATGGGGAATGTGCGCAACATCGTACGAGACGTTGGTGCCGGGCTGATAGGCCATACGATCGCGCAGCTGCATTTTTTACGAAGTCTGCGCGGCCGGTATGACGTTGCAGTTGCGGTTGGGGACGTCTTCGCGCTCGTCATGGCGCTGCAGGCGCGCGCAAAATCGACCGTATTCGTGGGAACGGCGAAAAGTATTCATCACGCGAAATACGGGCCGGTGGAACGGCGCTTAATTCAGCGCGCGCGGCGCGTATTCGTGCGCGACGTTGCAACAGCAGACTTTCTTCGCCGTCACGGCATCGATGCGTATGGGGCAAACGTCATCGTCGATTTATACGCGAATGCCGGTGGCGAGAGTATCGGCACGCCGTTCGAGCCGCTCATCGCGATCTTTCCGGGCAGCCGTGAAGCGGCGTACGGCGACGCAGTGGCATTGTGCAGCATCCTTCGCGAACTCGCAAAGGAGGATCTTGGAATCGGCGGCGTGTTCTCGATCGCGCCGGGTCTCGATGCGCAGCGAATGGCAAACGAGCTGGCTGCAGCGGGATGGCGAGTGGTAAAGCGCGCAGACGCGCAGCAGCCATTTTCACTGCTTGAAGGCGAGCGTGAAATTGCCCGGGCGTGGCGCGGTCCTCTCGGCGCGATGTTGGAGCGCGCGGCGATCGTACTCGGTCAAGCGGGGACCGCGAACGAGGCCGCTGCATCCGCGGGAATCCCCGTCGTTGCGTACGAGCCTTCGCGCAGCGGCAAACGTACGTGGTACCGTACGCGCCAATCGGGATTGCTCGGCGACGCGTTACTGATTGTAGATGGAAATGTGCAACAGGCTGCAAGCCAAGTACGCGCACTGCTAAACGATGACGCGCGGCGCAAACACATGGGAAACGCCGGACGCGAACGCATGGGACCTCCCGGCGGCGCCGCACTGATCGCAAACGCAATACAAACTTTCGCGAGTGCCGCGCCGTGAAAAAGCTACTGCCGGCAGTCTTCGCGATCACGTTTTTCGTCGTGCCGCTCTTTCCAGCGTTCATCACACTTACTGCGGTAACGATTCCGGGGGTTTCGCTCGTACCGGCGTGGTTTGCTATCGCGCTGCTGATCGTGATGACGCTCATTGCGATCTACGCGACGGGGATGCTGTTGCAGCGCCCGTGGGACCGGCCGCCGACGATGATCCCGTTATTAGTATGGTTCGCGGCGATCGTCGTAGCGGGATTGCTCGGCTTCGATCCGTCGGCAAGCCTTGTTTTCAACGGCATCTTCGGACTCGGCGTGATCTGGCATCTGACGCTGATGCGGTATTATCGCGAACCGGGCGTCGCGCGTGCGATCTATTGGAGCTATTTGCTCAGCGGTACGCTCGCATCGCTTGCAGCGCTCATTATGCTTATCGCGCGCGTTCCCGCAAATCAATACGCAATCGGACACGGCCGCGCGATCGGAACGTTCATTTTGCCGGGCGAGCTCGCCGGCTATCTCATCATTTTTCTACCCGTTTCATATGCCGTCGCGCGCGTTACGCGCGAGCGTGGACTTCGCGTGCTGGCATGGTGCGGGCTGATCGCCGGTGCGGCGGCATTCTTGCTGACGTTCTCGCGCGCGGGTTGGATGGGACTCGCGGCCGCAATCGCGTGTTACGCGATTCTCAGCGGCCGCGTTCGCCGCCGCTACGCGCCGCTGTTTCTGCTCGCGGGTCTCGCGGCAGTGCTTCTCGCGTTCAACGTGCATCACAACCCGGCAGAAAATTACACGCGGCTTTCGATCTGGCAGGCAGGCATTGAAATCGCGCGCCGCTTCCCGCTCACCGGCGTCGGCCCGTTCGATTTCGCGCGCATCTATCCGCTCGTGCGCCTGCCCGATGGTGACGCGCAAGCATTTCATGCGCACAGCTTTCTGCTGACGATTTTTGCGGAAACGGGACTGCTCGGGCTGCTTGCAGCGCTTGCTGCATGGTGGCGCTTCAGCGTCGCGTTTCGCGAGCGCTTTCGCGTGGCGCGTCCGGATCACGCCGCATTGGCCGTCGCTATAGCAGCGGGACTTGTGGGAACGTGGGTGCAAGGCCTTATCGATACCGTGAGTGTGCTGATTTTCGGATTATGGCTTCCGTCGATGGCGCTTGCCCTGGTAGCCGCGACCGACGGACTAGGAGAGGCTTGATGAAGCTGCCCGCAGGGATGCTGGTCGTGGCGCTACTCCTACTTGCGGCCTGCAATCCGCAACCGCAGAACGTACATTCAAGGCCGGCTGCAAGTCCCACGGCGTCCGGGGTGCCGCCATTGCAGATCACCGGACACGGAACGCACTCGCAGCCTGTAAGCATCGGGGCGCAGAAAGGCAATCGTAAGGTCTATCAGCTCGTTGCGAAGTCGTACACCAGCCGTTCTGCCCAGAGCATCGCCCAGGCGAACTTTCAGCAAGCGACTGTAACGTTCTATGACAAGGACGGTACAAAGCTGAGCGCTCGCGCGCCGGCGGCTGCCGTTGACGATAAAAACAAACTGGTCACGCTGACGGGCGGCGTGCACGCGAAAACAAGTACGGGATTAAACATGATTTGCGATCGCCTCACGTACGATCAGAATACCGGCATGCTGCATGGTGTCGGCAACGTGCGCATTACCGGCATGCAAGGTGGTCAAAAGCAAGTACTGACAGGCAACGAATTTACCTCGGACGTGAAGCTCACGAACATGGTGATCCACTAATGCGCGTTCCACACGAGATCAAGCTTCGGGGGCTCCTCAAACAATACGGCGAGCGCGCTGTCGTGAACGGCGTGAGCGCGGAGGTGCGCACCGGCGAAATCGTGGGGCTGCTCGGGCCCAACGGTGCAGGGAAAACGACGACGTTTTATATGGTCGTCGGCCTCGTAAAACCCGACGGCGGAACGGTGTATCTCGAAACGAACAACGGCGAGATCGATTTAACCGGTGAACCGATGTACATGCGCTCGCGAAGCGGCATCGGTTATCTCGCGCAGGAGAATTCAATCTTCCGCAAGCTCTCCGTCGGCGACAACATTCGCTTGATTTGGGAGATGCACGGCATTCCGCGCGACGAGCAAGAAAAACGGCTGCCGCCGTTGTTAGAGGAGTTCGGCTTACTCAAGTTCATCGATGCCCGCGGTGACAGCCTCTCGGGTGGCGAGCGGCGCCGCGTGGAAATTGCGCGCGCAATTGCAACGGAACCGGCTTTTTTACTTCTCGACGAACCCTTTACCGGTATCGACCCGATCGCGGTCGCGGACATTCAGGCGATGATCCGTCAACTTCGGGACCGCGGGTTGGGCGTACTGATTACGGATCACCAAGTGCGTGAAACGCTTGCAATCGTCGATCGCGCGTACATTTTGAACAACGGGAAAATTGAAGTCTCCGGTACTGCGCACGACGTACTGGAGAGTCCGATCGCGCGAAAATTTTATTTGGGCGAAGGCTTCCGTCTTTGACGTTTCCCCGTATTACGATTTTGGACCGGTACATGCTCTCGGAGCTGGTCGGTCCCTTCCTCTTCGGGCTTTCCGCGTTCACGCTGATTTTCGCTGCGACGTCGATCATCAACATCGGACGGCTGGTCTCAGAGACGCACGCCCCGCTCTGGGCTGCGATTGAAGCTTTTGTGTGGCAGCTGCCCGGCATGGTCGTGCTGACGATTCCGATGGCGCTGCTGCTTGGAACGCTCCTCGCGTTTCAACGCCTCAGCGGCGAGAGCGAGATCACCGCCATGAAGGCGGGCGGCGTTACGTTGGTGCGCATCGCTGCACCGGTTCTACTCGTCGGCTTACTGCTTTCATTCGTGACGATGCTGCTGCAAGAGTACGTCGTACCGTTCGCGCAGACGCAGTTTACGATCATCGAAAACACGGTGATCAACCGGACGAGCGCGTTTGCAAGCGATCTCAACGTATCGGCGCCGCTTCCGGGCGGCGGCAGCCAAACGACCTTTGCAAAAGCGTGCGAACAAAATTGTCAAGCGCTGCTGGACGTAACCCTCATTCAATACGACCGCGGCGGCCAGCCCACGCGTATCGTTTTCGCCGACCGCGCCGTCTTTCAAGCCGCGCAATGGCTTTTGCAAGGCGCGCGCATTTATCAATTCCAGCCCGGCACGCAAAACGTAACGACGAGCTTTACTCCGGCGCTGCAGGTTGCGATTGGCGAGAAGCCAACCGATATCACCAAGCGAGCCGCGAACAACAACCCGGAGGACATGAGCCGATCGCAAATCGCGCAGATCATTCGCTCGGGTCAGCTGAGCGCGAACGAACTGAAGAAGTACACGATGGCCTTCCAGGAAAAACTGGCGATGCCGTTTGCATGCTTCGTCTTCACGCTGCTCGCTGTTCCATTCGGCCTCCGCTCGAATCGCGGCGGCCCCAATATGAGCGTGGGCTTTGGACTCGCGGTGCTGATCGTCTTCATCTATTACATCGTGCAGACGTTTTTCTCGTATGTCGGTGAAGCGTATTTGCCGCTTGCCGCGCTCGCCGCATGGATGCCGAACGTTATCTTCACGATCATCGGCGCGAGGCGGCTCTACCGGGCGGCGATGGTCTAATGCATTGGATTAGCCTACTGCGCGGCATCGGCAGCGTACTGCTCATCGTTGTGGTGGCAGGCGTCATCGCGTACATCGGCGACCGCGTCGGACACCAGGTCGGCAGAAAACGTTTGACGATCTTCAACATTCGTCCGCGGTACACGTCGACGATCATCGCCGTCGGCACCGGCATGCTGATCGCACTGCTGCTCACGCTGGTTGCCATCTTCGCATCGAACCAGGTTCAAACGGCGTTCTTCCGCTTAGGGGAGATCAACGCCGAGATTCAGCAGGCGCAGGCGCAAGCGCGCGAGCTCCAAGAGAAGGTTACGAGCTCGCACGTTGTGGTGAACGTCGATCAATTGATGAGCACGCAGGTTGGGCGCATTCCGATGAACTCGCCGGCCGGCTTGCGGCGGGACCTTGTGCAAAATTACTACGAGCAAACGGTCGCGTACGTAAACCGCCAGTACGCGCGACCGCCGTTCAATCTCAAGAAGTTCGTGCCGCCTTCGAATCTTTCGAGGATGGTCGACTCAATCGCAAATAGCCCGCAGATGGAAGCATGGTCGACGCAAGGCGACGTGCTGCTGATTGCGTCCGCCGACCAAAATCTGTTTCCGGGCGATCAAATCCACTTCGGAATCACGGCCGTACCCGATCGTCTGCTGGTTCCCGGAGGCCACGCGATCGCCTCGATATTGATTCCGTCCGGAAAGAATTCAAGCGCGGACCTCGCGCTCGCGCAGCTCCTCACGCAATGGGTGCCTCGCGAGATGATCCGGTTCGGCATGCCGCTCCAGTTTGCGGCCAACGTGATACCGCAGCGGTCGTTGCCCGATCTGACTGAGATGCGCCGAATGCTCGTGAGCGGAAAGGGCACCTATATCATGACCGCCTTCGCCTCGACCGACATCTACCCGCACACGTTCAGCGTTCCGGTCGTCGTCACGCTTCAAAAGGCGCCGTCCCAGTGAATGGAGCCGTCCTCGGCATCGATCCGGGGACGCGCAAGGTCGGCTTCGCCATCGCCCCGGACGCGGAGTCACCCGCGCTGGTTCTAGGCATCGAGCCGATAGAGACGCTTCTCGCCCGGCTGCAGCCGCTAGTGGAAGTGCATCCCATCCGCGCGGTGGCTCTGGGGGGCGGCACGAACGTTCGCGTCCTGCGGGAGCGGCTGGCTTCTTTAGGGGTTCCGATCCATATCATCGACGAGACCGACACAACATATCGCGCGCGGGCGTTATACTTTGAGGAGAACCCGCCCAAGGGTTGGCGTCGCTTTGTCCCGCTAGGGCTCCAGTTGCCCCCTAGACCCATCGACGACTACGCCGCTTTGCTCATAGCCAGGCGGTATATCGGACGGGGGGACTAAGCGGCCGAGGGGGTATGAAACCCTTCCGGCAAGATGCCGATAGTAGAAATTGCCCTTGCTCGGGGTATGGAGGAGGTATGAACCGGTTCGCTCGCGGTGCCGCAGTTGCAGTGCTTGTAGCACTGTATTGCTGCGTGCATGCGATCGCCGCGACCGGTTCACCTGCGCGTCTCGACGTAACCCGGCTTTTCGATCCACAATCTGAATCGCTGCTCGGCACGCTGCTCGCACCACCGCACGATATGTCGCCGGTCGTCGGCGCAGTCTTCAATGTTGGATCGCCTAGCGATCTTGCATCGCGCGACGTTGCGCAACTGCTGCCTGTTACACCGATCCCCACGAGCGTTGCAGGAGTTGTAAATGTCGCCGGCATCGCGCCGATGCAGACGTTCACCGCGCCTCCTGCAGTCGCTTACGCGCTTCCCGCTCCGAAAGCCGAAGCGCCGATTGCCGCACCTGCGCACGTCGATGTGCCCGATAGCGTGGCGCCCGAAGTGACGAAGCCCGACATCGTAACGGTTCCGAAGGTGCGCTTCGGAACGTATAGCTCGTATACTCCGGCGTTGCAGGCGCTCAGCGCAAACGTCGACATTCCGGTACGCGTCGGCGGCGTGCGATTCTCGGGCGTAGTCAGCGGTTCGCAGACACAGACTTCGAATACGGACGCATTCCGGGCGGTGCAGCTCTGCGGCACGACCGACGAAGCGTCCCCGTGCCGGTACCTGCACGAATCGTCGGCGTCGTCATTCGTTGCCGGCACGAATTTCAACGTGCGCACCGGCGACCGCAATTTGAATCTGGAGCTTTCCGGTGGCGTGGTGCATCTCTCCAGCAGCGATGCCGCGGTTTTCCCGTACGTTCCGCTCGATCCGGAAGAAGCGTTCGACGCCTCGCGTTTGAGTTCAACCGCACCGGGCAATGCGATGCTCTATTACCCGGGCGTATCCGATCTCGTGAAGCACAACCTGAACGCTCGGCTCGCTGTTCCGCTGACGCAACGCGTGACGCTTGGCTTGCAGTACGATACGTCGCATTATCAAGGCGACTACGACTCGCCGGTCGCGCAGGGATTGATTCAAGGAGTGGACGCGCGTAAGGACACATATCTGGGCAACGTGACGTATCAGCTGCCGAATTCGAGCGCGATCACGCTGTCGACGCGCTTGTACCGCTATCAAGATAGCCTGACGCCGAACTTCAACCTGACGCAGACGCGTACCGACCTGAATTTCACGGTGAAATTCTGATCGAACGCCGGCGCCAAACCGGCGTCTACGCGATCCTTCTTGCAACGCTCCTCTTCCTCGTATGCGTGCTTGCATTCGTGCAGATCGCTTCGGATGCGGTGTATTCCCGCGCTGGAACGCCTCAGTCGCTGCCTGCACATTTACCGGCGCAACTCGGAGAGCGGATGTACCGCACTATCGTTGCGGTTGCGCCGGCGGCATACGCACAGGATATGCTTGCACAAGCAGCGTTACAACGCGGCGATCTCGCGGATGCCGAGCTATACGCGCGTGCGATGCCGCCCTCGCTCAGGCGCGACGATTTGCTGGGACGCATCGCGCGCACTCGCGGGGATCACGCGCAGGCCCAGCGATACTTCATAGCAGCCGACGACGTGTTTGCAATCGGCGAAGAAGTGGATTCGCTTGCAAAACACGATCCCGCTGCTGCATATCGGGTTGAAGATCTCCTCAGGAAGCATCTGGAGCGGAGCGCGACACATCCGGATGCACTTGCAGAAGCGGATTGGCGTCTTGGCGTGTTGGCCGCAAATCTCGGGCGTCCGAGACTCGCGATGACCGACTACACGCGTGCCGTAGAACTCTCACCGCTTTCCTCGAAATACCTTATCTCTGCCGGATTTCAATCGTACGATTTACGCGACAACGCCGCGGCGCAAACGTACTTTCAGCGGGCGATTGCCGCGGATCCGGGCAGCGCAGATGCGTACGCGGGTGCGGGTATGACCGCTTTGCGGCTCGGGAATCGCGGACTTGCAGAGATGTACGCCGCGCGCAGCCGCAAATACGATCCGCATTCGCACGCACTATATACGTTGGAAAATCTCTTACACCGATGATCGTCGCGCTCGACATGCAGCTTTCCCTGGGCACCGCCACAGGGATCGGCGAATACGTGCGCGGCCTTGCCCCCGCGCTGCGCGCTCGCGGGGTCGACGTCATCGAGTTACAGGAGCCGAAGCTCGATCCGTGGCGTTTCGATAGGCGCGTCGCATGGGATCAGGTCGTACTTCCGCAGCGTGCCAGGGCGAGTGGCGCCGATGTGTTGCATTGCGCGTCGGGCACGATGCCGCTGCGCATTTCGATGCCGGCAGTCGTGACGGTGCACGACGTTGCGTGGTTGAAAGTGCAACGCCACACGCGTCCGTACGCGCGTTACTATTTCGGAGCGTTTGCGCTCCAACGGTACAAGCACGCAGCCGCGATTGCAGTCGACTCGGCGTTTTCGCGTCAAGAGCTGCTGGAGGTGCTCGATTTTCCGCCGGAGCGCGTTCACGTCGTGTATCCCGGCGTCGCCGGCGATTTTTGTACGCTGGAGCGGCAGCCAACGCGCGAGCAGTTGATTCTCGTTCCCGGAACGGTCGAACGGCGCAAGAATTTGGAAGTGTTGATTCGTGCGTTGCGGGAGCTGCCGGATGCGCACGTCGTCTCCGTCGGTCCTTCGACGCCGTATCGCGACGAGTGTGAAACGCTTGCACGCGAGCTGGACGTGCACGAGCGCTTGCACTTTCGCGGCTACGTCGAACGGTCGGATCTGCTCGAGTTGTATGCAACGTGTGCGGTCGTAGCGGTTCCTTCACGGTACGAAGGCTTTGGATACGCTGCGGCTCAGGCGTTGTGCGCGGGTGCGCCGGTGGTGGTCTCCGACCAATCCTCTCTTCCCGAAGTCGTGAACGGCGCAGCACCGATCGCAACGGCCGACGACGAACGCGAGTGGGTGCGAGCGATTGCGGAGCTCTTCGCCGATCCGCGCGCAGCGCAGGCACACGCGGCGGCTCAGCGTGACGCTGCGATCGCACGGTTTTCTTGGGATTCGAGTGCTGCTGCAATGCAGCGTATCTATCAGAACGTGCATTCAGGCGTTTAATCGTCCGGCATGCGCCAAGGCGGCGTGAGGCGCAAATCTTCGCTGAAGGGCGGTGCGCATGCGAAACGCCGGAGCCGTCGCAACAGTTTTGCTAACGACTGCATTGGTATTTCTTGCCGCTTGCGGCGGCGGAGGTTCCGGCGGCGGTTCTACGCCTTCCGTGCCCAACGCTCCGGGCGCGCCCAGCGCGGCTCCGCCGGGAACTGCGCCACCATCGCAGTCGCCCTCGCCCGGCGTAAGCGCTTCACCAACGGCGACGCCCCTGCCGACTGCGACGCCCGTGCCAACTGCGACGCCGGTTACGCCGCCTAGCGTAACGCCCTCACCGATGCCGACGCCCACACCCACGCCTAACGTAACCAACGCCGCGACGATTCCATTTTTCCAATCTACATTTTCGTTCGGTGGGACGTCCTATACATATCGGATGGTCGGAACAAACCCAATGACGGATCCTGTTTCAACGACTATTCCGGTCGCGATCGTGCCGCTGCGCCTCCTCTTTACGAACGCGGTTCAACTCGATTCGACGAATGCGGCGGTGACGATTCCGAATACGCCGCTCTTTGCAAACGGTCCGTACGCCGCCGGCAACACGCAGTACGGTGATGCATTCATGCGTTCGCAGTTTTGGAAGTTTGCCTCGGGAACGAACTATCACGTGCTGCTCGGCAAACCAACGATCGAGCCGACGCAGCAAGTGAATGTTCCACCGGCGGAGGGTTTTGCTACGACGTCGAGCGGACAATTGCACGCATATCTCAAGTACGCATGGTTCACCGGCACGATCGAACCGCAGATCATTCAGCAGCTGGGCATCAGTCCGCAGGATCTTACGATCTTTCCGACGCTCAGTACGAGCCTGTTGGAGCCGAATGGGGCGTGCTGTTACGGCGGCTACCACTCCGCGTTGCAGATGAACACCGCGCTGGGGCCGTCTATCGCAACGACCGCGTGGGCTTCAGTTGTACCAAACGGCGTTGAGTCGCTTTCGCACGAGATCGGGGAGTGGTTTGCCGATCCGTTCTACACAAACGTCGTTCCGCAGTGGATTAACCCGCTCTCCGGATCGTGCAACGGCGATCAACTCGAGGTCGGCGATCCGGTGACGTACTACACGTTTTTGGTAAACGGCAGTCAGGTACAGGATCTGGCGTTTTTCTCGTGGTTCAGCCGCGATGTACCATCGCTTGGAATCAACGGGAAATACGATCTGATGGGACG
>CAZHGH010000034.1:0-29116 GCA_964531205.1 uncultured bacterium
GGCCCCCGTCAATTCCTTTGAGTTTTAACCTTGCGGCCGTACTCCCCAGGCGGGATACTTATTGTGTTAACTACGGCACATATGGAGTCGATACCACATACACCTAGTATCCATCGTTTACGGCTAGGACTACCGGGGTATCTAATCCCGTTTGCTCCCCTAGCTTTCGCTCCTCAGCGTCAGAACAACCCCAGGTGATCGCCTTCGCCACTGGTGTTCCTCCCGATATCTACGCATTTCACCGCTACACCGGGAATTCCATCACCCTCTGATTGCCTCAAGAACTAGAGTATCCGCGCCGGTCCCTCAGTTGAGCCGAGGTCTTTCAACACGGACTTCCAGTCCCGCCTACGAGCGCTTTACGCCCAATAATTCCGAACAACGCTTGCCCCCTACGTCTTACCGCGGCTGCTGGCACGTAGTTAGCCGGGGCTTCCTCCAAGGGTACCGTCAATATCGTCCCCTTCGACAGTGGTTTACGACCCGAAGGCCTTCTTCCCACACGCGGCGTCGCTCCGTCAGGCTTTCGCCCATTGCGGAAAATTCCTCACTGCTGCCTCCCGTAGGAGTCTGGGCCGTTTCTCAGTCCCAGTGTGGCTGGTCGCTCTCTCAAACCAGCTACCCATCGTCGCCATGGTAGGCCATTACCCCACCATCTAGCTAATGGGACGCGGTCCCGTCCGAAAGCGGATTGCTCCTTTCATCTATAAGCGATGCCGCTCATAGATCGTATGCGGTATTAGCTAACCTTTCGGCTAGTTATCCCCCACTATCGGGAAGGTTGACCACGTGTTACTCACCCGTCTGCCACTAGGTATTGCTACCTCGTTCGACTTGCATGTGTTAGGCACGCCGCCAGCGTTAGTCCTGAGCCAGGATCAAACTCTCCATAAAAAATTTTATGGAGCCGTCTTTAGTTGGCTCTCAAATAATCGCTGACTATATAAAGGATAGATTGCGAATCTATCCAGCACCGATCGCTCGGTGCTTAGTCATAAAGTTGTACGCTCAGACTTCCGAAGGACCGGTGGAACGGAGCCTTCTTCTATCTGAGTAAAAATCTCCAGAACTGCAAACAAAAAACGCCTTTCGGCGCCTTGTCTGAAGTTAGAGACCCACAGACTTATGCGCTACTGCACTGTTCAGTTTTCAAGGAACGAACACCGGCGCCGAACCTCTTCAGGTCGGACCTCGCGGCCTCACTTTTTGCGGTGGGCGTCGGAGTCACGAAGGGCATCATACCGCTCTGGACGAGCACTGTCAAGCGCAATGCCGAATTATTTTGCAGGCTGTTTTTTGCGCGACAAACGTCTCTTTTGAGCTTTCACACGGTTGCCGCACGTTCGCATGCTGCACCAAACGCCCGATCCGTTTTTCGATTCGTCGTAGAATGCAAACCGGCAGCTGTGCTTGCGGCAGGCCTTCAAGCGGGCCCACGTGCCGGCGCCGATCGCGTCGTAGATGATCGCGAACAGCGCGGCTATCGCAGCGTCCGCACCAACGCCCTGAGGCTGTAAGGCGGGACGGCCCTCCGTGGCGATGCTTAGTTTAAAACACGCGCGGGCAGCGAACGGTTCCAGAGCCTGCCAAAGGGCCGCTTCCTCTCCTTCGCCGACATGGGATTCCAGCACGGCGCGCAATGCTTCGCGGAAATCCCTCAAGACGGCAAGCCCCTGGTCATCGAGCCCGGGACAGAGCGCGCTCTCACGGCACCACTTCTCTAGTTCATCGGGCGTGGCCGTGAAATTATCATCGGATCCGCTGAACTCGATAGTGTTGATGAAATCCCGCACCGTTTCCAGGGGGCCTGGCGCTGCTGTACTTGCCATTTGCAAGCAACATAATATCACCACCAAAACGGGTTGACAAGTTACTATACACCATCGTAACATGATTGCAGGTTACTTCGGAGTAACCGTACCCGCCCTAAAGGCGATGCAGCCCTTTGGCTGCACGAGGCAATCATGAGTGAATCCCCCAACCGTTGCGTTCCCTTAGTCTTCGACTACGTGGAGCTGCGTCTGCGGATGCCTGTCCGCCGCCCAGATGACCCCTTCCTGAACGCGGCCGGCATCACGCTCCCTATCTCCCGCGTTCTCTAATCCCACATCGTCCCGTCTAAGGAGTGCCGAATGCTGTTCGATCACGTCGATCTGCGCGTAAGCAATCTCGCCCGATGTCGGAAGCTCTACGATGCGCTGCTGCCGGCTATGGGCTATTCGAAAATCAACGCTGACGACGAGTCGGTAGGCTACCACCGCCCTGCCGAAACGGGCGCGGAACCGTTCATCTGGCTCGTTGAAGAGCGCGATCATACCCCAAATGAAACGCGTCTAGCGTTTCACGCTGCAAGCCGATCCGAAGTGGATCGGCTTGCTTCGATCGCGCAGGAACAAGGCGCGACGGCATTTGAACCGCCGCAGGTCCTCGAGGAATACGGTCCCTATTACTACGCGGCATTCTTCGGAGACGCCGAGGGCAACAAACTCGAGATTTGCTGCCGGAAGCGGACATGATCGCTCGTATCTGGCGGGGCCGCGTGCGCGCAGCAGACATTCCCGCATACCAAAGCTACATCGCCGGCACAGGTCTTGCAGATTATCGTGCGACGCCCGGTAATCGCGGCGCGTACATGTTGACGCACGTGGACGGCGAAATCGGACACGTGATGACGCTTTCGTTTTGGGACGATCTGCAATCCATTCGCGCGTTTGCCGGTGACGACGTTACGCGCGCACGGTATTATCCTGAGGACGAGCACTTTTTGCTCGATTTCCCCGAGCGGGTCGAACACTTCGACGTCGTCTAATGCGCGGGTTTGCAGGCGCGGCGCTATCACTTCTTCTGCTTTGTCCGGGCGGTGAATTGGCTGCAAGGCCGCGGCATTTGCCATCCCATTCGCTCGCAAATTGCGGCGGCTACCGTTGGCCGATCAAGATCGCCGCAGATCCCGGTGCCCCGCAAATTCTCGCGAGCCCAACACTAACCAGCATCGGAGATCTTGTTTCGCTAAAGCGGCCTGCCGGCATCGCCATACGGAGTGCGCCGGTAGAAACGACGAGCTGGCAAATCCTAAACGCGCGTCTGACGTTCATGTACCAAGAGCATGATAAGGATTATCATCTCGTGCTCGAAGACGCGCGCGGACATCACCTCATCGCCGAAGCGGTCTATCCGCCATGTGCGCACACAAGCTCGCTTCTCGCCGACATCGAGCGCGTTCGCAACGCGATAAATAAACGATTCGGCGGCGTGCACGGAAGTATGCGCCCGGACGCGATTGTTTCGGTGCGCGGCGTCGGTTTTTTCGACGAATACAACGGCGCGGCCGGACAAGCGCGAAACGCCATCGAGCTACACCCACTCACGGCTATTTGCTTCGGCTTAAATTGCGCGCTGTAGATTTACGCGCGAACGAAAAACGCCTTTAGGTATTCCGTTTCCGGCATCGCCGGATGAATGGGATGATCCGGTGCGTGTGCGTGGCGTTCGAGAATCTGCGCCCGGCGTCCGGAGTCCTTGGCCGCGCCGAGAATCGCACGCTGCAGCATCGCCGGCTCGAGGTGATGCGAACACGAGCAAGACACGAGAATTCCGCCGCGTTCGAGCACGCCTAATGCAAGCCGGTTGAGGCGTTCGTAATGCGATTGCCCTGCAGCCGCATCTTTACGGCGTTTGATTAGGGCGGGCGGGTCAATAACCACCACGTCGAAACGCCGCCCATCTTGTGCGTAGCGCGCGAGCACGTCAAGTGCGTCGCCTTGCTCGGCCGCTATTTCGACGTCGTTGCGCTTTGCATTCGTGCGTGCATAGTCGAGCGCAAGACCGGATGAGTCGGCGCACGTCACTTCAATTGCACCAAAACGCGCCGCGCGAACGCCCCACGAACCGATATACGAGTACATGTCCAGCACCCGCTTGCCTTTCACATAGCGTTCGAGGCGCGAGCGGTTATCGCGCTGGTCGAAGAAATAGCCGGTCTTCTGTCCGGCGCGCAGCGGAGCGGAAAACACGGCGTTATCTTCGTGCACGTCGGCGACATCGGGCACATCGCCGATAGGTTCGTCGAACTCGTCGATCCCTTCGATTTGACGAACGGAACCGGCGCTGCGCATCAGAATGCCGCGCGGATTCAACACACGCTGCAGCGCTGAAAGAATGTCCTCGCGCATCTTCACGACGCCCGCGGTATTGAATTGCGCGACAAGCACGTCGCCATAGCGATCGACGACAAGTCCGGGACAGCCGTCGGACTCGCCATACACCGCACGATAATGCGGCGTCGGGTACATCGCGTCGCGCTGCGCGACGGCTCTGCGTATTCGTGATGTCCACCACTCTTCGCCGATATCGGCTTTGGGGTCGCTCGTCAGAATGCGTGCACAGATGAGTGCGCCCGGATTGACGTACGCCGTGCCGACCGGTTTTCCGAACGCATCGCGCACGACTGCTAGCGTTCCCGGCTCGAACGATGACAGCGGCGTTTTCGCGATGTCTACCTCGTTGCTAAACACCCAAGCATGACCAAGGCGGACCCGACGGTCCGCCTTGGGAAGCAATCGCAATTCCGGTCTCGACATGGCGCCCGGTATTCGACGAAACCGCGGCGGTGCATGCAGAGTACAAAGCTGCATGAAGCTTCTACTCGAAATCCTCGTTGCGCTGATTCTTCATCCGGTTGCGTTCGTCTTGGCCCTTATCAACATTGCGGGACGCAATGACTTGACCGACGCACAGAAAGTAATTTGGGCCGTCCTCACGTTTGTGTGGGGAATCGGCCCAATTCTCTATGTACTCGTCGGAGGCGGAAGCCTCTGGTAGCGCCTTTTACACGACTTTGCGCGAGATCGACTTCGCTTGTAAGAACAGCAGCAAGTAATCGTGACCGCCGGCTTTGCTGTCCGTACCGGACATGTTGAAGCCGCCGAACGGGTGACCGCCAACAAGCGCTCCGGTGCACTTACGGTTTAAGTACAGATTACCGACGAAGAATTCGTTCTTTGCGCGTTCGAGCTTCTGCTCGTCAGTGCTGTAAACAGCGCCCGTCAAGCCAAATTCGGTGTTGTTCGCGATCTCGAGCGCATGATCGTAATCGCGTGCTTTGATCACCGCGAGCACCGGTCCGAAGATCTCTTCTTGCGCGATACGTGCATCGGGTGCAACGTCGGCGATAACCGTCGGCTCGAGGAAGTAGCCTTTGTCTCCGATCCGGTTTCCGCCGAAGATCAAGCGGCCTTCGCCTTTGCCGATCTCGATGTACTGTTGAATCGACTTCAGCGCCCGTTCGTTTACGACCGGGCCCATGAAATTGGACTTATCCGTCGTGTCGCCGACCGTGATCTTGGCTACGCGTGCTTTGAGTCTCTCGACGAATTCGTCGTAGATCTTCTCGTCGACGATCGCGCGCGAACATGCCGAACACTTTTGACCTTGGAATCCGAATGAGGAGACGGCGACGGCGTCAACCGCAGCATCGATCTCGGCATCTGCGGCGACGATGATTGAGTCCTTACCGCCCATCTCCGCGACGACGCGTTTGATCCATTTCTGACCCGGCTGGGTCTTTGCCGCACGCTCGTTTACGCGCAGACCGACTTCTTTGCTGCCTGTAAATGAAATGAATCGCGTAAGCGGGTGCTCCACGATGGCATCGCCGATGACGCTACCGTTGCCCGGTACGAAATTTACGACGCCCTTGGGCACACCGATCTCGTGCAATAGATCGACGAACCACGCGGCGATAACGGCGGAGTCGCTTGAGGGCTTGAGCACAACCGTGTTGCCCGTTACGAGCGCAGCGGACGTCATGCCGGCCATGATCGCGAATGCGAAATTCCACGGCGGGATGACGACGCCGACACCCAGCGGGATGTAGCGCAGTTCGTTCTCTTCACCGGGAATCGGCGTTACCGGTTGTTTGCCGGCGTAACGCAGAGCTTCGCGACCGTAGAACTCAAGGAAGTCAATGGCTTCGGCAGTATCGGCATCCGCTTCGACCCAGCTCTTTCCGACTTCATATACAAGCACCGCGTTGAAGTGATAACGGCGCTGACGCACGAGCTCCGCAGCTTTGAACAAGAAGTTCGCACGCTCTTCGGCGCTCGTGTTTTTCCACGTCTGGAAGCGTTCGTGCGCGATCTCAATTGCGCGATTCGCCTGTTCGAGTGACGCCGCCGCGATGTCGCCAACGATCTCCGATGGATTCGCCGGATTGATCGAGGGGATGGTCTTCTCGGTGTCGATGCGCTCGCCGTCGATGAGGAGCGGGTACTTCTTGCCGAAGGTTGCCTTCACCGACGCAAGCGCAGCTTGCATGGCCGCGACATCCGCGGGATCGGTATAGGTCTTAATGGGCTCATTCGAAAAGGGCGCGATGCGTTCAGCGGTCGTGCTCAAAACGGGTTTTCTCCTTATATGGGGGTCGCTCTATTCTAACCACAGGACACCTTCCCAGGGTTACGACCTTCCACCTAGCGGGCTCGCTTGGAGCGTGAGAGAATCGTTGGCGCTATGACTTACGACATCGCGATCGTCGGCGGCGGCATCGTCGGCCTGGCGACCGGCCGTGAACTGCTGCGGCGTCACCCCAATCTGAAGCTCGTGGTCCTCGAAAAGGAAGCGACCGTCAGCCAGCATCAGACTGGGCACAACAGCGGCGTCATTCACTCGGGCATCTATTACACTCCGGGTTCTTTGAAGGCGAAGCTCTGCACGGAAGGCCGGCGGGCGCTGTGGCGATACTGCGATTCCAAGGGCATCGAATACCGCCAAGTCGGCAAGCTGATTCTCGCTACTGAAGAAAGCGAACTCGGACGCCTGCAAAACCTGTGGGAGCGCGGACAGGCGAACGGCATCGAAGGCATTGAGATGCTCGACGCTAAGGCGATCCAAGAACGCGAACCGCACGCCCGCGGCATCAAAGCGATCTTCTCGCCGGTTACCGGCATCGTCGACTACGGCCTTGTCGCGCGGCACTACGCCGACGACATCCGTGAACTCGGTGGCGAAATTCTGACCGGGCATAAAGTCACCGATCTCCAACGGCGCGACGGCATCACGAACATCGTGAGCGAAGGCGGCGACGTTCAAGCGCGCTACGTCATTACATGCGGCGGTTTGATGTCGGACCGGCTCGCGAAGATGACGGGCGGCAAACCCGACCCGAAGATCGTGCCGTTCCGCGGCGACTACTTGATCTTGAAACCCGAAAAGCGCTACCTGGTCAAGGGCAACATCTATCCAGTGCCGGATCCCGCGTTCCCGTTCCTCGGCGTCCATTTCACACCGCGCATGAACGGCGACATCTGGCTTGGACCGAACGCCGTACTTGCGTTTGCGCGCGAGGGCTACAACTTCTCGACAATCAACCTCGGCGATCTCTTCGAATCGCTCACGTATCCCGGCTTTATCAAGCTGGCCGGCAAATACATGTCGATCGGCATGGGCGAGATGTACCGCGACGTTGTCCGCAGCGCATATGTGAAAGCGTTGCAACGCTACATTCCGGAGCTTCAAGTTGAGGATACGCTCCCCGGCCCCTCAGGTGTGCGTGCGCAAGCAATGAATGCAGACGGCTCGATGGTGGACGACTTCGTCTTCGAAGGAGCCGAAGGCGTGGTGCACGTGCGCAATGCACCATCACCGGCAGCGACATCGTCACTCGCAATCGGCGCCTTTATCGCCGATGATGCAGACAAGCGGTTCGGCCTAGGCGCCGCGACAGCGGCAGTTTAAATCTTTCCTTCACCTCGTCTTTAACTTCACCGGGTATAGTGAGGGCCTCTCGTTCAATTGAGGAGGCCCTTTTCTTATGGCATCTCGCGTAGTCCATTTTGAAATTCCCGTTGAAAATCCGGAGCGCGCCGTACAGTTTTATTCCAGCGCTTTCGGATGGCGCATTCACAAATGGGATGGACCTCAAGAGTATTGGCTCGTCGATACCGGTGAAGGCGAACCCGGAATAAACGGCGGCATCATGCGTCAAACGCCGCCGTTCGACCGCGTTGTGAACACGGTGCACGTCGACGATATCGACGCATCGACCTCGCGCGTAAAAGAGCTCGGCGCAACGCTTGTCGGCGACAAGATGATGATTCCGGATGTCGGATATCTGCAGTATGCGCAAGATCCGGATGGCAACATCTTCGGTATGATGCAGCCGGTGGCGGCAACCGTCGCATAAGCGGAACGATGCGCGTGAGTCGCTAAAATAGCAGCACCTTGGAAACAAAACGCGACTCACGCGCAGCTGACATAGCCGTTCGGCCCCTCGAAGAGCGTGATTTTGAATCGGTACTGTTGCTCTTCGACGCCGTTGCCGCCGAAAAATTGTGGATCGGCACGGAGCCCGGTTTCGATCCCGAACGACATCGTGCAGTATGGCGCAAACAACTTCATGGTGACGACGCCGCTGCTTTTGTTGCAACGCACGGGGGACGCGTTATCGGTTACGCCGGAACGAATCCGCATGACGAGTATGGCGTTATCCTTGGAATCCTCATCTACGAGCAGTACCGCGGATTGGGTGTCGGTGCGCGGCTCTTAGACCGGACGATAGAGTGGGCGCGCGAACGCGGTCTAGCGGAGATCAGCTTGCTCGTCTTCGCACATAACGAGCGCGCGATTGCGCTCTATCGCAACAGAGGATTCGAGCAACGCGACTACTTCGAGCGCGACGTAACGCGTCAAAGCGGCGAAGTGTGGGATACGATTTTGATGACGAAGCCGCTTCTTCCTAATTAGTATGTAGGAAAGCGGCTGCTTATGTCCGCGCGTCCGCCGTTGGGTAAGCTGTCATCAGTCATGATCGCGGCACTTCGCTGGCCAGAAGTAATCGAACACCTCGAATCCGTTGAAAATCTTCCGGTTCACCTCTGCGCGCAAGGCGCACTCAGGCCGCTGACTGACGTTCGCCGTTGTGGCTGGCGCGTGTGTGCGCAGGGCGGTTCATACGAACTCAGCGCACTCACCTCCGATGCCGCAGCAACGCTTTGGCGCGCTGTCGAGCAAATGGCGATCGGCAATCACACCGATGCGGCGTACGGTATTATCGACGACGTGATCGCACCCATTACCGGCATGTGGGTTCTGCAAGCGCAGTCCTATTACGGCGAGCGCATCGTCGCGCTCACGTGTGCGCCGGCGTAAGCCCGTTAGTCGCTTGCCGCGGTAATTAACGCCTGCGCAAAGTCGCGCGCGCGTTCGCCTGCCTCGGCGCCCTGGGTTCCCGCGTAGGCATCGATCAGTGCGCTGCCGACAATCACGCCGTCGACGATTTCGCGCACCGCCTTTACGTGTTCCGGCTTGCTGATGCCGAAGCCCACCGCCAGAGGTTTCGCCGTCACTTCGCGCAGCATGGCGATTTGCGAATGCAGCGGCGTAAAATCCGGCGCAGCGCCGGCGCCTGTCACGCCAAGACGCGACACGACATAGACGAAACCGGTTGAGGCTTCGGCAATACGTGCGGCGCGATCGCGAGGTGTCGATGGCGCGACAAGCAGCGGCATTTGCAAACCGTTGCGTGAGAGCGCATCGTGAAGTTCTTCCGCTTCTTCCAACGCAACATCGGGAACGATTACGCCATATGCTCCGGCGTCTGCCGCATCGCGAGCGAACCGTTCGATACCGTATTGATAAACCGGATTGAAGTACGTGAAGAGCACGATTGGCGGAGCGCCGTTTGTGTTGGCGTTGCGAACGAGATCGAGGACCTGCGAAACGCCGGTACCCTTCGCAAGTGCGCGTACTCCGGCGGCAGCGATAGTTGGACCGTCGGCAAGCGGATCGCCGTACGGGATGCCGAGCTCGATTGCGTCGGCGCCGGCAGCTTTCATTGCGTCGATAAGCGCGGCCGTCGTTTCAAGGTTGGGGTCGCCGGCCATTAGGTAGGGGATGAAGGCGGTTTTGCCGGGCTTGAAGATGCGTGCGCTTTGCGCACGCCCTTCGACTCGCGAACCGTTTACCGGTTCGCTGCGCTCAGGGTGGTTCGATACCTCACCATGACGATTAATGGTCACGATGACGCTTGGAGTTTCTGTACTTGAGCGATGTCCTTATCGCCGCGCCCGCTAAGGTTCACGAGGATCAAATCGTCCGGCCCGCGTTCCGCAGCGAGTTTACGCGCGAATGCAATCGCGTGTGCGCTCTCGAGTGCGGGAATGATCCCTTCCGCACGCGAGAACGCAAAGAACGCATCGAGAGCTTCGTTATCCGTGACTGGAACGTACGTCGCCCGTCCGGACGCTTTTAAATGCGCGTGTTCCGGACCGACGCCCGGATAATCCAAACCCGCGCTAATGGAATGCGTTTCGATCACTTGCCCTTGTTCGGTTTGCAGCAAATAGGAACGCGAACCATGCAGCACACCGACGCTGCCCGCTGTAATCGCAGCCGCAGTGCGTCCGCTGGTGATGCCTTCCCCTGCCGCTTCAACGCCCCATAAGCGCACGTCCGCATCGTCAATGAATCCGGCAAAAATGCCCATCGCGTTGCTGCCGCCGCCAACGCACGCTACGACGTCCGTAGGCAAACGTCCGAATTGCTCTAAGCATTGACGCCGCGCCTCGACGCCGATGACTTTCTGAAACTCGCGCACCATGTACGGATAGGGATGCGCACCCACGACGCTTCCGATCACGTAAAACGTGTCGTCTACGCGCGCCGCCCACTGACGGAATGCTTCGTTCGTTGCGTCCTTGAGCGTCTGCGTTCCGCCGGTTACCGGATGCACGTTTGCGCCGAGCAACTTCATGATATACACGTTTAGTGCCTGACGCTGCACGTCTAGCGCTCCCATGTATACGTCGACGGGGATGCCGAATTTCGCGCCGACAGTAGCGGTGGCGACACCATGTTGCCCTGCGCCGGTCTCGGCAATGATACGCTTCTTGCCCATGCGTTTGGCGAGCAGCGCTTGCCCCACTGTGTTGTTGATCTTATGCGCGCCGGTGTGATTCAGGTCTTCGCGTTTCAGAGCGAACGGAACCGCCGACACGTCGCTCGTGTAGCGGTTGGCGCGATAGACAGGGGACGGACGGCCGACGAACTCTCGCAGAATGGCTTCATATTCCGTCCAAAATTCAGATGATGCGAACGCGCGCTCGACCTCGTGTTCGAGTTCGCTGAGCGCTGCTACTAGAACTTCGGGCACGAAGCGTCCGCCGAATTCGCCGAAATAACCGCGGGAATCAGGTTGCATCGGAATCTTTGACCGCTTGCACGAACGCGCGCATCTTCATGGCATCCTTGCGGCCGTCCGTTTCTATACCGCTCCGTACGTCAACGCCAAACGGGCGAACCGTGCGCACGCACGCCGGCACGTTGTCCGCACGCAATCCGCCGCTCATGATCACTTGACGCTCGCGCGCAAGCGGCGCGATGAGGCGCCAGGGGAATGTAAGCCCCGTTCCGCCGCGCTGTCCGTCAACGGCGGTATCGAACATCAAGATCGCGCGTGGGTGTTGATTCGCCAACAGCTCGATTGCATTTGGATCCGATGCGTCCGCAGGCACGTGGATCGTTTTGATGATCTTACCGTCCAGCGACGAGACGAAGCTCGGCGACTCATCGCCGTGCAGCTGCACGACGAGATCCGGAAAAATATCCCGGGCTCGTGCGATTTGATCGTGCGTCGGGTTGACGAACACGCCGACCGGGGTAATAAACGGCGGCAAGTTGTCCGCGATGTGGCGAGCCGCACTCTCCGTGATCCGGCGAGGCGACGGCGCAAAGATCATCCCGATTGCGTCGGCACCGGTTTCAATGGCAAGCATGGCGTCGTGGAGATCGGTACAGCCGCAGAATTTGATGCGCGTTCTCACGCGTGTGCGTGCACCGCCGATTTCAGTCCGCGAATTGCGCCGGCCGGATCGTCGGCGCGCATGAGCGCTTCGCCGACCAGAAATCCACGCGCACCCGCCACGTGCAGCCTGAGAATATCTTCGGGGCCTTGCATGCCGCTCTCGCTGATAACCGTCACGTCCGACGGCACGTGCGGCAGCAAGTATTCGCTGACCGCGAGATCCGTCTCAAACGTACGCAAGTTCCGGTTGTTTATACCGATGAGCTTCGCACCAAGCGCGAGCGCGCGTGTGAGTTCGGTCATGTCATGCACTTCGACCAACACGTCGAGATCGTACGCCGCCGCTTCGTTCATGCAGGCACGAATCTGCTCGTCGCTGAGGCCCGCAACGATTAGCAGCACCGCATCGGCCCCATAGGCAGCCGATTGCGCTATTTGATACGGCGCCGTCAGAAAGTCTTTGCGAAGCAAAGGTCGCGAACTATGCGCGCGCGCGATCTCCAAAAAGCTCAATTCACCGAGGAAGTGATCCGACTCCGTAAGCACGCTTATGCAATCCACGCCGGCGCGATCGTAAATCTGCGCGATGTTCGCGGGATCGAAATTCCGCGCGATGAGTCCGGCGGATGGTGAGGCGCGTTTGATTTCACCTACGATACCAGGCCCGCTCGAGGCACGAATAGCCTGCAAGAACGGCCGGCGTTCGTGTTTGCGCGCGAGCGCCTTTGCCTGCACGGCGTCATATGGTTCGGCCGCTTCTTCACGAGCGGCAACGGCGGCTTTCGCATTATAAATGCGACGCAGAATGTCAACCATGCGAGAACTGCTTTGCGCGCTCGAAGACCGCTGCCGCGCGGCCTTCCTGCATGAGCGTGCGAGCCAGTTCGAGACCCTCCTTCAAATCGCGTGTGCGCGAGCACACGGTAAAAACCAGTCCGGCGTTGAGCGCGACAACATCGGCGCGCGGCGATCTTTCACCGGATAGCACGTTTTCGAAAGCTTCTTTGCACGCTTCCACGCTGCCGCCGCGAATCGCGTCCAGCGGCGCCCGGATCCCAAAATGGGTGGGGTCGATGCTCCAGCGTCTACTCTCGCCCTCGTCGAAGCTGTACACGGTCGTCGGCCCTTCGCCGCCGACCTCATCGATACCGCTGGACGCATGGACTACCGCGCCGGCACGCACGCCCAACCCGCGTAGCACGTCGCCCACCAGCTGGATGTGCTCCTCGCGCGCGACGCCCACGACTTGGTGGGTAGCGCGAGCGGGGTTCGTGAGCGGGCCCAGCACGTTAAATATCGTGCGAACGCCGAGTTCGCGGCGCACGGGCGCAACGTTCTTCATCGCCGGATGATAGCGTGGCGCGAACATGAAGGTGAATCCCGCCTCGCGCAGCGATATTGCGGCGCGCTCGGGATCGACGTCGATGGCCATGCCTTCGGCTTCCAACACGTCTGCACTGCCGCAGGCGCTTGAGGCCGCACGGTTACCATGCTTTGCGACCGGAATACCGGCAGCGGCAACGGTCAAAGCCGTCAGTGTGGAGATGTTGATGGTATTGGCGTTGTCACCGCCCGTGCCGACGACGTCGACGACCATCGGCAAGTTGTGTTCGACGTGCAAACTGCGATCGCGCATCGCGCGCGCGGCGCCCACGACCTCTTCGAGACGCTCACCTTTCGCAGCGAGCGCCGTAAGCAATCCAGCGGATTGCACAGCCGTAAATGAACCGTCCATGATCTCGCCGATCATGGACGCTGCGTCTTCGTCGCTCAAATCCTCGCCGGCGATGAGCCGGCGCAGTAAGGGCGCGTACTGCATTAGCACGCGCCCTTGCTAGAGTTGCCTTTAACGCACAAGTTCGATGATGGAAAGTTCCGCAGCATCGCCGGGGCGCACGCGCGTCTTCGTGATGCGCGTGTAGCCGCCGCTGCGACCCTTAAGCGCAGGAGCGATCTGCTCGACGAGTTTCTTCACCACTGCCGGTTCGGTGATGAACTCGGCAATCTGACGGCGGGCATGCAGATCGCCGCTGCTTGCGGTCGTGATCAGACGCTCGACGACTTTGCTGATCTCTTTCGCCTTCGTAGAAGTCGTTTCGATCTTCTCGTGTTTGAAGAACGACGTCGCGAGATTGCGAAGCAGCGCTTTGCGGTGCCCATCCGTACGCGAGAGTCGTTTATATGCGATTTGGTGCGGCATGTCTACCTCGCGCTACGATTGGCGCAGCGAGAGTCCCCTTTCTTCGAGAACTTGCTTAATTTCGTCCAGCGACTTCTTGCCGAAGTTGCGCATCTTGATGATTTCGTCTTCCGTCATGTCGAGCAGTTCGGAGACCTTCGAGATGCCGGCGCGCTTCAGGCAGTTGAACGAGCGGACCGACAGATTGAGCGTTTCGACGGGAATGTCCCACTCGCTGGCCGGAGCCTGCGGGAGCGGTTTCTCTTCGTTCGTGAAATTCACAAACAGGTCGAGCTGCTCTTGCATGATGATCGCGGCCGTCGAGAGCGCCTCGTCCGGCGTGACCGAGCCGTTCGTTTCGATCTCGATGGTGAGGCGATCGAAGTCCACGTTTTGACCGACGCGCGTGTCGTCGACCGTGAAGTTGACTTTGCGAATCGGTGAGAAGATCGAGTCCAGTGGGATGAGCCCGATCATGTGCTCGACGTTGCGCTGACGATCCGAGGTAACGTATCCGCGGCCTTTCTCGACGCCGATTTCCATTGCAAGCTTTGCCGTTTTCGACGAAAGCGTTGCGATATGGTAGTTCGGATCGAGAATTTCGACGTCTGCGTCCGGCGCGATGTCGGCGGCAGTAACCTCTTTCTCACCCGAAACGTTTAGGGTGAGCACCTTCGGTTCGTCGGTGTTGAGCTTAACCGGCAAGCCCTTCAGGTTGAGCATCAGCGAGATCGTGTCTTCCACGATGCCCGGAATCGTTGAGAATTCGTGCAGCACGCCGTCGATCTTCATGTACGTGACGGCTGCGCCCGGGATCGAGCTGAGCAGAATGCGGCGCAGCGCATTGCCCAACGTGATGCCGAAGCCGCGCTCAAGCGGCTCGATCACGAATTTCGCGTAGTTGTCCCGGCGCTCGCGGACTTCGATGCTCGCGCCTTGAGGCGTATCCAATACGGTCATGGGTTGTTTTCGGTTTCCTTTATTGCTGCTTACGTTATCCGCAGTAACCCCCGGTTACCACGATCGTACGCCTAGCAGCGGCGGTTGGCCCTTCGACAGGGCTCAGGGTGAGAATTAGCGGCTGTAGTACTCGACGATGAGCTGTTCGTCAACCGGCGTATCGATCTGCTCGCGCGAAGGCAGTTGCAGAACTTTCGCCGATTGCTCGCTCTCGCTATACTCGAGCCATTCGGGTGCGCGGCGGTTCTTGGCCACTTCGAAGTTGGCTTCGAACACCGGCGACTTTTTGCTGCGCTCGCCAATCGTGATCACGTCGCCGGCTTTCACGATGTACGACGGCACGTTGACGATGCGTCCGTTCACGCGGAAGTGACGGTGCGTCACCAGCTGACGCGCTTGCGCGCGGCTGTTCGCGAGGTTCAAACGATAAACGACGTTGTCCAAACGGCGCTCGAGGAGTTGCAGGAACGTACGACCGGTCTGACCCGGAACGCGGGCCGCCTCACGGAAGTAATTCTCGAACTGCGTTTCGTGCACGCCGTAGTAACGGCGCATCTTCTGCTTCTCACGCAGCTGACGGCCGTACTCGGAGATCTTCTGACGCTGTTTGCCTTGCGTCTTCTGACCCGGCGCGGTGCCGCGTCGCTCGACCGCGCATTTTTTGCTCAGGCAGCGGTCGCCTTTGAGGAACAGTTTGATTTTTTCGCCGGTTTTGCTCGACGCGGTTTCGCGACGGCACAAACGGCAAACAGGTCCAATATAGCGTGACATTAAGTATTCTCTCTTAAAAAGCTCAAACTACACGCGGCGCCGTTTTGGCGGACGGCATCCGTTGTGAGGAATGGGCGTAACGTCTTTAATAAGCGTGATTTCCAAGCCGGCGGCTTGCAACGAACGAATCGCAGCTTCGCGACCTGCGCCCGGTCCTTTGACCAGCACTTCGGTCGACTTCATGCCGTGCTCCATCGCCTTGCGTGCGACGGCTTCGGCGGCCACCTGCGCGGCGAACGGCGTCGACTTCTTCGAACCTTTGAAGCCGAGGTTGCCGGCGGATGCCCAAGCGATGACGTTGCCCAGATTGTCGGACATCGTCACGATGGTGTTATTGAACGACGCGTGAATGTGCGCGACGCCCGATTGAACGTTCTTGAACTCGCGCTTCTTGCGCGACTTCACTTGCTTCTTAGCTGCCAAAATTGCCTCAGAGTTTATTTATCCTGTCCGCTCAACGAGAACGGTGTCGTCGCCTCGACAGCACCGGCTCCGTGAGAGCGATGCCATCTCATATACGAACCCGCGGCGAACGGGTCCGGGCCTCGTGGGCACGGCTAAAGCGCCCTGAAGCACGCCGGGAGAGAAAACCGGCGCCAAGGAGCCATTCTACTAGAGTCCGGGCCTCTTCGCAAGGACCTAGGGGTCGGGTAGTGGTCGAGCCGCTTACATTTTCTCTTGAATAAATGCGCGGCGTTCGTCGGCCGTCAGTCCATCGAAAAAGTCATTCAAAACGATGCCCACGACGGCGGCCTCGGAGACGTCGAGCGTCTTAGCGAAGGAAGCCAGCGCAACGACGGTTGCGGCAGGCAGGTCGAAAGACACCCGCACTGGGCGCTTACGATCCATGACCGTTCTGTACTAATCGGCGCGGTTAGGAAACGAATTATGCTTGACGCACCATGTCACCGCGCATTGACCGCCAGGCACAAGCCGAAGAACGGTGCACCCGCAATTATAGCGGTAAATGCTTCGCTCTTCGTTTGAATCCACGCTTTCGAGCCCGTCATTGCTGAGGTACTCGAATAGGGTTTCACCGGGGATGGTCGCCGAATGAACAAACATTGGTGGCCTTTCGCTGTAGAAACGCGAATCGGCCGCCATGCTACCTGCGGTCAAGACGTGTGGGAGACTGTTACCTATACCCAAGCGCGGGAGTCTCAACCAAGCTTGCTCGCTTGCTTCGCCTAATCCGCCGCCTCTAGTAAAAGAGAGAAAGCCGCAGCATGAGCTGCGGCTTTCGCTTTTCCGCCTGAGTCTGCTTAGAAGTGGATACCTAAGCCGACGTACGGTCCGTTGTGGGAGAAGTTCGCCGGTGCAAATTGCTTGTTCGTACCGGAGTCACCGATCCACCCGAAGTCGAGAAAGACCCCGAACGGCTTTCCGAAGTTGATCGCTCCACCCGCCTGGTAGCGCAGCAGGCGATACTGCAGATCGAACGGTCCTGTCGGACAGACGTCGGTTCCGCACGTTCCCTTGATCTGCGGATAGTAATAGATACTTCCGTAAACCGAGAACACTTGGTCGAGATCCGGAAGTTTTTCCAAACCGAATCCGACGCCGTTTTGCCGCGGATACCCGTAGTTGGTATCGCGCCATAAATAGCTTGCGGCAATGTAGATCCGCGGATCGACGACCTTTAATCCGAGGCGTGCATCGACGTCTCTTTCCTGCGCGGTGAACGCCGGAACGAACGTTTGTCCGCCGCCGCCGATGACGGTCACTAAGCACTGCGCATCCGTCGGCGTACTGCAGTTATGCGGATACTGATACTGACGGAAATCGCCCGCGACCATCCACGGCAAGTTGAAGACATTGAACTCTATCGCGCCGCGCGCTGCATACGAACTTGTACCGGTGTTGCCCGGGCTGAATTCGTTGTATACCTTGGGCGAGATGATGTAATCGCCCGCAATGAAATGGTCCTGGTATCGCGCTGCGGGAGCCGGCGTCGGAGCCGTTGTCGGCGCAGGCGGTGCCGGCGTTGAAGGCGGCGGCGGTGGCGGCGGCGTTGCGGTCACATACCGCACGACGACGATCCGCCGATCCGGTACCCATTGCACGTACGCGCCCATACCTTCCGAAATGACGCGAATCGGAACGAGAATCGTTCCTTGATACATCATCGGCGGCACGTCCAACGGACGCGTTTCGCCGTTGATCGTCACTTCGGGACGGCCCAACGTAACTTTCACGTCGGATCCGGGCTTTGTTACGTCAACAGTTTTGCTTGCGGGATCGTACGATACCGTCGCGCCCATCTGTTCGAACATAGAGCGCAACGGCACGAGAATGGTTCCACCGCGAACAAGTGCAGATAATACACGTCCTTGCTTGAGGACGTCCGGTTTTGAATAAACGTGGTGATCGTTAAAGAGAATCGGTATTTGTCCCGACGGCGGCGATCCGAATTGCATCGGCGGAGCCGCCGGGGCTGAAGGTGGTGGTGCTGCGGGTGCCGGTGATGCCGCGGGCGTGGCAGCCGGTGCTCCCGATGGTGTTGCGGCCGGAGCCGTAGACGCCGCCGGCGATGCACTCGGCGTTGCCTGCGCGATCACGTTGTGTCCGGTGTTTCCAGGTGATGCGTGGCCCGACGGAGCGGCAACCGCAGTGAGTCCCAAACTCGCCACGATGAGCGAGGTGAGAACTCCTGTGCTCAGTCGTTTCAAATTAGCCTCCTAGACATGGAGTCGGGCAGAGCCTTACCTTCTATTCCCACTTAGTGCAGGGTCAACCGAACGCTGGGAAGCAGGCAGGCGCCAAATCCAAGCGATTCCTATTGCAACTTCACAGGCAGCCAAGAGGAAGGCGATATGTGGAGCAGTGCTACTTTGCAGCGCATGAAGCGCCGACAGCACTGCGGTAGCAAGAATCGGCGAAAGGATTTGAGGAATCAGAACCGCGAGGTTCCACATTCCCATTGCGGTTGCTAACGCCTGCCTTGGTAAGAAGTAACAACCGAGCGCCCAGTCTGCGGTGATAAAGGTTCCCCACGCAATGCCTGCGACAATTGCGCTCGCTCCGATCCCCGCGACCGTTTTTGCAAAAAGAAATGCGAACAGCGCGGCGATAAAGACGGCACCGCCGATATTCGCAACGACGCGGCGATCCATACGCCTTGCGAAGCGCGCGGCCGCAATTGCACCGAGCGCGGCCGCAGCAGTTGTAACGAGAATCAGTATGCCGGTGATGCGCCTCGTATCGCCGCTAAGCGATTCGCGAACGTAGAAAAACAAATACCCCACGAGCGTGTAAAAACCCAAGAATACGAACGCACGTGAAATGAACAGGTCGATGAACGCGCGGCTTACGCTCAGAGCGCGTTCGGCTTCGGCAGGCAGCAGCGTTAAAACGCGCACGTGAAGTGCCGTGATCGCCCACGACGCAAGCAGACATCCCGCGATCGTAACCGCAGCTATCCGCGGGTCGGCGACCTGACTTGCAATGAGCGCGCCCGCTGCATTGCCCATGCTTTGCAGTCCCGCCATCCACGACGACGCGGTGTCCATGCCATCCTCGGTTATGAAATCCGGGATCACGGCTTGGTATGGACCTATCGCAACGTTCATCGCAACTTGCAGCGCGATCACCGCCGCGATAAGCTGCGCGAACGAGGGCGCCGTGTAGAACCAAATTAAGGCCGCAGCCGCAAGCACCGCGCCCGTGCCGTGAAACTCGAGGCGTTTGCTGCCGCGCGCACGGCGCCGGTCGGAGATAATTCCGACAACGATTTGCGTTACCGCGGCGACGGCTGCGCCTGCCGCGGCGAGCGCGCCGTAAGCTGCAAGCGCTTGCGCGCCGCCGAGTTGCGATGCGCGAGCTTGCAGCGAGACCCCGAGTAACGCGCCCCACACGACCTGAATGCCGAACCAAAACGCACCCAGCAGAAACGGCTTAGGCGCGATCGATCGCATACCGGTACTCTTCAAGGATATCGACGTCGTATGCAAGCTCGGCGGGCGCGTAACGAACCGCGCGCGCCGGAATGTCCAGCAAACGTTCTGCATGCTCTTGCAGTTTTGCAACGCTCAACCGTTTGAATAAAAACTGCAGCAACAATGTGGGTCCGGTCAGTCGAGCCATTCGAAGCGGGCTTTTGCGCGCGTCGAAAAAGCGTTTGGCGAATGCCTCGATGCGCGTTGCCGCATCCGCAGGAATCGCGAATACGCCGCCGTTGACGACTTTCTCGCCCGCAAGCGTTATTCCGAACGGCGGTGCGTGCGGAAACCGGCGTTCGAAATCTTGCCATTCCGTAAGCGGCAGCGCAAGTGTGCCGGGTTCGGTCGCGTTCAAAAACGATCGAACCGCAGCACCCGTAATGAACGGCATGTCGCTCGTTGCATACAGCAACGGCGCCTCACCGTTCCAGGCGTGAAGAGCAAGACGGAGATTCTCAGCACCGTCTGCGCTTTCAGGAATGACGCGTTCGACAGCGTCCGCACAAGCGCGCCGCACCTCGTCGCCGCCGACCACCGCGACGCGTTCGACCCCCGCCTCCCGGAGCGCCGCAATAGTACGGTGCAGAAACGTCGATCCGGCGAAGGGTGCGAGCGCCTTCACGGGCGTGCCTAAGACTTCGGCAAACGCGTCATCGACGCGTCCGCCCGCTGTGATAACAGCTAAATAGCTCACGTGGAGCGCTGTTTTTTGCGGATATCTGCCACGACCTTTTCGGCGTTCTTGCCGAAACGCGTGCGCAACATCTCGGTAAGCATCTCCGCGTTCTCTGCTGCTTGCGCGCGCCGGTGGTTGTTAAAGAACGCGAGCGTCTCCTTTACTTCAGCCTCGACGTCGATCAACCGGTCCGCCCACGGCTCCAATTCCTCGGGCGAATACAGGTAGTCGTACCGCGTGGTATTGTCGCCCGTCCACCATTTCTTATAGTTACGGCCATGAAAGCGGACGTAACCGCGGCCGTCCGTCACGTCCGAACTCGGATGCAGCAATCCTTTGAATTGCGGTTGATCGACGTTGCACCAACTAATGTGGAGTTCGTCGAGCAACTGCAGCGTCTCGTCATTCTGCCATTCGCGGTTGCGGAACTCCGCTACTAAGCACAGCCCCTTCCATGCCTCGCGCAGCTTTTGCAAATACTCCTGCGTGCGCTCGGATGGGCGGAATGAGTTCGGAAACTGCATGAGCACGGCCGACAGCTTCTTCTGTTCCACGAGCGGCTCGATGTTTTCGCGAAAGTACTTGACGTCGGCGTGCAAGCGCATGCGCGTGCCGGTAGGCAAGTGCGTTGCGGTACCCGGCGCTTTGATGCTGAACCGGAACTTCGGCGGCGTGCGTTCCGCCATGCCCGCGAACGTTTTGTCCGAGAACACGCTGTAGTACGTGGCATTGATTTCTACTGCGGGAAAGCGCTCCGCATAGTACTGGAGCATATCCCGCTGCTTGGTGCCCTCGGGATAGAACGGTCCGACCCAGTCCTTGTACGAGTATCCGCTCGTGCCGACGTAAATCACGCTCGTCACACGCTTACCCGCTCTTCGTTGGGAATAAAAGACGCACGAGGGCAGCGCATGGCCGACCTCATCGAAAAAGAGAAAACGTTACGGGCCTTTCAGGGCACCGTCGCCGGCCGGATACTGCGGCATTTCAAGGCCGCGGCGGTTACGTTTATTGGGCTCGCGTTCGCTTACGTTTCGTACGCGGCAGCAGGCATGCACGCCGCCGCGCAGACGCGGGGAACGCTAGCCGGAATCTCCGTGCACGCGCCCGTGCGGATCTATCGCGACGATCGCGACATTCCGCATGTCCGTGCGCGTGACGTTCGCGACGCACTGTTCGCCGAGGGTTTCGTACAGGCTTCGGATCGGCTCTTTCAGATGGATCTCTTTCGCCGCTATATCTACGGCCGGCTCTCTGAAGTACTCGGACCGATACAATTGCCAACCGACGAAGCGATGCGTGCATTCGACGTTCACGATATCGTCGATCGCGAGTGGCGCGCGCTCCCGCGCCAGGACCGGGACGCGCTCATCGCATTTAGCGACGGTGTGAACGCTGCCATGCGCACGCAGCCGCTGCCCGTGGAATTCCGCCTTTTGCTATACAAACCCGACGCGTGGACGCCGCGCGACTCTCTTGCAGTCACCATTGCGATTTCACAATCCTTGGGCGACACGGCCGAAAACGTAGTTCGGCGCGACGCTCTTTGGCGTTCTCTCACGCACTCGCAATTCGACCAGTTGCTGCCGCTTTCGGATACTGCATACGACGTACCGTCTAGCGGCAATCTGAAACCACGTTTTTCACCTGCGCCCGTACTGGCGTCGACTGCCGTGCGCGCGCCCGGAATCCCGGCCTTTGGCAGCAATGCCTGGGCATCGGGCGCGAACAAAACAATTTCCGGACGCGCGCTTATCGCAAATGACCCACACCTGAGCCTCGGGATCCCGTGCGTGTGGTATGCCGTGGAATTGCATGCGCCGGGATTGCACGTTGCCGGCGTTACTATTCCAGGGATTCCGGGCGTCGTGCTGGGTCACAACGAACGCATTGCGTGGGCGTCGACAAACGCGGTAGCGACAACGCTCAGCGTCTTTCGAAGCAACCGTCTGAACGATGCCTTTTGGCGTCGCGAAATTTTCCACGTCCGGTTTTCACACGATCGCGTAAAATATTACTACCGTACCGCGCGCGATTTTGCGCAGGAGACTTCAGAGGGGCGTGTGCTGGTGCGATGGGCGCCGTACTACGATGCGCGCTCGGCATTGGTTACCGTTTTTGGCCTCGATAGAGCAAGTACCGTGCACGATGCATTACAAGTGCTTCGCGGTTACGCCGGTCCTCCGCAAAACTTTCTTATCGCCGATACATCCGGACGCGTCGCATATCATCTCGCCGGCTCCATTCCGAACGATCCGGCGTGGGGACGTTACGTTCACGATGAGGGCGAAACTGCGGCGACGTTCTCAGCTATTTCGTTCGAGCGTTTACCATCCGCCGCGCCTTCTCGCAATGGCGTCATTTTGAGCGCGAACAACAAAATGTACGGTAAAACGTATCCTTACCGCCTGAGCGCAATGTTTGCGCCGCCTTATCGAGCGTACCGGATCGCACAGTTGCTTCATAAGCGCTCGCGTTACGACGCGCGTTATTTTGCCGGCATGCAACTCGATGCGACGTCGCCCGCAGATGCCGAATTCGCGCACCGCATTGGCCGGTTCTTATCGCCGAGGGACGGCCAATTACTCGCCCATTGGGACGGCACTTTCTCGCCCGAGTCGCGCCCCGCGACGCTCGAGCACTTGCTGCGCTCGACCGCCGAAAGCATTTCGGTCTCGCCGTATATGGCATTCGATCTGGCACGCCGGCCGCACGCACCTGAACAATACATCAACGTTTTACGAAGCGCCGCGCGCGATGAAATCGTCGTCAAACCCTGGGCGTGGGCCGGCGAGGTCGATGTGTTTCATCCCTTTGGCCCGATTGGCTTTCCATTCCTGAACGGCACGCGCTTTCCGGGAAACGGCGACGAGTATACGATACGCGTGCAGACACCAGCCTTGTCTCAAAGTTTCCGCGCTGTCTGGGACGTGGGAGCGTGGGATCGCGGCGGCCTGACACTGCCGACCGGAGAGTCCGGCGAGAAAGGTTCCGGCCACTACGACGATTTGACGCGCGCTTGGGTGCGTGGGGATTTGCAGCCGCTCCCATTTTCGGACAGCAATGTTCAAAAAAACGCGCGTGAAATTTTGCTACTCGAACAGTGAACTTTGCGCCGGCCGCGGAGTGCGCCTCGGTACGAATTCGTCGGCTGCATCGCCATAGCGCTCGCGCAACAGATCGACGAATGCCTCCGCATTTCGTGCGGCATTGCCTCGCGCGTGATTATTGAAGAACGCATACGTCTGCTCGACGCGCTCGTCGATCTCCGCAACGCGATCGGTCCACGGCACAAGCTCGTCGTCCGTGTAGTTATAGTCGTACCGTGTTGTGTTGTCGCCCGTCCACCACTGCGCGTTATTGCGGCCGTGAAAACGGACATAACCTACGGCGCCGGTTACATCGGAGCTCGGCAAGAGCAATGAGTCGTACCGCGGCATATCGACGTTGCACCACCCTACGCGAAGTTCAGAAAGCATCTCGTGCGTACGCGGCGTTTGCCACTCGCGGTTTCGGAATTCGGCCACAAGGCAGAGCGGTTGAAGCGTCTCGACTACGCGGCGGAAGTACGCCTCCCCACTCTCAGTGGGTTTGAATGAATTCGGGAATTGAATGAGGGCGCATCCGAATTTACGTGCCTCGACGATCGGCATCACGCTTTCGACGAAGGCGGCGGCATCGTCATGTATACGTCGCACGCTTGCATCCGGCGGATGCGTTACGGTTTGGGGTACTTTAAAACAAAACCTGAAGCTTTCCGGCGTGTTCGCGTTCATACGCGTTATCGTTGCGGGCTGAAGAATTCCGTAATATGACGCGTCTATCTCAACCGCCCGGAAACAGCTCGCATAAAAAGGGAGCATTTCCCCTTGGCGGGTCGTTCCCGGGTAGAACGAACCGAGCCAATCTTTATACGCGTAACCGCACGTGCCGACGTAAATCATCGCTGGAAATTCACAAGTCCAGCCTACACTTCAGACTGGGAGCATGCAAGCGCACAAGACAAAAACCAAGGCACACTACCGGATACCGCAGATTGGGCCCAAATTCCCCGCTGCGGCGTTTTTCGGATTGTTGCTGGCCGGATTCGTGTGTTTGTATGCGGCGTCGCGAATGCACCCAAATTACACCGCCATGCGGACATACCGCGACGATCCCGCGTACTCCGTTACCTCGCGGCTGTTTCTCAAAGTGCAATCGTTTTCCAACGTAATTGCCGCCGGCAATTCCAGAACGGTTTCCGAGATCGCGGCACTAGCACACAAGCTCGTGCTAAAGCCCGCCGAGCCGAAACAGCGACCGCTAAAGCGTCGAGAATTGCCCAAGCATTGACGTCCACTTCACCGGCGGGCAACCCGGCAGTTTCGGTTCGTGCCAGTGCAACTGCATGTGGTAGGTGCGGCTGCGCGAAAGGCGCGAGAAAAAGAACGTCGCGACGCTCTCCGTATCGTTGCTGTGAATGTCCGGCGCGATGGATGTCAGCGATTCTCCGGTTGAGCTTACGAGCGTCATATCCGACACGAGATTCCACGGTTCTGCAATCCGCGGCGCGCGTACCCGGACTTGCACGGCGAGTGGGCCACTCAGCACGGCGGCGTCATACGGCGGCGTAATGGCTGCGAAGAACGGCAGATTCGCCGCCGGCAGCGTGCATTTTACGTATTGCGCGGATGAGAAAGCGAGCAGCAGCGCAGCGGCGTGCAGCATGGCTTATCATGCCGCGCTCACCTTGAATCTGCTAAGAAGACCGTTTCTTGATTGGTTCCTAACAATCCGTAGGTTAAAAAAGCGAGAGCCCGGTGTTTAACCGGGCTCGGTGACCTCATCAGTAGATGGCGGTAGCGTAGAACGTTCCACCCATCCAATAGCCATACGCGACAATCTGGCGTCCAACGGCGACTTTACCGGTGCGTTGATGATCGAGCGCGGGCTGATCGTTAATCACTAAAGAGCGCGATGTCTGCTGGATCGTCACGAGATGGCCTTTCACTGCTGTGATAGTGCCGGCGAGCGAGTCGTGCCGAACCACGGTGACGTACGACGCACAGTTCGCGTTAGGCACCCACACGTCGTTAACCCAACTGCCGCAGTTCTCGTCGGTATAGGTTCCGCTAGGCGGCGGCGGCGCGGGCGACCCCGGTGCCTGTTGCGCGAGACCGGGCGCGACGGTAAGCAGGACGGCGGTGAGTAGGAATATGAGATGTTTCACGACCGTATCTCTCCTTTCCGAAGTCGCTCGTACCCATGTTCCTAAAAAAAAGCCCGGTGCTGAGCACCGGGCTTCGCGTTATTTCTTAGCAACAGCTTTCTTCTTGCTTCCGACTGTCTTCTTCGGACCCTTACGCGTGCGAGCGTTCGTCTTCGTGCGTTGTCCCCGAACCGGTAAGCCACGGCGGTGACGAATGCCACGATAGGACCCGATGTCCATAAGGCGCTTGATGTGCCCGCTGACTTCACGGCGAAGGTCGCCTTCAACCTTGATGCCCTCCGCATCGATCGCATCGCGAAGCTTGCGTTCTTGATCTTCAGTTAGATCTTTGACGCGCGTGTTCGGGTCAACGCCGGCGCGGTCGAGCAGACGCTTCGACGTCGGCAGCCCGATGCCGTAGATGTAGGTCAGGCCGATTTCAATGCGCTTCTCGCGCGGCAGATCGATACCAGCAATACGTGCCATTTTGAGCAATACTCTCCTAACCCTGAACCTGTTTATGCTTCGGGTTGACGTCGCAGATCACACGCACCTTGCCTTCGCGGCGGATGATCTTGCATTTTTCACAAATTCGTTTTACTGAAGGACGTACTTTCATTGCTCTTTCCTAAATTAACGGCGCTCCGGTCTGACCTCCGCGCCCCCCACTTCGTGGGGCCCCCGAGATCTCAAGGCGCCTAAGCCTTTCTGCCAGTTTAAACGCACCCCGTGGGCGCCGCTATTTGTATCGATATGTTATTCTGCCGTGCGTGAGATCGTACGGCGAGAGTTCTACCAGGACTCGATCGCCGGGAAGAATGCGGATGAAGTTCATCCGGATCTTGCCCGACACATGGGCTAACACCTTATGGCCGTTCGTGAGTTCCACCCGGAACATGGCGTTTGGCAGAGGTTCGACAATCGTTCCCTCGACTTCGATCGCTTCTTCCTTAGGCGTCGCGCTCTGCGCCGCTTTCTCGGCTTTCTTGCGAGCTCGGTCAGGTCGCTGCCCGCCACGCCTGCCTCGCGCCATTATTGCACCTCGATCATGCAGCCATTTCTTCCTTCGGTCGGTATTTCGCAACGTCGGGGTGTTCGCCGATGTCGCGGAGGGTCAAAATTTTAGGACCATCGTCTGTAATGGCGATGGTGTGCTCGAAGTGCGCTGCGAGTTTACCATCTGCCGTGACAACTGTCCAGCCGTCCTTGAGGGTCTCAACCGCGTAGTGGCCCTCGGTAATCATCGGCTCGATTGCTAGAACCAGGCCGGAACGCAGTTCCAGACCCGCGCCGGCCCGGCCGTAATTGGGAACCTGCGGCTCTTCGTGCATCTTGGTCCCAACGCCGTGCCCCACGAGTTCGCGGACCACGCCGTAGCCGTTGGCCTCGGCATGCTGCTGTACCGCGTGACCGATGTCCCCTAGGTGCTTGCCCTTGTACATCTGCGCGATTCCGAGCATCAAGCACTCTTGCGTAACACGCATCAGGCGCTTGGCCCCCTCGGAAACCTCACCGATCGGAACCGTGACCGCCGAGTCGCTGACGTAGCCTTCGAAGGTCGTGCCGATGTCGATTGAGAGCAGGTCGCCTTCGCGAAGCGTGTAGTCACCGGGAATACCGTGCACGACTTCCTCGTTGACCGAAGCGCAGATCGAGGCGGGATATCCGTGATAGCCCATGAACGTCGGGACGCCGCCCATCGAGCGAATGCCGTTCTCGGCAATCTCGTCGAGCTGCTTCGTCGTCATCCCCGGCTTTGCGGCGCGAATGAGATCGCCAAGCACTTTTGCGGTCACTTTTCCGCTGCGGCGCATGGTCTCGATCTCGCGAGCCGACTTGATGGTGATCACTTTACTGCCGCGGTCCCCAACTTTGAAACGATTTCACGCGTCACATCGTCAACCGGGGCGAGCGCGTTCACTTCCTTCAGTTTGCCGGTACGGCGGTAGTAATCGATCAACGGCGCGGTCTGCGATTCATAGACGTCGAGACGCTTGGCAACCGTCTCCGGTTTGTCGTCATCACGCTGCACCAGCGGGCCACCATCTTCGTCGTCGATGCCGGCGACGCGCGGCGGATTCGTGATGCTGTTGTACGTGCGGCCCGTGCGCGGATTGGTCCAGCGCGAAGTCAAACGCGTAACGAGCGTCGGACGATCCGCATTGAAGAGCACCACGCCATCCAAGCCCATGTTCTTCTCGTTCAGCAGCGCATCGAAGGCTTCGGCCTGCGCAACCGTACGCGGGAAGCCGTCCATGATGAAGCCGCCGTCGAGCTGATCCAGCTCGGCTTCGATCATCTTGATGATGACTTCGTCCGGAACCAGAGCGCCGCTGTTCATATAGCTCTCGGCGAGTTTGCCGAGCTCCGTGCCTTGCTTGCGGTTCTCGCGCAGGATGTCGCCCGTCGAGATCTGCTTAGCACCGGAACGCTGCTCCAGAATATGCGCTTGCGTGCCTTTGCCGGCGCCCGGAGGTCCAAGGAAGATCAGACGCATGCTACCGCTTTATAAACCCGCGGTAGTCGCGCATCGCAAGACGCGCCTCGATTTGCGTAATTGTGTCGAGCGCAACGCCGACCACGATCAGCAGCGAGGTCGAGCCTAGGTAGAACGTCGTCACCGACAGACCGCGTTGCAGTACGCCGGGAACGACCGCCAGCAAACCGAGATAGATAGCAGCAGCGGTCGTAATCCGCAGAAGAATGCGGTTGATGTAGTCCACCGTCGGCTGGCCCGGTCGAATGCCGGGAATGAAGGACCCGCTCTTTTTCAGATTGTCCGCGATATCTTTCGTGTTGATCACGATCGCGCTATAGAAGAACGTGAACACGACGACGAGGATAAAGTACACGGCGTTGTACAGCACCGAGTTCGGACTGAAGTACACCTGAAGCCAAGCAGAGATACTGCCGAGCACGCTGCCGTTGCTTGTGCCGCCGTGGTTGAACCACGAGAGCGCTTGCTGCGGCAGCAGCAAGAGTGAGATTGCGAAGATGATCGAGATGACGCCGGCGTTGTTTAAGCGCAGGGGAATGTACGTCGATCTTCCCGCGAACATCTTTCGGCCGACTACCCGCCGCGCTTGCTGCACCGGAATCCGGCGTTGCCCTTGGTACAGGAAGACGATCGAGATGATGACGGCGATCGCAATCAAGATGTAAATGATGATGTTGAGAAGCGACTCGCCGCCTTTGGACGTCGACGCAAACGTCTGCGCAACGTATTGCGGGTAGCGCAGCACGATACCGATGAAGATAATCAGCGAAACGCCGTTGCCGATGCCCTTGTCGGTGATTTGCTCGCCGAGCCACATGAGGAACAACGTGCCGCCGACCATACAAAGCACGGCATAAATCTGGAACCAGATGCTCGTGTCGTAAAACACGTGGAATGCGAGCATCGCCCGCATCATGAAGATGGCTTGCAGCGTAGCGAGCACGATGGTCAGCCAGCGGGTGTACTGGCCGATCTTCTTACGCCCTTCCTCGCCGCCTTTCTTCGCCATCTCTTCGAGCTGCGGTAAAACCACCGTCATCAGCTGCATGATAATCGATGCGTTGATGTACGGCGTGATGCCCATCGCGATCACGGAGAGCTTCTGCA
>CAZHGH010000035.1:0-29111 GCA_964531205.1 uncultured bacterium
TTGACAGTTGTTAAGTCGAGGCGTAGGCTGAACCCGTGAGTCCCTTTGCAGATGAACTAAAGACCGCCATGGACGCGGCCGGCTTAACCGCTGCCGAACTCGCCGAGCGGAGCGGCCTGACTGAAGCGGCGATCTCGTACCTGCGGTCAGGCCAGCGAGAGCCCTCGTACCGGTCGCTGCAGCGCCTGACGCAAGTCCTTCCCGATCTGACCGCAACGCTGGAAAAGGCGTCGCCCTTCGATTCGATCGAGGAAGCCATCAAAGATATTCGCGCCGGCAAGATGGTGATCGTCCTCGACGACGAGGATCGCGAAAACGAAGGCGATCTCGTCATGGCCGCGCAGATGGTCACGCCCGAAGCGATCAACTTCATGCGCAAATACGCCGGCGGTCTCATCTGCGTGCCGGTGATTGGCAGGCGCCTCGACGAGCTGCATTTACCGCAAATGGTTTCCGAAAACAGCGCGGTGCATGAAACGGCGTTCACCGTTTCGGTTGAAGCGCGCGGACGCACCACGACGGGCATTTCGGCGCACGATCGCGCTGCAACGATTCAAGCGCTGCTCGATCCCGCCACCAAGCCTTCGGATTTACTGAGGCCGGGACACACCTTTCCGCTGCGCGCGCGCGACGGCGGCGTGCTCGTTCGCGCGGGCCAAACCGAAGCATCGGTAGATCTCGCTCGGCTCGCGGGACTCTATCCCGCGGGCGTCATCTGCGAAATCATGGCTGAAGACGGAACGATGGAGCGGCTCGACGGTCTCGTAGAGTTCGCCAAGAAGCACGAACTGAAACTCATTACGGTCAAAGATTTAATCGCGTACCGTTGGCGCACGGAGAAACTGTTGCACCGCATCGCCGAGTTCAAGTTGCCCACCGACTTGGGCACGTGGACCGGCTATGCGTTCGAGAATTCTATCGACAACAATACGCACGTCGCACTCGTTATGGGCGAGATCGGCGACGGTAAGAATCTGCTCGTGCGCGTACATTCCGAATGCTTGACGGGCGATGCATTGCATTCGCTCCGCTGCGATTGCGCCGCGCAGCGCGACGCTGCTATGGAGATCATCGCGAAAGAGGGACGCGGCGTCTTCCTGTATCTCCGGCAAGAAGGCCGCGGCATCGGCCTTGCCAACAAGCTGCGCGCGTATCAATTGCAAGATCAAGGTGCAGACACCGTCGAGGCAAACATCGCGCTCGGTCTGCCGGTCGATAAGCGCGACTATGGCATCGGCTCGCAAATTCTGGCGGATCTCGGCGTGAAAGAGATGCGCATCCTAACGAACAATCCGAAGAAGATCTTCGGACTCGAAGGGTACGGGATGAAAATCGTGGGACGCGTTCCGATGCAAACGCCTCCGACGCAACACAATACGCGATACATTCAAACGAAACGCACGAAGCTCGGTCATATGTTCGAGCCCGCCCTTCCGCACGGCGATCATCCATGAAGTCCGAAAAACAGTACGATCTGCCGGCTTGCAGCGGTAAGCGCTTTGCGATCGTGTGTGCGCGCTTCTACCCGAATCTCGCGGACTGGCTCGAAGACGGTGCACGGCGCGCATTGCGCGATTGCGGCGTGCGCGACGAAGACGTGGCCGTTTACCACGTTCCCGGATGCTTCGAACTGCCGCTCGCGGCAAAACGCCTCATCGCCGCCGACGAGCGGCTCGACGCAGTCGTCGCACTGGGCGTTGTCGTTCGCGGCGAGACGCCGCACTTCGATTATGTCGCCGGCGAATGCGCGCGCGGCATCATGAACGTGCAGCTCGCCACGAACGTCCCCGTCGGCTTCGGAGTGCTGACGACCGAGACGCTCCTACAGGCCGAGGAGCGCGCGGACCCGGCACAGGGCGACAAAGGCTACGAGGCGGCGATCGCAGCCGCGGCACTGCTCCAAGTCCCGAAGGAACCGGTGCGCGAGGCGCTCGGCTTTCGGCGCTAAGCCAGGGTAGGTACCCGACCAAGCGAGGATTATGTCCGACACAAGTCGGATAACCAGGGCCCAGCATTTCTCGAGTGGAGGCCCGACCCTTGGAAGACAAGAGTATCATGTGCAAAGAGTGCGGCCGGCCGTTTGTGTTCACCGTACGCGACCAGCAATTCTATTTGGAAAAGGGGTTCCAGAACGAGCCCCAGCGCTGCCGCGAATGCCGGCAAAACCGCAAAGGCCAAGGTTCGGGGGCTCACTCCGGCAGCGCACGGCCGAGTTTTGAAGCCGTTTGCGCGGAATGCGGCACGAATACCACGGTGCCGTTCCGGCCGCGCGGCGATCGCCCCGTGTATTGCCGTGCCTGCTATACATCGCACGCGCCTGCTGCCGTGTAGCAATTCAAAAAATCTCTGCCCTACAAAGAGCCGCGTTGTCCGCGCGGCTTTTTGCTATCCAGCGACGAAACCGCGCGAGATGAGAGAAGCGCTGGACGCGATCCGTTTTGTTGACGACGCCGTGGAGTACGTCGATCAGCGCCACCTTCCGCACGAAGAGCTCCTGCGACGGGCCTCGACGATCGACGAACTCGAATCGGCGATTAAAACGCTCGCGGTACGCGGAGCGCCATGCATCGGCGTTTTCGGTGCGTACGGCGTTGCATTGTTACGGAAGAATCTCTTGGACGATGCCGCGTTCTTCGCTGCAGCGCAGCGTTTGCGTAATGCGCGCCCGACAGCCGTAAATCTGATGTGGGCGGTGGATCGCGTTCTCGCTTCCGCCGACATGCTTGCCGAAGCGCGCGCGATTCACGCGGAGCAGCGTTCGATCGACGAACGCATCGCTCAGGCCGGCGCGGAACTGGTTCCGGATGACGCGCGCATCATCACGCATTGCAATACGGGACCGATCGCGACCGCCGGCGGCGGAACGGCGCTGGGCGTCATCATCGCCGCGGGACGCGATGGGAAACGCCCCCACGTGTACGTCGACGAGACGCGTCCGTTGCTTCAGGGCGCGCGGCTCAGCTACTACGAGCTCGAGCGCGCAGGCGTTGACGCAACGCTGATCGTCGATGGAGCCGCAGCCATCGTGATGCAGCGAAAAAACGTCGACCTGGTAATTGTCGGCGCGGATCGGATAGCACGCAACGGCGATACGGCAAACAAGGTCGGCACGTACGCGCTCGCGATCGCGGCCGCGCATCACGGCATTCCGTTTTACGTTGCTGCGCCGCGCTCGTCGTTCGATTTTTCGCTAACGAGCGGAGCCGCAATTCCCATTGAGGAGCGGCCAGCAGATGAAGTGACGTCTATCGGCGGCACGCGCATTGCGCAGGAAGGCGCGCACGCCTACAACCCCGCATTCGACGTTACACCGGGCCACCTCATTACGGCGTTTGTCACGGAGTACGGCATCATCCGCCCGCCGTTCGTCGAGTCGATTCCGGATTTGGAATTCCGGCCGAATCTTGCCGCGATCGTCGCATGAGATACCGGTACGGTGAGATGACGTGGCCCGAGATCAAGGATGCCGCGGCATCCGATCGCGTCGCCGTCGTACCGTTTGCTACGATCGAAGATCACGGTCTGCATCTGCCGGTCGACACGGACTTGCGGCTGTGCGCTACGGTTTGTGAAGCCGCCGTTTCGCGTGCGGCGGATCGCGCAGTCCTTGTTCCGCCGGTGAATCACGGATATAGTCCGCACCACATGGACTTTCCCGGACCGATAACGATCGGGGCGGAAACGTTCATTCGGTATGGCGTCGACGTTTGCAAAAGCTTAGCGCATCATGGATTCAGACGTATCCTCATTGTGAACGGCCACGGCAGCAATACGCCGTTCGTAGACATTATTGCGCGACTTACGACCGTTGAAAGCGGCGTGCTTGCGGCGGCGGTCAACTACTGGGCCGTTCCGGGCGTGCGGAAAACGGCGGAAGCATTGCGCGAATCCGAAAAGATCGGTGGCATGAATCACGCGTGCGAGTTCGAAACGTCGCTCTACCTCGCGATTGCGCCGGAACTCGTGGACATGACGAAGGCGGTGCACGAACTCTCGCATCGTCCGAGCAAAAACTATTGGACCGATCTCATCGGCGGTGATGGACCGCTCGCAATGATGGAGCCGTGGAGCGCGCTCAGCGAAAGCGGCGTCATGGGCGATCCGACGAAGGCGAGCGCGGAGAAGGGCCGGAAGCTGCTCGACGCTGCTGCTGACGGCATCGTAGAATTGATCGATGAACTGCGCAGTCGCGCGCCGGCTGTTCGAAAGGATCGCCACTAGCCTCTGCATTCTTGCGGTGGCGGCATGCACGCGCAGCGGCGCGCCAACGGGGAAAAGCGGAAATCCATGGACGGTTCACGCCGTGCTGCGCATCGCCGGAAGACAAACCCCCGACAATCTCAATCCACTTCTCGGCACGCAGACCGTCGTAGCAGACTTGTCGATGTTTTGGGCGGGACATCTTTTTGATTGGAGCGATCGCGACGAGCTCGTGCCCGAACTTGCGGCGCGCGTTCCCACGCTCCAAAACGGTGATATTTCGCACGACGGATTGCGCATCCGGTATCATTTGCGCCGGGGAGTGAAGTGGCAGGATGGTGCGCCGTTCGACGCCGACGACGTTATTTACACGTGGCGGCAGATGCTCAATCCGCAAAACCTCGTTGTCAGCCGCGTCGGGTACGATATCGTCTCTCGCATCGATAAACGCGATTCGTACACGATCGACGTACATTTGAAGCGGCGGTTCGCACCGTTCGTTGCAACGTTCTTTACGATGTCGAACCACGTGAACTGCATTCTTCCGCGACATCTGCTGGAACGGTATCCGAACATCAACCGCGTTCCGTACAATTCATTGCCGATCGGCACGGGGCCATTCCGCATGGTAAAGTACGAGCGAGGTTCCGGATTCACGTTTGTAGCGAACGATTCGTATTGGCGCGGTCCACCAAAACTGCGCCGGATCATCTATCGCGTTATCGAGAGCGACAACACGATACTGACGCTGTTGCAGACCCACGCGATCGATTTCTATTATCGCGCAGCGGAAAGCCAGGCGCCCAGCCTGATGAATGTTCCGGCAACGCGCGTCGTGATCTCGCCCTTTACCCGCTTTGCCGATCTTGGATTCAACGCTGCAACTCCCGCGCTGAGCGACGTGCGCGTTCGCCGGGCGCTGGCCTATGGATTGGACCGCGACGCACTAGTTAAAAAAGTCACGCACGGCGTGGCGGCACGCGGCGATAGCGATCAACCGCCGTTCTTTTGGGCGTATAATTCGAACATCGTACGCTACCCATACGATCCGAAACGTGCAGCTATGCTGTTGGAAGCGGCGGGGTGGCGCGCCGATCCCGGCGGAGTGCGGATGAAGAACGGACGACCGCTCCGCTTAAACCTCGTGAGCTTTACGGGATCGGCGACCGCAAACGACACGGAAGTCTTCGTTCAAGAAGCGTGGCGTCGTCTCGGTGTCGACGTCTCGATCAAGAACTTTTCGTCGGGCCAACTCTATGCAACACTTGGTTCAGGCGGCATCGAGCAATCGGGAAAATTCGACGTCGCGCTCGAAAATTGGGCAAACGGCATCGACCCGGACGATTCTATTCTCGTGCGGTGCGACATGGCGCCGCCCGCAGGCTGGAACATCTACCATTTCTGCAATCGCCAACTCGACCAAGCAGAAACGGTCGCGATGGAATCGTACGATCGCGCTACGCGCAAGGCAGCTTACGCGCGCGTGCAGCGCATTCTGACTGCGGAGTTACCGTTTTTGGTGCTCTGGTATCAGCGCCAGCTCGACGTCATCAATACGGACTTCAAGAACTACAAGCCCGCCCACGCGTCCTCGCCTTTCTGGAACACATGGGAGTGGTCCATTTAGGAAACCGCCAGCAGCCGCTCCACCAGTTCGTCCCGCGTGAGCGATTCGCCCGCAGACATGAGCTGCGCTAAGCGCGTGGCACCGAGATGCTCGCGAAGGATCGCGAGAAGTCGATCGTAGACGGTTTGCTCCGTTTCCTCGATCTTCGCACCGCCGTACGCGGTTCGCATAGATGGCAGAAAGTGTCCGAGCAGTACCGCCGCGCTTTCATATTGCTCGTGCTCGGCAGCAATTGCAGCGAAATGCAGCGATACAAAGGCAATGGCTGCCCAGTTCTGGACGTTGCGCCCAACGTCAAGGACTTTGCGAGCGTTTTGCAGCGCCTCGCCGACGTTCCCAAGCGTCAAATTGTACATACACATGTTGCCGTACGTCGAGACGAGGTTGCCCTCCATGCGCGCGGCGGTTCCGTACTCGACGGACTCCTTCGCGAGCCGCAGCGCGGCTTCTGCATTGCCGTCGTGAAACGTCGCCTCCGCGATATTATTGAGAATCTGCGCGGCCGTGCGATCGTCTCCAAGGCTTCGGCTTATCGAGAGCGCCTCGTCGTAAATGGGGCGTGCTCGCTCGAGGTGGCCCTGTACGCCCAAACTTCTCGCACGCCGTCCAAGCGTAACTCCGACCATTCGGCGGTTTCCGGCGGCACTGAAAATGTCGAGCGCGCGTGTAAAGGCTGCTTCGCTATCGAAGGTCTCGTCGACAAAAGCAGCGGAAGCTAAAGCGACCAGTGCAAAGGCAATGCACTCGGCGTCGCCGGTTTTCTCTGCCAGTTCGAGCGCGTGCTGGCCGGCAGCGCGCCCGCGTTCGTAGTGGAACATATCGTTGAAGAGAAACGCGAGTCCATACCATAGGCGCGCCGCAATGCGCCCATCATCGGGCATACCTTCGATGGCAGCCTCGATTCGTTCGATCGCCTCAGCCAGCTGTTTGCTTTGAATCCAGTACCATACAAAAGCTGAAGCGGTGCGCGCACCGAGTTCCACATCGCCGCGGTCCATGATCGTCCAATCTAATGCTGCGCGCACGTTGTCGACTTCCGGATCGACCGAGCTCAGCCACAAACGAAGCGGTGTAATGAAATACCGGTGTTCCGCTTCTTCGGTAAACCGGCAGAAGTGTGCGGCGTGGCGCCTGCGTAGTTCGCGTTCCTCACCCGTGGAAGCGAGGCGTTCTAATGCGTACTGTCTCGTGGACTCGAGGAGCCGGTACCGTTGCTCCGATCCGTACAGCTCGGCCACAACCATCGACTTATCGACCAGGCTCGAAAGGACGTCAAGCAGGTCCCACGCGTCTATCGTATCATCGGCGCAAATATCGCTTGCCGCTTCCAGTGAGAAGCTTCCCGTGAAGATCGCAGCACGGCGGAAAACAGTCTGCTCGCGCTCGTCGAGCAGATCGTAACTCCAATCGATGAGCGCGCGCATCGTTTGCTGGCGCGGAAGGGCGGTGCGGCTGCCTCCGGTGAGCAAGCGAAAGCGTTCGTTCAATCGCGCGGCGAGCTGGTTTACCGAAAGCGCTTTGAGCCGCGGCGCCGCCAATTCCAACGCAAGCGCAATGCCGTCGAGACGGCGGCATATCTCCGCGACGGTTGACGCATTCTCGTCATCGAGCGCAAACGACCCGTTCGCCGCGAGCGCGCGATCGGTGAAAAGCGCAATCGCGCCGTAACGCCGCGCTTCGGTCGCGCTAATCCGTCGATCGCCTTCCGGCAAAGAAAGTGACGGTACGCGGATCACGCGTTCCGCAGCGATTCCAAGCGCCTGCCGCGACGTCGCGAGTATTCGCGTTCCCGGACACGCGCGCAGAATCGAATCGGCGGAGCGCGCTGCCGCTGCGACGACATGCTCGCAGTTATCTAGAATCAACAATAGCCGCTTCGATCGCAGCGCGGCGGCGATCGTTTCAAGCGGATCGCGCTCCAATTCGAGGCGAACGTTGGCAACCTCGGCAATCGCGCGGGGAACTTGTTCCGCTTCGCGCATCAACGCGAGATCTACGAACCAGACGCCGTCATCGAACGTGTCGAGTAAATCCGCACCGCTCTGAAGTGCGAGCCGCGTCTTACCGACTCCACCGGCTCCGACCAACGTAATGAGCCGGGCTTCTTTTATCGCGGACTCGATCTGCGCGATCTCCGTTTCTCTGCCGATGAACGGCGTGAGTTGCAGCGGAAGATTATTGGGGAGCGCTTCCAGCGAACGAAGCGGGGGAAACGTATCCGGCAGTCCCTCTGCGACCACTTGATAGACCTGCTCGGGTTGCGCGAGATCGCGTAGGCGGTGCGCGCCGAGATCCCGCAAACTCACCGCTGTTTCAAGCGCACCTTCGCTGAGCTCTTTGGCGATGCCTGAGACGACGATCTGTCCGCCGTACGCGATCGACAGCAAGCGCGAGACGCGATTGACCGCGGGTCCGAAATAGTCGCCGTCGCGTGCTTCGACGGGCCCGGTATGCACGGCCATTCGCACACGCAAATCCCCGACGCTGGACCAGTCTGCACGTCGTAGCTCTCGCTGCGCGTCCACCGATGCTGCAACGGCATTCTCTGCGGTTGAAAAGGCGGCACAAAATGCGTCGCCCATCGTTTTAAAAATGTAGCCGCCGTGGCGTTGGATTACGGACCGCAAAATAGCGTCGTGCTGTTCGACCGCAGCACGCATCGCGTCGCGATGTCTTTCCCAGCGCAGCGCGCTTCCTTCTATGTCGGAGAAGAGAAGCGAAACCGTTCCGGACGGCACGTCGCGCGCCGGGCCGGCGCCCACGAGCATTGCGAAAAAGTGCTTCGGCGGCTTCTCCGGAATACCCCACCCGTGAAATTCTACGATTTCCTCGAGAAGCAGCCGTCCATCGGCAGACTCGTGATTATCGAGGGCACGGAGCGCGTTCTGGCGGATCGCGCGATCGACGTGCTGATCGATCGCGTTTTGCCGGCGGACATGCGCGACATGAATCTCGAGCGTTTTCCCGCCTCGCAACTCGATAACGCGGGACGGGTGCGCGAAGCCGTGCAGGCTATGCCGTTTCTGGCAAGCTCGCGTCTCGTTATCGTGACGGATTCGCAGACGTTAAAGGCCGCGATGCGCCGCGAATTGTGGGAAGTCGCCGAAAGCGTTCCTGAAGGCAATACATTAGTGATCGCGGATCTACTTTCGCCGCGATCGAAACGCCCCGAACCGTTCGGGGCGATGGCAGGGCGCAGTGCCCTTCGCATCGATACGACCGCGAACGAAGATACGCGCACGCGGTTCATCGAGGAAACGCTAAAAGCGCTCGGCGCAACGGCGGATTCACGCGTCATCGATACGCTCGCGCGAAGCGAAAGCGATCTCGCCTCGGTCCGCAACGATCTCGAAAAGCTCGCGCTTACCGGAAAGAAGATCACCTATAAAGATCTCGAGCAAGAGAGTCTGTCCGTCGAAGATCCAAAGGCCTATCAATATGCGGGTGCGCTGGTGGAAGGCCGGGTTGCAGATGCGCTCGGCATCGCGCGCGAAATGTTTGCGAGCGATCGCGGCGCCGCCGTTCCGCTGATCTACGCGCTGGCGACCGAATGCAGCATGATATGGGAACTCGCACGCGAAGGCGGGGAGATTCCGGCGCGCATGCGCTGGCGCGAGCGGATTCTGCGGCCCATCGCCACGCGCGTCGGCGAGCAGCGCGCGCGGCGCGCCTTCGAACGCGCGATTGCGGCCTTCGATTCGGTCGTTACCGGCAAAGTCGACGATCCGGAGCTTGCGGTCGAGATGCTCACGGCAGAGCTCGCCGGGCTAGGAGGCCGTCGCTAATCGCGGACCTGGCCCGGCGGTGCGACCAAAGGCGACGAGGGCGGCCTGAGCTGAGCGCGAAAAGGGCCCGTACCCCATGAAGTACGACACTTACGCTTCCCCGTTCTCGTGGAGATACGGTCGAGCCGAACTGCGCGCACTCTTCTCGGAAGAGCAGCGACGCAAGTTGTGGCGCCAAGTGTGGGTGGCGCTGGCCGAAGCGCAGAGCCGGCGGGGGCTGGTTTCAGAAGAAGAGCTCCGCGACATACGCGCACACGCGAACGACATCGATGTTGACGCCGCGCTCGAAATCGAACGCGAGATCCACCATGACTTGATGGCTGAGATCCGCGTCTTCGCATCGCAAGCAAAAATCGGCGGCGGCAAGTTACACCTTGGCTCGACCTCGATGGACATCGAAGATACCGTTGAAACGTATCGCCTGCGCCGGGCGCTCTCGCTGGTCGGACAAGCAATCGACGAGTTGCTCGAGGCGTTCGCGCAAAAGATACGCGAGTACGCGGACGTCGTTTGCATGGCGTTTACGCATCTTCAGCCCGCAGAACCGACGACACTCGGTTATCGCTTGGCCATCTACGCGCAGGACCTGCTCATTGACGACGCAACACTCCGCTTCGTCTTCGAAAACCTCACCGCCAAAGGATTGCGCGGCGCGGTCGGCACGTCGGCTTCGTACGAACAGCTGTTCAACGGTGCAGGCGGCTCGGCGGAGATGGAACGAGCGGTGCTCGACCGTTTCGGTCTGAGCGCACGCGACGTGAGCACGCAAACGTATCCGCGCAAACTCGACTACCTTTTGCTCTCCGCTGTCGCGGGCGTTGGTGCATCGCTTTCGAAATTTGCGGCCGATATTCGCATTCTGAGTTCGCCGGGCTTCGGTGAAGTGTTCGAACCGTTCGGCAAATCGCAAGTCGGCAGCTCCGCGATGCCGTTCAAACGCAATCCGATCATGTGCGAGCGCATCGATTCGCTGGCTCGTCTGTTGCCTGCATATGCGGACGTCGCCTGGCAAAACGCCGCGACGAATTACCTGGAGCGCACGCTCGACGACAGCGCGAATCGCCGCACGATTCTTCCCGAGGCGTTGCTGTGCGTCGACGAGATCGTCCAACTGGCAAAACGCGTCGTAACCGGAATGCGCGTCGACACCAAACGCATCGCGGAGAATCTGCGCACCTACGGCCCGTTCGCCGGCACCGAGTCCGTACTGATGGAAGCGGTGCGCGCGGGCGGCGATCGTCAAGAATTGCACGAGGTTCTGCGCTCGGCTGCAATGGAATCGTGGAGCGCGATCGCGCAAGGTAAGGCAAATCCTCTCGGGCATTTGCTTACCGAAGAGCACGAACTTACCAGCCGCGTCGATCCGGCGGAGATTCGCCGGATGCTCGACCCGAGCGGACACATCGGAACGGCGTCCGAACGCGCACGCACGCTCGCCGATCGGATCGATAATTTAGAGGCTTTTCCTAAACAACGAGAGGTCGTTACTGCGCCGTGAATAAGGGCATTGAAATTGCCAGTGGCAAGACGAAAGTTCTGTACGAAGCATCCGGACAACCGGATATGCTCGTCGTCCGGCAAACGGATTCTATTTCTGCGGGTGACGGCGCTCGGCGGAACGAGATTGCCGGCAAAGGCCGCTTAGCCGCGCAAACCACCGCGCGCGTCTTTCGTTTGCTGAACCTCTGCGGTTTGCCGACGCATTACTTAAACGGCGGCGAAGACGACGACGACAACGAGATGCTCGTGCGCCGCTGCAACATGATTCCGCTGGAAGTGGTCGTGCGCGGCGTGGCTGCAGGTTCCCTAGTGCGCCGCAATCCCGGATTGCAGCGCGGTTCGCTGCTCGTCCCGCGGATGGTCGAGTTCTTCCTTAAAGATGATGCGCAGCACGATCCGCTCATCACCCCGGATCAAATCGTCGCGCAAAACATTGCAAATCCGGCGGAGATTTCGGCGATGACCGAAATCGCGCGTCTCACGTTTGAGATTCTGGCACACGCGTGGCGCAAGCGCGACGTGCTTCTCGTCGACCTCAAGATCGAATTCGGACGTTTGGCGGGCGGCGAGAACAAAGGGCAACTCGTCATCGCGGACGTCATCGATAACGACTCCTGGCGCATTTGGCCGCAGGGGCGTGAAGACCGCATGCTCGACAAGCAGATCTATCGCAACTTGGAAAAGGTTGACGACGCCGCGCTCGCACAGGTGAAGAACGCATACGAGCAGGTTGCGGACATGGTGGGTTCGTTTCCGGTCATGCGCCCCGGCATGGTCGCCTTGATGGCGGAGTCGCCCGAATTCACACCGCAACTCAACGCTGTCGCGCAAGCGCTGGGCCAACTTGGACTGCCCGTGCTGCGTCACGTTGCAAGCGCAACGAAGACCCCCGGCTACGTGTTGCAACTGTTGCAACAGCACGACGCGACGTTTGCGCGCCTGCTCTATATCACGTTTTCGGGTCCGGACAGCGCGCTTCACGCAATGATCGAAAACGGAACTAGCAACCCGGTTCTCGACGGAACCGGCGATCCGAACGCGATCGCGCTGCAGGTTTCGAAGATTTTGGCGCTCGAGGACACGGTTCTCTTCGGACGTACGCTGCTCGTGCAGACCAACGCGCGATCCTCCGTGTTGCAGGCGGACGCGCAGCTCAACGCTCAACAGCAAATGGCGACGCCACCGAACCTTGCGTAGTTTTCAGGTCAACGGATTAAACGACGACGAATTAAAGCGTGCCGCAGCGCAAGCCGGATTGGCGCTGCGCGTCGACGAGCTTCGCCGCATTGCGGAACGCTTAAGACGCGATCCGACAATCGTCGAGGTCCACGCGTTCGACGCGCAGTGGAGCGAGCATTGCTCCTATAAAAGCAGCCGTCATCTGCTGCGTAAACTCCCGACCGATGGACCGACGGTGATGCAAGGCCCCGCGGAGGACGCGGGGATCTTGCATTTAGGTGAGTGGAACGGCGATAAGTACGGCGTCGTGATTGCGCACGAATCGCACAACCATCCCTCGCAAGTCGTGCCGTTTGAAGGCGCCGCGACGGGCGTCGGCGGAATCGTTCGCGACGTTCTGTGTATGGGCGCCGAAGTGATCGGCATCGCAGACCCGTTGCGCTTCGGTCGCGTGGAGAACCCGCAATCCCATCAACGCTACGTCGCGCAAGGCGTCGTCGACGGAATTGCCGCATACGGCAACGCGATCGGCGTGCCGAATATGGCGGGCGATGTTTATTTCGACGAACGCTTCGACGACAATTGTTTGGTCAACGTCGTCGCGCTCGGCCTCATCAAAGAGCATGACATCATCCATTCCGCCGCGCCGAAAGGCTCCGCCGGCTGGGACATCGTGCTCGTCGGAAAAGCGACGGATACGAGCGGCTTCGGCGGTGCGGCGTTTTCCTCCGTAACGCTCGACGAAGAAGATGCGGACGCGAACAAAGGCGCCGTGCAAGTTCCCGATCCGTTCTTGAAAAACGTGATCATGCGCGCTTCGTATCGCGTCTTTGATTTTCTTCGCAAGCGCAAGATCACAGCCGGTTTCAAAGATTTAGGCGCGGGCGGCATCATGGGATGCACGGCCGAGCTTTGTGCGAGCGGCGGCTTCGGCGCGATCGTCGATCTCGACGACGTCAATACGGCGATCAAGAATATGCCGCCTGAAGTCATCGCAATCGGCGAAACACAGGAGCGTCTGTGCTGGATTCTTCCAGGTGACGTGACGCCGGAAGTACTTCGCATTTATAACGAAGAGTTTTCGCTGCCGCTCATCGCGCGGCACGCGTGCGCGACGGTGATCGGCGCGGTGCAGGAAGAGAAACAATACGTCTTGCGCTACGGTGACGACATCGTGATGGATGTTCCGATTGAGTTTCTTACCGGGTCTATCCGCGACGAACTGCCGGTTCAGCCGATGAGCGAACGCGGCGTCGTCGATGCGGCACGCCGCTACATCGACGGCGCGGTCGATATTCGCACATTGCTTCCCCGCGTGCTCGCGCATCGGGACGTATGCTCGCGAGAGCCGCTGTTCGTACGCTACGACGGCGTCGTGCGGGGAACGACTGTCATTCCGCGTGGTGCGGCAGATGCGGGCGTCATTGCGCCGGTGCACGGCGCGCCGTTGGGGGTGGCGCTATCCGTCGCGGGAAATCCGCGGTACGGTAAAGTCGATCCGCCGCTGGCGGCGCAGCACGCCGTTGTCGAGTCGGTGCGCAAAGTCGTCGCGGTCGGCGCGCAGCCGCTTGGCTTGACGGATTGCTTGAACTTCGGCAATCCGCAAAACGTCGAACATTATTCGGAACTCGTCCATTCGATCGACGGACTCGCGATCGCGGCGCGCGAACTGGCTGCGCCCTACGTCTCCGGAAACGTCAGTCTCTACAACGAATCGAAGACCGGCAATGCGATTCCCGCTTCGCCGATTTTGGCGTGCGCCGGCAAAGTTGAAGACGTCGGACGCGTCGTGATGATGGGATTTCACCGTCCCGGATCGCGTTTGTATCTCGTCGGCACGCCGCACAACGCAATGGGTGGCACGGTCGCGGCAGAATTGCTAGGCCAGACCGGCGGTCCTCTTCCGCCAATCGACTACGCGGCGTTGCGGCGGCAAATCGAGTTCATGCTCGATGCGGCGAAGCGCGGTGCGATCGTCTCGGCGCATGCAATCGGTAACGGCGGTTTGCTCGCAGCGGCAGTGAAGATGTCGTTCGCATCGGGCAGCTGCATCGGCGCATCGTTCGATCCGTCGCGTAATCCATCGGGCATCGGTTCCGCCGAAATGTACTTCGCCGAATCGACGGGCTGGCTTGTCGAGGCGGCCGATGCACTACCGGATGAGCAAGCGTTGTATCTCGGTGAGACGACGCCGCCGGATATCGAAGGCGCCGTCGAGATTCGCGTCGGCGAGGTTGCATTCGACGTGGATGAATTGCTTGCGGCGTGGAGCAGGCCGCTCGCGGAGGTGTACCCGTAATGGCGTCGCCGAAGGTCGCGGTTCTCGTGTTTCCAGGCACGAACAGCGAAGTCGAAACGTGGCGGTTGTGCCGTGACGTTGGACTCGACGCTCACGTCGTCCATTGGAGCAACGCGGACACGCTGCCGAAGTACGACGCGTACGTGTTGCCGGGCGGTTTCGCGTATGAGGATCGTATTCGCGCGGGCGCCGTGCCCGCGCACGACCCCATGATGGATTACGTCATATCCGCAGCGCAGCACGGCAAGCTCGTGCTCGGCATTTGCAACGGCGCGCAGATTCTGCTGGAAGCGGGACTCGTTCCCGGTACCGGTCCAATTCGCAAACCGACTGCTGCGTTCACGCACAATGGCCCGGTGCCGCATTTCGTTTGCAAACATGTGTATCTCAAACTCGCAATCGATCCCGCGCGCTGTGCGATTACCGCTGCGCTCTCGAAAGATGCGTTGATTCCGGCATGGGCTGCGCACGGCCAGGGCCGTTTGGCTGCCACGGACGATCATTTGCAAGAGATTACCGAAGGCGGTCACCTTGCTTTCGTGTACGCGCACGCGGATGGAACGGTCGACGAACGCGCAACGCCGAATGCGTCGGCGCTGTTTTGCGCAGGTCTGACGAATCGCGACGGCAACGTGCTGGCAGTCATGCCGCATCCGGAACGCGACGGCTGGAATTACAACCACCCGAACCGGCGTGAGGGTACGAACATCCTCGCACCGTCGGGCGGCGTGAAACTGTTCGCATCGTTCGCGGAGGCACTCAAACCATGAGCCGCCGTGCAGTTGCGATACGTTTGAAGATTCCGGATAATGAGGCGTACACTGCGCTGACAGCGTTACGCAGGCTCGGCGTTGAAGCGGCGCGCGTAGAACGTGCGGTCATCTGGCAGTTCGAGGATGAAGGCAGCGACGCGGACGTCGCGGCGCGCGTGGAGCGCAACGAGACGTTGTTCAATCCGAATAAGCACGAATTGCACGTGTTGGAACAAGTGCATCCTCGCGAGGGTGAGGCGTGGATCGAAGAACTCGACGCTGCGGAGCAGCCGGTTCGCATCGACGGCGTAACGGGCGCGCGCAGGTACGTCGGCTGGCGTCTTTTTAAAGACGCTCACACGCCGGCCGACGCGCAGCTGCTTCAGGCCGCGATCGATCGTTTGCTCTGCAATCCCGCCATCGAAAGGGCGATTACGTGAACCGACCTTACACCATTGCGACACTCGGCTCGCACTCCGCGCTGCAGATTCTCAAAGGCGCCCACGACGAAGGTTTCCGCACGCTCGCGATTGCGAACCGGGACACGGAACGGCTCTATCGTTCGTTCCGGTTCGTCGATGAAGTAATCGGCGTCGATCGCTATCAGGAGTTTCCGAATTTACTTCCGGAACTCGAGAAGCGCAAGGTCATCATCGTGCCGCACGGCTCGTTCGTGGCGTACCTTTCGCTTGAAGAGCACAAGCGAATGACCGTTCCGTATTTCGGCAACAAAGCCGTGCTCGATTGGGAAGCGAGCCGCGAACTGCAGCGCGATTGGCTCTCACGCGCCGGACTGAAGCTGCCGCGCCAATTCAAAACAGGAGCGGAGATCGATCGTCCGGTCATCGTGAAACTGTACGGTGCGCAGGGCGGCAAGGGCTATATGTTTATTCGCGACGCCGCGGATTTTGAAGCGCGCGCTACGCATCTGAATGAAGCCTTTATCATTCAGGAATACATCATCGGAGTTCCGCTTTACATCCACTATTTTTATTCGCCGCTCGAAAACAAACTCGAAATCATGAGCATGGATCGCCGCTACGAGACGAACGTCGATTCGCTGGGGCGCATTCCGGCGGCGGCGCAGGAAGGCATGGACGTCAGCCCATCTTATGTGGTCGTCGGCAACTCACCGGTGTCGCTGCGCGAATCGATGCTTGCGGAAGCCTATCGCATGGGCGAGGACGTCGTACGCGTCAGCAAGGAGATCTGCGGTCCTAAGGGGCTGTTCGGTGCGTTCTGCATCGAGACAATCATCACGCCCGACATGCAGTTCTACATCATGGAGATCTCGGCGCGCATCGTCGCCGGTACGAATCTGTACATTGACGGCTCGGCCTACTCGTACCTAAATTACTCCGAACCAATGTCCACCGGCAGGCGTATTGCCCGCGAACTCAAAAACGCACTTTTGACGGGTAACTTGCGTTCTGTATTAGATGACTCGAGCGTATTATAGGCTTGCCTTAGCCGCCACGTGCGCGGCAACTCTCCTGTTTTTCCCGCAAACCGCGCGGGCCGCGTTCATGGCGGATCCCGACAAGCTCTACGCCGACATGAAGGCCGCCTACGCGCGAGGCAACGCGCAGGGCTGGACGTTCTACAACCAAGTTTTCTATCTCTCGACGTTGTTCAACGCCGGACGCGCGTACTCGCTGCAACGGCCTGACGATCCCGCATACAAGCAGATAGAACAAACCACGGTCGATATCGCCGCGGGCGTTCACTACGATCCGCTGATCAACCATGAAGCCGTGCCGTGGTACGTGCGTGAAGCCGCGCTGTACGTAAAAAACAACAACACCGATCCCGCCGAAGTCGCAAAAGCCAACGACCTGCTGGCCCGCGTGGACGCCTTAGAAGATCCGGCCGCCCTGGCGCGCTTAGCAGACGAAGATGCTGCAGCCGTCGTCAAACAGTATCCGCATGATGCGAACGCGCTGCTGCTCCAAGTGGAAGCAAATTGGCGCGCTTGGCTGATCACGCACGACGCAGATTGGCGCAGCGTCGCGTTTCAACGCGCGAGCGATCCGCAGTTTCCGCTGGCCAATTTGCCGACGACGTGGGGACCGGCGTTTCTGCAAGCCGTTGAAAAGGCCGCGAACGGCGCGGACGATTTCTCCTCCGGCGACCGCACGTTCGCGCGACTCATTCAAACGCGCGTCGATAAACTACCCGAACTCAAAACGATCGCCAATATTAACGCATCTCCGTCGCACGCGCGGATGATGACGACGCTCGCGCCGGCCGACGAATACTTCGGGCCGATGGGCATGTCGATACTCGGGATTCGCAACGAACTGAATCGCGTCAATTACATGATTGGGTACGGCTATGCGAAGCAGCAAAGCGGGATGGCTATTCAGGTTGCGGTCGCGATCGACGATCTGCACAAAGTCTATCCGCGAGATCGCGATCTGCCAAAGCTGCTCTTGGACGTATATACGACGCTGACGAAGATCGACACGCCCGAGGCGCAGGCCGCGCGGGCGCATATACGCGGTGTCCTCACCGTCGAGTACCAGGATTCCGAGCAGGCTCAAGAGTTGTTAAAGGGCTGATCCAAGCCTATAATCGCGGTACGGCCTCATTCACAGAAAAGAGGGGTCTTTATGGCACGTAAGATGATCGATTGCCGCGAGGTTCCGAGCGAAATGAACTGCACGGTCGCCATTAGCGCCGACACGACCGACGAAGTCGTCGAAGCGGCCGTTGCGCACGCTATGACGACGCACAAGCATGACGACACGCCGGAGCTCCGCTCCATGATTCGCCAGGGCATTAAAGAGACCGCCACCGCTTAGGCAAGCAAGCCCGCACTCGCTGTGCAGTTTTTGGGGGGTACCACTATGGCACTCATGTTTGTCGCATGCAGCGACTACATCGACGAGGGTGACTGCACCGTTACGATAGGCGCCGAGACGCTGGAAGAAACGATCGAAGCCGCCGTCGAGCACGCTTACGCCACGCACGGTGAAGAAGATACGCCGGCATTACGCGAGGTTATCCGGGACAACATCAGAGAACGCGCATACACCTAACGCTTGAATATCTGTGCCTGCGTTCTCGCCGCAGCGCTCAGCGGCGGCACGCTATTCTCGCAGATAGTCCATGCGTTCGCGGCTCATCCGCGCGCGCCGTTCGTGAGCTATACCATCCGGCGCGAACAACTGCAGCCGGACGGCATGCCAGATCTTCAGTGGTCGTACACCTACCGGGTGTGGTATCGCGCCTCAGACTCCGCGGCACTTGAGCGCCGCCTCTTTCGCGGCCGGCTTGGAGATCTGCGATTCGTACGGGTGTCGTTTAACGGCCCATGGGACCCCGGACCACCGACCGCGGATCCGTTCGGTCTTGCCGGCGTTACGGCGACGGCGCCCGGTACGCTCGATTCAGCGTATCGAACGATAGCCTCGGTTGTCGCTTCCGGTGGACCGGCATACGAGGTGACGTCCGCGCAGATCGAAGGTTCGCAGTGGCACCTTCGCGTTCGGCCGCTCCACGTTCCGGGCACGTATATTTTGCGCGAACTCTGGGCGGATGCCGCTTCGCTGGAGTTGCAAAAAGCGATCGTTGCGGACAAACTGTTCATCGCCGGCGGACCCGTCTACGATCAGCTCGATACGATCACGTTCGCGTTGGTAAACGGCCGCGAAGTTATTACGCACATCCACGCGCGTGCGAATTTCGACGAGCAGCCCGGTGGCGACGGTTCGGATGTCGATTACGACTTCTCGGATGTCGCATTTCCGGCAGCGCTTCCGGATTGGTATTTTCAGCCGGCGTTGTACGGCGCACACATGGCCGAGGCGCCCGGCTAAACGTTCGCGGGCACGGTAGCCGGCAAGATATACCCCTGCACGTGCATCACTTCCCGGCCCGCCAATGACGGATCGCTCGGCTCGAGACGCAAGGTGTGCGTTCCTGGTGAATTCCAACGCCACGCAAAGAGCACCGAATCGCCGTCCGGCATCGAGGGATTTTGCCATAACCCGGTGCGATCGAACGTCTCTTCGCCGTCGATGAATACGCGCACGTGTGCCTTCTCGCAAAGGTCGTTAATCGTGCCGACGAGCGCTATGCCCGTACCTTGGAAAACGATCGTTGCGGGCAGCGTGGTAATCGGATCGCCGACGACAGTGCTGGTGCTCCAAGCGTCGAGATGCGGTACGCTAGCCGTAGGATCCAGCACACCCGCGGCAATCTGCAGCGCAAGGCCGCCGTTGCTTTCCCAGATCGACGTCGATATCTGAGATGGACCGTCGAAAAATCGAGAGAACGTTCCGTCCGCGCTACGTGCGGCGAGTGCGGCTGCGGCATTGCGCAAGATCCATTGGCGGGCGAATTCGACACGCTCGTTGAGCGCCAAGTCGTACATCGCCTCGACAAGCGGTTCGACAACATCGTTCTCGCCTTGTAGATTAGCGAACACGCCGCGCCGATCCGAAAGGTCAGCGTCTACGGCGGTTGCCGTCGCAATGGCTTGGTCGTAATACGCGCGATCGCCGGTCAGGCGCCAAAGTTCGACGCCGTTCCAAATCATATCGCCGTTGACTGAGGCAAAAAACCGCCGCGGCTGCTGCACGCAATTCGCGCCGTCGTCGATCACGTGAACCGTGTACATAGCGGCCGATTCATCAAAGTAATATTTACGCGCGTTGGCGTACCGTGCTATCGCGTCGTCCAGATAATCGCGCTGCTGCGTCGCATCGTACACCAGCAGCGATGCTTTGATGAGATTTGCATCCGTTTCGAGCGATTTGACGCGCGTGTTCGCGTTTTGGAACGGAATATCAGGACACGCGCCCCGTGCGAACGCACGCGATTGCTCCGCGTACCGCAGCGCAGCCTTTGCAAGTTCGAGCGCGTGTGCGTCGTTCCCGAGCGCCTCGTTTTCGCGCATCAGCGTGACCGCATCCCACGATGGCGTATCGCTCCAAGCGGGACATGGGCCGGCGTCGCACGGCTCGGGATAGTGCGGCGCGGTGTCGAGCAACTGCGAGAGCACGGTGCGAATTCGCGTATCGTGCGTTCCGGACCAGCGCAGATAAAGCGTGTAGGTTGCGGAATCCGCGCCCCAGTCGCTATTCATTTTCGCGCACGTCGATTGATTGCAAGAGCGCCACATGCCGTCGCCGGCATAGAGCACATCCAGCAACGTCGACGTTGCTTCGTCCGCAGTTTTAGAGAATGTTGGTGACGGCGTTGCGTTTGCGGGCGACTGGAACGTAATAAGAACCAGCGCGGCAAGCACAAACGCGCAGATGCGCAGCGTAATGTTCATCCGTTAAACTAGGTAACGGATAAACGTTGCGCGTCACGTAGTTGCTCCCGCTCCGGCCGAGCGCTATGTTAAAGTTGCGATCGACGCCTCGAAGGCTTTCAAAAATTCGCGCGTATCGTCGTCGCTGAAGATCAGCGGCGGTTGAATGCGTATCACGTTGCCGAAGCGTCCGCCTTTACCGACGAGCACCCCGCGCTTACGCATCTCCTCGAGGAAGCGCGTTGTTTCCGCGGGCGCATAGTCCTTGCTTTGCGGGTCTTTTACAAGTTCGACGCCGATCATCAATCCGTGGCCGCGGACGTCACCCATCAGCGGGTAGCGCTTCTGCAACGCGCGAAGCTCGCTCAGCAGCGCGTCGCCTTGGCGCTTCGCGTTCGCGATCAAGTCGCGCTTTTCGATAACGTCGAGCGTGACTTTGGCTGCGCGGCTGGAGAGCGGATTGCCGCCGAACGTGTTGATGTGCGGGCCTTTGAAAATGTCCGCGAGTTCGGGCCGGGTGATCGTGATGCCGATCGGCAATCCCGATGCAAGACCTTTCGCGGATGTGATGATGTCCGGAATGACGCCGTACGTCGAGACCATGCCGAACATGCCGTCGCCTAAACGCCCCCATCCCGTTTGCACTTCATCGGCGATAAGCAGCGAGCCGAACGGCGCCAGCACGTCTTTCAATACTTTGAAATACTCATCAGGCGGAGTAATGATGCCGCCTACGCCAGCGATCGTTTCAGCAATCATCGCCGCCGGTGCCCCGTTTGTTTGCGTTTCGACGACCCGTTTGGCGGCTTTCGCGCATGCAATCTCGCAAGACGGATACGTTAAGCCAAGTGGGCATCGATAGCAATACGGGTTCGGAACGAATGCGACGTGCGGATACTGTGCGCCGAAGTTGCGCCAGTTGCTTTGACCGGCAAGCGCAACGGTGTAGAGCGTCCTTCCGTGATACGCATGTTCGAGCGCTAAGAAATCCGGCGAATTCTTTGCCAGGCGCGCGACGAGCGCGGCCATTTCGTTCGCTTCGGAGCCGGAGTTACTCAGGAAGCTCTTGGTCATGCCCTCGGGCGCAACGTCTGCGACTTTCTCCGCCAAGTCCAGCGCTTCGTCGGTCAAATACAGTGTCGAAACATGGGTCAGTTTTTTGGCTTGCTCCGCGACTGCTTGCGCCACTTCGGTGTTGCCGTATCCGAGCGTGTTGGTCGCAATTCCCGCGAAGGCGTCGAGGTATTCGTTGCCCGCATCATCGCGAATGCGCGTGCCTTCACCTTCGACGAGCGTAATAGGCTGCTCGTAATACGGTGTTTGGGCCGCAAAGAGATGATCTTTCGCGCGTTTGGCGTTGTTTTTCAGTAGTCGCATTCGCGAGCAAGTCTCCTAAAAGCCGAGATTTACACCGGTGCCGGTATCGTGCCAGCGGCTCGTCACCACTTTGCCGCGCGTGTAAAACCGGAAGCCGTCCTCCCCATAGATATGCAAGTCGCCGAAGAGCGAGGCCTTCCAGCCTCCGAAACTGTAGTAACCGACGGGAACGGGAATCGGCACGTTGATTCCGACCATGCCCGCATCGACCTCGCTTTGAAATTTCCGAGCCGAGGCACCGCTTCGCGTGAAAATTGCCGTTCCGTTGCCGTACGGGTTTGCTTTCAACAGGGCCAGCGCTGCATCCAGGGTTTCGACCCGAACGTTTACCAGGACGGGACCGAAGATCTCGTCGCGATAAATCGACATCTCCGGTGTCACTTTATCGAAAAGCGTCGGACCGACGAAAAATCCCGACTCATATTCCGGGACACGCAGCGAACGCCCATCCACCGTCAGCGCAGCGCCGGCGCGCTCGCCTTGAGCGATGTACTCTAAAATGCGATCGCGCGCTGCCGGCGAGACGACGGGTCCCATGTCGTTACTGCGATCGAAGCCGGGACCGATTTTCAATCGCACGATGCGTTCCACGACTTTTTGCATTAACGGATCTCCAGCAGCGCCGACCGATACCGACGCGGAGATCGCCATGCAGCGCTGGCCCGCGGAACCGTACGCGGCGGAGACGAGCGCATCTGCGGCCGCGTCTATATCGGCATCGGGCAAAACCACCATGTGATTTTTCGCGCCGCCCAATGCTTGCACGCGCTTCCCATTCTCAGCCGCGGTCGCGTAAATATAGCGCGCAATCGGCGTCGATCCGACGAAGCTGATCGCGCTTACGCCGGGATGTTGGAGTAGCGCGTCGACGGCGGCTTTGTCGCCATGCACGACGTTGAAGACGCCGTCCGGAAGCCCCGCGCGCGATAACAGCTCCGCGACCAGCACCGACGCAGACGGATCGCGTTCGGAAGGCTTCAATACGAAGGTATTACCGGACGCAATTGCGATGGCGAACATCCACGCCGGCACCATAACCGGAAAGTTGAAAGGCGTGATCCCGGCGCACACGCCGAGCGGCTGCCGCAGCGAATACGTATCGATTTCCGTCGACACGCTTTGGCTGAATTCGCCTTTCAATTGGTGCGGCAGCGAACACGCAAAATCGACGACCTCGAGTGCGCGGGCGACCTCGCCTTCCGCGTCGTGCACGATTTTGCCGTGCTCGCTCGAGACGATCTCGGCGAGCCGGCGTGCGTTTTCTTTGAGGAGTGCGCGAAACGCAAACAGCACTTCGGCTCGCTTACCGAGCGGCGTGCGGCTCCATGCCGGAAACGCGGCTGTGGCGGCTGCGACGGCACGATCGACGGTCGCGGCGTCGGCAAACGGAACGCGCGCTTGGATTTCGCCGCGCGCGGGATCGAAGACGTCGCCGAAACGGGCGGCGTCTTCGCCTAGCGCTTTACCTGCGATAACATGTGGGATCGTACGGACCTTTGCCGGGGCTTGCATCCGGCGTGTTTCGCGGTCTACGTCGAGAACGACTCCAAGGGTACTGCCAAGCAACTCGCCCCGCTATTTTGCTGCAGCGAGACGTTATACGTTACCCCCGCCTGAAGTGCCGGAACGGACGACGCGTAATAAAAATCGGACGGATACGGGTGCGGACCGTTGGGATACGGCACGAGCGAGAGCGATCCGCCCTGGATCGGAAATCCGCCGAAATTCGGCGTCAACACGACGTTCCACTGACCGTACGTGCTGTAGAGATTGTTGCTGTTTCCGTTGGCGACGATCGTGATCTGCCCGATGTTCGTTGAGACGTTGCTTTGAAATGGCTGCGGATTTGCGAGCTGGACGCTCGTTCCGGTGTTGCATTGCGGCTGATTTCCGAAGATCGAGCCGATGCCGCCAACGCCGCCGGAACCGCTGCATGCAGCGAGCAATAAAGCGAGCGTACCGGGTAGTACGAGACGAAGAAATGACATGGTAAGTACTCCTTGCGTTCAATCAACGCGCCGCTCGCGCGAGATGTCCTGAGAGCCGGCTGAGAGAGCCGGGCAGTTCAGGCGGGTGCCCGTTCGCGTTGCGTCTAAAACCCGCGCCTCGTGAACGATGACGTCTTGGCCGGCTACGATCTGAATGCGCTGACGCTGTGCTCGATCGGAAGCCACTCCGCTTTGGAAGTTGCGTACGGCGCGCGCGCCCAAGGGCTGCGCAATCTGGTTGTCACTGCGAAAGGGCGCGAGAAGACGTACACGCAGTACTATGCGCGGCGAGCAAACCCCGATCGCGGCTGCGTCGATGAAACGCTGGAGTTGGACGCGTTTACGGATCTGCTGCACAACGACGTGCAGGCGGAACTGCGCAAGCGCAACGTCATTTTTTTAGCGAACCGTTCGTTCGAAGTCTATCTGCATCAAAAGTACAGCTACAACGAGATCGAGCGCGGCATGAAAGTTCCGATGTTTGGAAACCGGCACTTGCTGCGCGCCGAGGAACGAGACGAAGAGCACAATCAGTATTCGCTGCTAAAGCGCGCGGGCATCCGGCATCCGCGGCAGTTCAAATCGCCGGAAGACATCGATCGTCTCGTCATGGTAAAAGCCCCGCACGCCAAAGTGAGCTTCGAACGCGCGTTTTTTTTGGTGTCATCGCCGGGCGAATACGTTCAAATGTCTCATCGTCTCATCGGCGAGGGCTTATTGACGGAAGAAGGCTTGCGGAACGCCGTCATTGAGGAATATGCGCTCGGGCCATCGGTGAACTTGAACTTCTTTTACTCTCCCGTTTTGGGCGAACTCGAATTGTCCGGCACGGATACGCGGCGGCAGACCAACCTCGAAGGCTTTCGAAACGTCCCGCCGTCGGCGTTGGACGCGCTGATGAACGTGCCGATGCGGCTCGAAGAGGCCGGACACATCGCAGCAACGCTTACCGAATCGATGCTGGAAAAGGCCTTCGATATGGGCGAGCGTTTCGTCACCGTTGCGCGCGAGGTGAATCCGCCCGGCGTGATCGGTCCATTCGCTTTGCAATGCATCATCGTTGCAGGACCGCCGAAAGAATTCGTGTGCTACGACGTGTCGCTGCGCATTCCCGGCTCGCCGGGAACGCGTTATACGCCGTACTCCGCGTACCGTTGGGGACGGGACGTTTCGGTCGGCGAGCGCATCGCGATGGAAATCGTTTTCGCTCGCGAGGCAAACCGTTTGAAAGACGTTCTCACGTAGCCCGGTCGAGCGGGCGCTCGCGCCGCAAGAATCGGCGGCTTACATTCGAACGTGCGGCACCGGAGGTTCTCAATGACAATCACGTTCAAGGGTCAATCGATGACCCTCGAAGGTCCGGATCTCAAAGTGGGCGATAAGGCGCCCAATTTCACGCTCGTAGATGCGGATCTGAAAACCGTTACGCTGGACGACATCACCGAGCACGGCACGAAAAACGCGCTGCTTATCGTCGTCCCGTCGCTGGATACCGGCGTGTGTTCGATCGAATCGGCGAAATTCAACGCGCGCGTCGGCGAGTTGCCGCCCGACGTCGTCGCGTACGTAGTAAGCCGCGATTTGCCGTTCGCGCAAGCGCGTTGGGTGAAGGAGCAGGGCGACGTCAAACTGCGGATGCTCTCGGATTTTCGGGATCACAGTTTTGGCCCGGCGTTCGGCGTCCTTATAAAGGAACTCGGCCTGCTGGCGCGCTCGATTTTCATCGTCGGTAAGGACAAAACGATCCGCTACAAGCAAATCGTCCCCGAGGTCACGCACGAGCCGGACTACGAAGACGTGATCGCGGCGGCGTTTAAGACCTCATCTGCTGCAAATGTCTAACTTGCCCCCCGGAAAAAGAGCCGGGGAACGGTGAGCCGAAAGGGTCGGCGTGACTTCCCCGGCCCTTCGTCATCCCGAGGCTGGCGCAGCAAAGCAGCCTGCCACCGTCTTTATCCTTGATTTCGGCGCGCAGTACAGCCAGCTGATCGCGCGGCGTACGCGCGAGATGAACGTGTACTGCGAAATCGTGCCTCACGATACACCGTGGAGCGTGCTGGCACCCCGCGAGCCCGCTGCGATCATTTTGAGCGGCGGTCCGGAAAGCACGCTCGTGCCTGGTGCTCCGCAGATGGATCCGGAGATCGTCCGGAGCGGGGTTCCGATTCTCGGCATTTGCTACGGCATGCAATTGATTGCGCGCGATTGCGGCGCAGAACTGGTAAAGCTCGACCACGCCGAGTACGGGCCCGCGACGCTTGAAGTCGACGACCAGACGCTGCTTTTTAAAGGCGTGCCGAAGCATTCGCGCGTGTGGATGTCGCATGGCGATTCGGTCGTGCGCCTACCTGATGGGTTCGTCGAGGCTGGTTCGACGCCGCGATGCAACGTCGCCGCGATGGCGAACGATGCGCGCAAGCTCTACGGCGTGCAGTTCCATCCCGAAGTCGTGCACACGGAACACGGCAAAACGATCATCGACAACTTTCTGCACAACATCGCGGGCATCACCTCGGACTGGCAGATGGAATCCTTTGTCGATCGCTCCATTGAAGAGATTCGCAAAAAGGTCGGCAGCGATAAAGTTATCTGTGCGCTTTCCGGCGGCGTAGATTCTGCGGTCGCGGCAACGCTCGTCTCGCGCGCGATCGGCGAACAGTTGACGTGCATCTTCGTCGATCACGGCTTGCTTCGGAAAAATGAAGCGCAGCGCGTGCTCGAGGCTTTTCGCGACGTGCTCCATTTGAACGTCGTTGCCGTGGACGCGCGTAAGCGGTTTTTGGATAAACTAGCGGGCGTGATCGATCCGGAGCAGAAGCGCATCATCATCGGCCACGAGTTCATTCGCGTCTTCGAAGAGGAAGCCGCGAAGATTCCGGGCGTGAAATATTTGGTGCAAGGCACACTGTATCCCGACGTGATCGAATCGAAAACACCGCAAAGCAAAGCGGGCCACAAGATTAAGTCACATCACAACGTCGGCGGATTGCCGGAGAAGATGAACTTCGAACTGATCGAGCCGCTTCGCTCGCTCTTTAAGGACGAAGTGCGTGCGGTCGGCAGAGTCTTGGGACTGCCCGATGCCATCGTTCAGCGCCAGCCGTTCCCCGGACCCGGGCTCGCGGTGCGGATCATCGATTCTATTACGGAAGAGCGCTTGAATCTCGTTCGCGAAGCCGACGCAATCGTCTGCGAAGAGATCGATAACGCGCAGCTCGATCCGAAGCCGTGGCAGTATTTCGCCGTGCTCACGCCGGTGAAAAGCGTGGGCGTCATGGGCGACGGACGCACGTATTCGAATTTGGTGGCGGTGCGCGCGATCACAAGCGAAGACGGAATGACCGCGGACTGGGCGCGCTTGCCATACGAACTGCTCGAGCGCATCAGCACCCGCATCGTGAACGAAGTTCCGGGCGTAAACCGCGTTGCTTACGATATCACGTCGAAACCGCCGTCAACCGTCGAGTGGGAATAGCGTGAGGATACTCGTTGTAGGTAGCGGCGCGCGAGAGGACGCGCTGTCATGGCGATTGTCCGAGTCGCCGTCGTGTGAAGCGATTTTTGCAGCGCCCGGAAACGCCGGCACGGCATTGCGTGGTGAAAACTGGGATATTGCGGTGACTAACGGCAAAGCGCTTGCGCAAAAGTGCTTGGACGAGAAGATCGATCTCGTAGTTGTCGGTCCCGAGGTGGCGATTGCAGCGGGCGTTTGCGATCGCTTGCGCGAGGCCGGCATATCGACGTTCGGTCCGAATCGCTCCGGTGGGCGGCTGGAGTCCAGCAAGGTCTACTCAAAGCGATTCATGGAGCGTCACGACATTCCAACGGCGCGCGCGGTCATCGTGCATTCGCTTGAAGCCGGACTCAAAGCACTTGAAGAGTGGGAAGGCGCATGCGTCATCAAAGCTGATGGCCTCGCCGCCGGAAAAGGTGTCGTGGTTGCGGAAAACGCGCAAGAAGCACGCGATGTTCTGCGTGACTGGTACGGCAATAACCGGATTCCGGGCGGCGGCACCGACGTGTTGCTCGAGGAAAAACTCGAAGGGCGCGAAGTGAGTGTTTTCGCAATCAGCGACGGGCGCGCGATGTATCCGATTGCGGCGGCCGTCGATTACAAACGTGCGGGCGACGACGACACCGGACCCAACACCGGTGGAATGGGCGCGTATTCGCCACCGGCCGGTTTCCCGTTGGATCTCGAAGACATCGTACGCGAGCGTATCATCGCTCCAGTGTTTCGCGGTTTGCTTGCCGAAGGCGAACAGTACATCGGCGTGCTGTATTGCGGATTGATGTGGACGCAAAATGGTCCCTACGTCATCGAGTTCAACGTGCGGTTCGGCGATCCCGAGACGCAAGTACTGATGCCACGTGTCACCGGCGACTTTGCGGAGCTGCTAAAGTCGGCGGCGGACGGCGCAATTGATTTAAGTGCGGCGGCGTTTGCTGCACGTGCTTGCGTCGGTGTCGTGCTAGCGACTGCGGATTATCCGCGCAGCAGCACTCCCATCGACGGCTTGCCGGCAAACATCGATCTCGGTCTCGACGCGCAGGCGTTCTGGGGTGGTTCGAAATTGCAAAACGGCGGAGTCTCCTCGGGCGGCGGGCGCGTGCTCACGGTTACGGGTTTAGGCGACGATTTGAATTCGGCGCGCCGGCGCGCGTACGATGCTGTGAAGGACCTCGCCTCGCGCGTCAACGCTCCCGGCCGTTTATCGTACCGTACCGATATAGCGAAGCACTCGTAGCCTTCGGGGAACAATAGCTGCCGGCGGGTGCTCACTCGAAAGGCGGTAGGCAGCTATGACGCCTCACACGGATATTCACGACGTCTTGCGTCGCATTTTTGAAATTGCACAAGACGTCATCGTCGCGTCGCTGTGCGTGATTTTGTTGGGTGTCATGGCGTACTCGCTGTGGGGACTCGGACGAATTGCATTCGTCGAACAGCGTCCGCCGGCAGAAGTGCTCTCGCAAATCGCACTGTTGCTCATTCTCGTCGAATTGTTCAGAACGCTGATTTACTACCTGCGTCTGCATCGCGTTTCCGTCACGCTGATGCTGGAGGTTGCGATCGTTAGCGAAGTACGCGAAGTGCTGCTGAATCCGCCAACGGCGCTTGGAACGCAGGTGTACGGCAA
>CAZHGH010000036.1:0-18285 GCA_964531205.1 uncultured bacterium
TTCACTTATGGTGCGGAAGCTCTGAAAGGCGCGCAATATGTCGCTCCGGCGACGAGCGCGACGATGGGCGTCGACGTTGTACTCAAGCTGCAGAACGCGCAAGGCTTGACGCAATACGCGAAAGACGTCAGCACGCCAAGCTCGCCGCAGTACCGGCATTTCCTGACGCCGCAGCAGATCGGACAGATGTACGGCGCGAGCGCATCCGATGTTAGCACCGTCGCAGCGTACTTCAAATCGTATCATCTCCATGTCGGCACCTGGCCGCAGCATCTTTCGATGTTCGTATCGGGCTCGCAGCAAAATATGCAGCAAGCCTTCGGCACGGCTTTTGCCGTCTACAAACAAGGAACGCAAACATTTATCGGTCCGACAGGCACGCCGCATTTCGTGAAAGCGTTGCCCGTAACCGCGGTGACGCGTTTGGTGTCGCTGCAACGCTCCTTCAAGACCGCGGTTCCTATCGGCGGAAATTCGCTTTCGACTAGCGGCTATACGCCGCAGCAAATTCGCAACGCGTTCGACTATACGGGCGCGTACAACGCCGGATTTACCGGCGTGGGTATCAACATCGGGATCGTCGGCACCGGTCCGATCAGCGGTGCAGATGTTCCCGCCTACGGTGCAATGTTCAATACGAACGTTGGTTCCGTAACGCAGGTGAACGTTACGGATACCGGCGTCGCCACGCCGGGAATCGAAAATCCGCCTGATACCGGTTTCCAAACGCCGCCGCCTGTAACGACTGCTTGCAACGGCTTTCTTCCCGATTGCAATCCCGAGGACATCGAGGCGCAGCTCGATACGGAGGCCGCAGCAGGTCTCGCGCCCGGTTCGAACGTCTTGTTCTATCTTGCGTACGATCCGTCGTACTGCCTCGATTTGACCAACGGCAAAATCGTTGCCGGGCCGTGCGGGCAAAGCCAACAGCCGCTGGAAGGCATCGATCTCTCCGACGATGAGATTCAGCAAGTCATTGCGGACAACGCCGTCGATGTGCTCAGTCTCAGCTACGGCGGTCCCGAACAAGGAAACGCCGGATTCGAATTCGACGCTGCAAATCCAACGAACGGTATTGGTCCTGCGGAGTTCGCCGCGCTTGCAGCAGAGGGTGTTGCCGTGTTCGTCTCTTCGGGAGATTCGGGCGCGCAGGGATGCCAGCGTCCCGTATATTTGCCCGCGGTAGATCAAACGTGCGTGAGTTATCCCGCGACGGATCCGAACGTCACGAGCGTCGGCGGCGTAACTGCACCGCTCGATCGTTTCGGAAATCTCACGAATCAAATCATTGGTTGGGGCCTGACGACAGGCCGGGGTTTCGGTGGATCGGGCGGCGGCGTTTCGGCGTACTTTTCGCAAACGCTCACGCCATGGCAGCAGGGCATTCCGGGCGTTCTCGGTTCGAACCGCAACCAGCCGGATGTGTCGTTGTTAGGTGATTCTGCTACCGGTATGGCCGTGTTGGCATACGCGAATCTCGGCGGTCCCGAGGTAGGCGATGTCGGCGGTACCAGCGTTGCAGCGCCGCAAATGGCGGCGATGTGGGCGCTCGTGCTTCAAGCTTGTAAACAAAGCGCTTCATGTGCAACGGCGCAAGGAACGAAACCGTATCGTTTGGGGAACGCCGCTCCGGTGCTGTACGGATTGTACGCGAAGGGGCAAACGATCCAGCCGACTTACGCGCAGACGTTCTACGACGTCGTTTACGGCGATAACCAGCAAGTCCCCGCTAAGCCCGGACCTACTTCACCACCACTCGATCCCGGATACAATGCCGCCACGGGTTACGACCAAGTGACGGGGATCGGTGTTCCGTTCGCACGCTCGTTGATCAAGGCGGTCACGCATCAATGAACATGAACTCGATCCAAAAACTTGCGGTAGTCTCAGCACTTACTGTTAGTGTAAGCGCATGCGGCGGCGGTGGTGCCGGCGGCGGAAGCAGCTCGGTCGTTCCTACGCAGCCCTCGCCGGTTCCAACCTCGTCAACGAGTGCGCTCAGCGTTTCATTTGTTATAAGTGCTCCGGCGGTCTCGCCGAATACCGGCTCGATTCGCATCGCCGTTCAGAGCGCCAATGGCGTATCGACTCCGGCGGGTCCCGTAACAATCGCGAAGATTGCAAGTGGTGCTCCCGGTTGCACGACGGATCCGCAAAAGGGCCTGACGTGCACCATTGCAGCGGCGGCAACGAGCGGCCTCGACGTGTTTAGCATTTCGACGTATCAATCACCTGACGCGAGCGGCACCGCTTTAGCGACGGCTACCGTTTCGCAAAATGTGAGCGCCGGCTCAACGCAAAGCGTCCCCCTCTCACTCGGCGGCGTCCCTGCGCGGGTCGCGTTCTCGCCGTCGAAACTGCCGCTTATAGCCGATGGTGCGATCCATCGCTTCGCCGTGACGCTCAACGTCGCTGATGCGTCAGGGGCAACAATCGTCGGAACCACGTCATATCAATCGCCCGTCTCGCTTCAGATTCTGAACGATCCGGCGCACGCGCTTTCCTTGTCCACAGCTAGTGTGTCAAAGCCCGGCGACGTCGTGACGGTTACGTACGATGCGAGCAAACCGCTTGCTCAAGGGCAGATCGTTGCAAACGATAACGCAATGGCACCTGGTACGCTCGTCGCCGCACCGTTAACTGTAAATCCTACGCCGCTCGCGATCTTCGACGATGCCGCACCTGCAAACGTAACGCTAAGTGAAGGCGGATTCACCGGTACGTTTACGGCGAACATCGCGAACGCAAACGATGCATCGGTGAGCGCGACCTCCGGAACGCTAAGCTCGGGGAGCGCAGTCCTTTCCGTCGTGCCGAAGGTGCGTTTCGATACGACGACGCTCAACGTCGGCGACGGCAATATGACCTACGCCGTACCGCTTGCAGTCGTTCCGCACAACAGTGCATATACGGCGTTCGGCAGCCAACACACAATGCTGGTGCCGTCGCTAAACATGGTGCAATCGTCTGATGGAAAACTTTGGACCGGCGATCAAGAATTCGGTACGCTCGTCTCTTTCGACCCCTCGACCGGCACCTATTCAAAGTTCGTCGTCGATCCGAGCTTGTCCGGACCGCAGTCCGTTGCCGTCGATACAAACGGAAACATTTGGTTTGCCGACGGCTCGCAAATCGGCGAGTTTACGCCGAGCACGTCGGCTGTAAACTTTTATTCTACCGGTCTGCAGGCGTCACCGCGCATCACGACGATCGTTGCAGGCACCGGCGGTACGATGTGGTTCTACGACTGGGGCTCAAACAACGCCGTCAGTTTGGGCCATCCGACGTTCTTCGGCACAATCGACACGGCAACCGGTACCATTCAAGAGTTTCCCGCGAACAACGCGCAGCCCGATCGAACGACACTACAAGAGGGCGTCTTTACGTCGATGGCGGTGGCGGCGGACAACTCGCTGTGGTTTTCGGACGGATACAACTACTCGGTCGGGCATATGAGTCCGACGGGGACGGTTCAAGAATACAAGCTCACGTTGCCGGCGTATCCGCAACAGGCACCGGCGCAGATCGCCATCACATCCGATGGAAAAGTGTGGGCGAGCTGTTTCGGCACTGCGCGCAACTCCGTCATCGCGTCGATCGATCCCAACAACGGCAACGCGATCGCGTACTACACGACAGGATTGAACGGCGGAATATTCCTGGCACTAACGCGCGGCTCCGACGGAAATCTCTGGTTTATCTTAGACCCGTTTGCCGGCTTCGGATTCGCTTTGCAGACCAATCTCGGCGTTCTGAATCCTGCGACGGGGGCGATCTATGAGTATCCGGATTCTGCCATTCCCAACGCCGTAAGAGTGACGTCGATGCTCGATCGCGGCGACGGCACGCTCTGGATGCTAGACGGCGGATTCGGGCAGATCGGAAAGGTGACGTTCAAATGAAGATGCGTTTCGTGCCTCTTGCGCTGTGTGCGTTACTTGCGGCATGCGGAGGCGGTGGCGGCGGAGGTTCGTCGTACAATCCCACCGGCCCATCCGGCGGACAAACGCCTGCGCCTACTCCGACGCCTTCTCCGGCTTCAACTCCGGCGGCATCGCCGCAAGCAAGTCAAACCGCCGTCAGTTTTTCGTCGGGGAGCGCGCAAAATGTCAGCGTAACGGAGCCGGGCTATGCCGGAACGTTCACGGAAAGCGATACGTGCAATCCACTTTCGGGTGCGATTGCGAGCGTTGCTGCGCAATCAAATGCGAACGGCGCTGCAACGTATGCGATAACGCCGTTAAGCGCCGGCGTGTGCAACGTTACGATCAGCGACACATCCGGCCACGGCACGACGATCTCGGTGAGCGTCGCGAGCGCGGCGATAACAATCCATTAGGAGTGCGAATGAAACCGCTGCATGTACTTTCGATCGCCGGACTGGTTGTTGTGTCCGCATGTTCCTCGCACGGCACCGATGCGCTCCCCATGTCTGCATCGACGCCCGCGGGTCACACTGCGGGAACTGCGGCCGCGCTTTCTATCGTCATTCCTCAGACGCGAGGAAGCGCGACCGCTTCAAGCTTGCGCCGTCCGCAATACGTCTCGCCATCGAGCGCGCAATTACAAGTTGCGGTCAATGGGGGAACGGCGTCGACGTATGGTTTGACGCCGGCTTCACCCGGCTGCAGCGTCGTATCCGCGAACTTGACGTGCACGTTTTCGGTTGCGGCACCGCCGGGGACCGACGCATTTACACTGACGTTGACCGACAGTTCGGGCAACGTGCTTTCCCGCAACGTCGTTAGTGCAACGTTGAGTGCGGGAACATCGACGCCGGTCGACGTCACACTCGCGGGCATACCCGCCTCGGTTCGAGCCGTGCCGGGGCCGAACTCCGGCATCGAAGGCAACGCAACGCCCGCGTATCACATTCCCGGCTTACTGCCGCAGAGCGTTGAACTGCAAGCATTGGATGCGGACGGAAATGTGATCGTCGGTCCGGGCGCACCCGCAATCGCCGCACCGGCGGTGAGTTCGGGCAGTGCGTACGCAACGATCGCACCGGCAAAGGGGACCGATCCGAACGCTTATATCGTAACTCCTGCAGCCGGTGCCGGCGGGCAAAGTTTCAGCATCACGGCATCGGCGCAAAGCATACCGCTGAACGACGGCACGACGTCCGCGCCCGTGAGCGGATCGACGAACTTCACGTATACACCGGCGATCGCGGTCACCGCGGGATTCTTCGTTGACATCTATAGCATAGAGACGGGAAAACAGGTTGGAGTATTCAAGGCGTGCCCCGGTAATTGCGGCACCGTAATCGTAAACGGCGTAGCTACGGATTCTGCAGGCGACATCTTTGCTTCATATTCGTTGATCGGCACGCTCAGCATCGGTCATGGTGTCTCAGAGTTTTTAGCAGGCACCAGTGCGCCCAGCCGCGTTCTCGGTTCCGCCAACGGCGTCACCGGTCCGGGCGGCATCGCCGTCGATAAAAACGGCATGCTGTACGTTTCAAATGCTGCGAGCGGATCTTTTCTGCATCGAACCGCCGCCGCGATCACCGAGTATCTTCCCGGCGCGACAACTCCAAAATACAAAATCACCGGAAGCAGTATCGTGAGTCCGCAAGGTCTCGCGGTCGACGCGACGGGCAAGGTCTATCTCGCACAGTCCAGCGGCATCAATGTCTACGGCTCAGGCAATCAAACAGCGCCGCTGCGGACCATCAGCGATCCGTCACTCGGAAATCCGACTGCCATTGTTTTCGACGCCGCTTCGGGAATGTACGTAATCGATCAGGCAAACAACGACATCGCGTATTTCGCACCCGGCTCGACGTCCGTTACGAATACGTTGACGTACGCGGACTTCGGAAACAAGCTCAGCTCGATGATGTTCGATCCGAGTGGAAACCTTTGGGTTTCAATTGTAAACACGAACACGATCCATCAGTTCGCCGCCGGGTCGCTTCCGGCGAGCTTGTCTCTTTCGCGAGATTTTGTTTTGACCGCGCCATCGATGGCCTGGGTTCCGTAGTGCCCGCCCTTGGGTATAGGCCCTACGATGGGGATGCGGTTTCTGCGGCTTCCGCGCCAGCTGTTACCGATTTACGGCACGACGCTTGCAGACATGCTGGGCTACACCTTGATGATTCCGCTGCTGCCCTTGGTCGCGGAGCAATACGGCGCGTCTGATTTTACGACCGGTACCCTTTTAAGCATTCCGGCTTTTTGTTCCGTAATCGCGGCGCCGGTTTGGGGAAAGGCAAGCGACATGGCGGGCCGCAAACGCATTATCCTCATTTCGCAAGGACTGACGCTTGCGGGGTATCTCGTGCTCGCGGTCTCCCACTCGCTATTCTGGATCTTCATGTCGCGCATCATCTCCGGAATTGGGGCCGGGAACGTGGGCGCAGCGCAGTCGTACATTGCCGATGTAACGAAGCCCGAACAACGCGACGAAGCGTACGCGATTTTCGGCGTCGTGTTCGGCTCCGCGTTTATCCTGGGACCGGTAACCTCTGGATTTCTACAGCATAAGGGCCTGCAGTTTCCGTTCTATGCGGCCGCGGCGCTGGAAGTCCTCAATATCGTCTTCACAGCGCTGTTTTTGCCAAGCGTCATGCCGAAGAGCGGTGAAACGCCAAGCCTCAAGCAATCGCTGCAGGACATTTGGCAACCGCGCATACGAATAGTGTTCCTTCGCCAATTTCTATTCGTTTTCGCAGTAGTTTATTTTCTCGCGGACTTCGCGCTCTACTTGCATCATGCGTTGCACTACGACGTCGCACGCGTTTCCTTGCTTCTCGCCGCAGCGGGCATTGTAGGCGGTGTCATGCAAGCTATCGTGGTTGCGCCGCTTGCAAACCGCATCGGCGATCGCGCCGTCGCCCAAATTGGATTTCTCTTAGGGTTCGCAGCGTACGGATTGATTTATTGGGTGAAGAGTTTTGCGTGGTTCTTGCCGGTGCTTATTCTGTGGGCCATTGGTGCAGCGCTCGTAGCGCCGACGCTCATGGCGCTGCTCGCTAAACGTGCTCCCAAGGAAGAGCGCGGAGCGATCCTGGGCGTTGCGGATGCGGGCAACAGCGTTGCGCTCATCATTGCACCGGCAATTGCTACCGCGATCGTCGGCGAGAACCCGCGGCTCATCGGCATTCTTCCGGCAATCGCGATGCTCGCTGCCTACTTCATGGGCCGCAAACCGGCTCCGCATGCTGTTTCAAAAATCGACGTAACGTCCCAATCCTAACGACGTTGCCCGTTCGTAGACCAACTGCGCCGCCGCGAGATCCTCGATCGCCATGCCGACGGACTTGAAAAGCGTGATCTCATTCGGATCTGTGCGAAGCGGGCATGCGCCGGTCACCATTTCCGAAAGTTCGCCAACGACGCGATCCGATGGAAGATCGCGCAGATCGTCGGATTCACGCAATGCGGTGGCGCGCATATCGACGTAAACGCGCGCCTTTTGCACCACGGCAGCGTCCAATTCCCGAAAGCCGGCGACGGACGCGCCGACAGAATTCACGTGTGCGCCCGGCGCAATCCACGACGCATGAAGAACGGGTGCGGTCGCCGCGGTCAGCGTGCATATAATTGATGCACCTTCCACTGCTTTTTCGACGCGGTCATACGGCATAACAGCGATTGCGTCCGACGTTTCGCGTTCCGCAAATGCGCGAGCATGGTCGAACGATCGGCTCCACACGCGCACGCGCCGGATCGTTCGGACTTCGCGCATGGCGCGAAGATGCGTAACGGCTTGGGTTCCGGAACCAAGAAGCGCTACGTCGTCGGCATCTTCGTTTGCAAGCAGACGCGTCGCAAGGCCGCTCGCGGCCGCTGTGCGTATCGCTGTAATCGCACCTGCGTGCACGACTGCGAGCAAACGTCCGTGCTCGGATTCGTGCAGTGCAACGAGGCCCTGATGCGATTCCATTCCGGCGCTTCGGTTTTGTGGAAAAACGCTGATGAGTTTTGCTCCAAGCACGCCGTTGAGAAAGCCGGGCATCGATGCAATGCCGCCGCGCCCATCCGGCTGCCACGCGATCAGGCGCAAAGGCTGCACGAAATCGCCCGCCGCAACGGAAGTAAACGCACGTTCCATGGCATCGATGCAGTCCCGCATTGGGAGCGCGTCGTGCACGGCCCGCTCATCGAGTACCAGCATGGCGTTATCGTATCACGCGCTTGGGAACATACGAATGCATGTGGGACCACGGCGTGCTCATCGAGTCCGCTCGCATCGGGTACGTTCAGGGCGCTATCGCAGGCATTTGCGGTGGCGTAGCCATGGCCTTCGTCATGTCATTGCTGAGCCTCGCCGTGGGTCAGGACCCGTGGCAGTTGCCTAAACGCCTGTCCGGAGTAGTTATTGGCCCCAACGCAAAAAACGGCGGAACCGCAGTCGTCGCACTCGGCCTCGCGCTGCATTTTCTGCTCTCAGCGGGTTTTGGCGCGCTCTTTGCTCTAGTGGTAAATACCCTTACGCATGAGTTTTGGATGACGGGCCTCGCGTATGCGCTCACACTATGGGTGTTGAATTTTTGGGGCGCACAAATCACCCCGGGCGGCCGCGAATTGATGGAAACCAAAACATCGTGGCTCAGTCCGATCGCGCATATCGCGTATGGCGGGGTCATGGCGGCGATCGCGTTGAGTTTTGCGGTCGTCCGATGATAAGGGACTTCGAATCGCTTAAAGACTCGTTGGACGATCTCCCTATTCCGATTATGCTCGCTTCGGCCGCAAACGATGAAATCTGGACGAACGCTGCGTTCGCGCGATTCATCGATGCGCAGTCGTTTTCGGCGTATCAAGACGGCAGGCTCGTACCGAGAGAAAAATTGCCCTCAACGTTGGCGGCGTCCGGGGAGACGATTACCTCCATGCCGCTGCAGCTGCATTTAGAGAGCGGCCGTGTTCTTGACGTGCTGGTTTTTGCATCTCCGATTCGCGACGAATGCGGCCGCATCGCGGCCGGCGTCGTAACGTTTTTCGATGTTTCCGAACAGGAGCAGCGCAGCATCGAACGCTTACGTTTTCTTGCCGATGCGGGCGAGGCGCTCGCGGATGCATTGAATGTCGGCACGGTTATTTCAGCGCTGCAGCGGTTGATCGTGCCGCGCCTCGCCTCGTATTGCCATATCATGCTGCTCAACGAAAGCGGAACGCCGGAGAACGTCTTTCTCTATCACGTCGATCCGAAGATGCTTCGGGCGGCCCAGCTTCTGCGGGTCGAGCGCGGACTGGACGCGTCGATGTTCGAGATGGTAGTGGCCGTTGCGCGACGCGGCGAGGCGATGCTCGTCCCGGACCTGCAAGAACTCGTTCAACGCAAAGAGTTTTCGGAAACCTACCGTTCATTTATACGGGCGCTCATCGAACGTATCGGCGTTAACGCAGCGATGGTCGCGCCCGTTCGCCTGCGCGGCCAAACGCTTGGCGCCATCTTCGTAGGGGACCGGCGGCAACGCCGTTTCACGCATGACGATTTGCGGCTGCTCGAAGATTTAGCACGCCGCGCCGCAGCGGCGCTCGAAAGCGCGCGCTCGCTTCAACGGCACGAAGAAACCTCAATGACTTTGCAACGCGCGCTTTTGCCTGCCCGATTACCGCATCTCGAGGACGTGCAGTTTGATGCTGTCTACGCGCCGGGCGGCGATGAAGCGCTGGTTGGAGGCGATTGGTACGATGCATTCGACTTGCCCGACGGGCGCGTCATGGTAACTATAGGCGATGTAACCGGCCGCGGTTTGCACGCAGCTGTCCAGATGAGCAAAGTGCGTCAATCGCTCTCGGCGCTCAGCTATTACGAGACAAATCCCGTTAAACTGCTGGACGTTGCGCAGAACACGTTGCAGCGCCGGCATCCGGACGCAATTGTGACCGCGTTCGTCGGCGTGTTGGATCGGCGGGATCTGACGTTTACGTACGCGACTGCAGGTCATCCCATGCCCTATTTGCGGCGCGGCGGTGCGATCGTTCCGCTTCCGGCGCACGGCTTGCCGATTGGATTACGAAGCGAAGAAGACACGTGGCCCGTCACGATGCAGCTCGCTCCCGGCGACGTGCTGCTCCTCTACACCGACGGACTCATCGAATCGACGCACGACATTGCGGAAGGTGAACGGCGCGTAGCCGATGCGCTGCGATCTGCCGACGGCGGAAATACGGCGCACTACATCGAGCATCTCGTCTTACCGGAAGGATCTCCCGACGATGTCGCGTTGCTTGCAATACGTATTGTGGACGGACACAGCGGCACCGATGGGAGAACCCTTAGCCTGTGGTTCGATGCGCGTGACCCCCGTATGGCCCGTCAGTCGCGCTTCTGTTTCACCGCGTTTCTGCGCGAACTCGGCGCGGCGCCAGACCAGCTCGCGAACGCGGAATTAGTCTACGGCGAACTTATTTCAAACGTCGTACGGCACGCCCCCGGAACGGTATATGTGTCTATCGATTGGACCGGCAAGTACCCCGAACTGCGCGTCACGGACTGCGGCAGCGGTTATGCAAAACAGCCCGATTTGCCGCGCGATGTGCTCAGCGAATCGGGCCGGGGATTATTTATCGTAGAGGCGCTGACGCGCCGTTTTGAAGTGAGCAGCGCGCCGGGCGGCGGAAGCGACGTGCGTGCCCTGCTCGACGTTCCGACCGCTAAGGCTGCAGCGGCGTCAGCGCGGTAAGTGTCTTAATGCCCGCTCTTTGCAGGGCGGAGTTGAGTGAGGGCACCGTGCTGCGCGCATACGCGTTGTACTGCACGACGACCGAGCGATACGATTTATCGACGCGATCGCCGAGCTGACGCGTCGCCGGCGTAACGGGAGCCGAGAGCGATTGCACGACATTTTGAATGTCCTCGCGCAGTTTGCCCGGCCGCTGAATGAAGTCTTCGAAGTTTTTGTAGTCTGCCGTGATTGCATCGAAGATTGCCGCGCGGCCTTTTACTGCGCCGTCGATCTGCGCTTGCAGTGCGGCGTCGTTCTTTTTCTTCGCCTCGGTAGAAGCCGTGTCCAGCTCTTTCTTGAGTTTGTCGAATGCGTTGAGCATCACGTCCACCTGAGAAAGCTCGTGGTAGAAATGGTTGCCGTACGCCAACGCCTCGTTCGTATCCGCGTCGGAAACAACTGAAAGCGGGTCTAGTTTGATCGTCACAGGTTTGGTGTACGAGCGGCTGCCCAGCGTCAAACGAACATAATAGCGTCCCGGACCAGCCGGCAAGCCTTCCGGCGGGCCCTTGAAGAACTCGTTGCCGGCGCCTTCCCACTTCACCGGCGGCGTGGTCCCGAAATCCCAAACGTAGCGGTTCAGCCCAATCTCATTGGAGACGTACGGAACGTCCTTACCGCCCACTTTATGCGTGCCCTGGATCGTCTGTACGACGCGGTATTTCGCGTCGAGAAACTCGATTTTGGGCGCGGTTTTCTGCTTGTCGTTCTGATAAAAATCGACGATAACGCCGTACGGTGGATTGTCCGCGGCGTATCCCGTGTACGCGCCTTCATCGTTGCTGTGCAGATTGTACTCGTACGCGACGCGCGGCGTAAAGAGCATGTGGCTCGCGCCTTTCGCGGCTTGAAGTTGCTGCACTGCCGCGATGTTGTCCATCACGTACATCGAACGTCCGTGCGTTGCAATCACGAGATCGTCGAACTGCGGTTGAATGCGGATGTCCCGCACCGACGCGGTCGGCAGATTGTTTTTGAAATTCTCCCATGAGGCGCCGCCGTTGAACGAGATCCACATGCCGTTTTCGGTTCCGGCGTAAACGAGACTTGGATTGTGTAAATCAGGGCGCACGGTGCGCACGTATTGATCCGGGGGCAAACCGTTCGTAATTGAAGTCCAATGTTTGCCGAAGTCGTGCGTAACAAAAACGTACGGCTTGAAATCGCCGGAACGGTGACGATCGACGTTCACATATGCGGTGCCGTCTTTGACCGGCGAGGGCGCCGCAGCTTCGACACGTCCCCATTCCGGAACATGCGGCGGCGTGACGTTTTTCCAGTGCTTGCCGCCGTCGAGGGTCATTTGTACGAGACCGTCGTCCGTGCCGACCCAAATCTCGCCTTTGCGCAGCGCCGACCCCTCGATATAGAGGATGGTGTCGCTGTATTCGGCGCCGGAAACGTCTTTGGTGATCGGGCCGCCGGAGGGAAGTTGATGCGACTTTTCGTTACGCGTTAGGTCGCCGCTGATCGCTTTCCAATGAAATCCGCGATCGGTTGTTGCGAATACAATGTTCCCCCCGAACCAGGCTTCATGGCCGTTGAACGGATTGAACGCGATAGGCGAATCCCAATTGAAACGGTACTTGCTCTTCGAAGAATCGAATTGCTCGGCGGCGTCCGCAAAATAGGGTTGGACGTTCCACGAGTCGCGCGTTTTGCGGTTGTATAGCACGAGCGAACCGTTCTGCCAATCACTCCACAAATAGTCCGGATCTATCGGGTCCGGGATGGCCCATTCGCCGTCGCCATATGCGGTAATGAACCAGTCCTTGTTTTGAATGCCGGTCGGGTCTTTGGAATTCGAAGCGCCGCACCACGCGAGATTGTCCTGCAAGCCGCCGCAGATCGTGTACGGGTTATCGTTGCCCAAACCCACATGGTAAACTTGCCCGATGTTCATGTTCAGCATGTCGAACCAGGTGCGCCCGGCGTCGAGCGAGATCGCTTGTCCGCCGTCTTCGCCGACGATTAAGCGCGAGGGGTTGTTCGGCGCGATCCACATGGCGTGGAAGTCGCCGTGCGGTCCGCTCATGAGCGCGTGGAACGTCTTGCCGCCGTCGCGCGATTGCGAAATCGCCGCGGAGAGCGCCCAGACGTGATCCGGATTCGATGGGTCGACTTCCATGCGGCTGAAGTAGAACGGCCGTTGAACGACCAGCGTATCGCTGCTGGTCAGCGTCCAATTGGCGCCGGCGTCATCTGAGCGCCACAGCACGCCTTTGTCGGATTCGATCATCGCATAGACGCGGTTTCCGTTGCTCGGTGCAACGGCAAGGCCGATGCGTCCGGTGAGCCCATCGGGTAAACCGTGTCCCGTAAGTTTACTCCATGTACGTCCACCGTCGGTGGATTTGAAAAGTCCGCCTGTGGCGCTGCCGCTGTGAAACGTCCACGGCTCTCGTTGAAATTGCCACATGCCGGCGAACACAATCGACGGATTTTGCATGCTCATCGCAAGGTCGGATCCACCCGTGCGATCGTCCGTATAGAGTGTTTTAGACCATGTCTTTCCCCCGTCGTCGGTGACATAGACGCCACGATTTTCATTGGCGCCGAAGACGTCGCCCAGCGCCGCAACGATCACGTGATTGGAATTCTTTGGATCGATCAGAATCCGCGCAATGTGGCGGGTTCCGGCGAGGCCGCTATTGCTCCACGTCTTTCCGCCGTCCGTCGTTTTGTAGATGCCGTCGCCGTAACTCACATCGTTGCGTGGATTACTCTCGCCGGTTCCAACCCAAACGACGTTATTGTTGTTCGGATCGATGGAGACCGCGCCGATCGCACTGACTTTTTGGTCTTCGAAGACAGCGTTCCAGGTTTGGCCGCCGTTCGTGGTTTTCCAAACGCCGCCGCCGGCAGTCCCGGCGTAGTACAGATTTGCATCGCTCGCGGAACCCGCAACCGCCGCGATGCGTCCGCCGCTTGCCGCGGGTCCGACTGCGCGCCAATTCATGCGCGCGAATGCGGGTCCGGGACTCGGCGTTGGCGACGGCGACGCGGTTGCGGTCGGTTTCGGCGTGGGCGCGGCCGGCGGTTCTGCGGGCTTCGTCTGCGCGAACGCGGGGACTGCAAAAAGTGTAATAACGGCGCACGAAAGCGCCGCCGCGGCATTTCTAATCATTGTGCTAACATACGCCGCGGCCCCATAATGTGATTCACTCGCGGTTACAAATGCCAGCGCGGTGGCATAAGGATGGCATGCGGTATCCAAAACACGAGCTGATCGAAAAACTCGGCGAACCCGCCGAGGAAAACGTTCGTCCGCATTCGTCGGAACCGGGAAAGCCGATGAGCGTTCTGCGTTGGGATTGCGGATGTGGCGCAACAAAGCTCGCCGACGAGCAACTCTGGGAATGGGATCCGAGCGATTGCGCGCGGCACAACGCCGCCGCAAAAACGTAACGCGAAAAATAAAGAAGAGCGAGGTGTTTTCTCGCCCTTCTTGCTTTTAAATCGCTTTACGCGTTAGGCTTTTTTCTTACGTCCGCCCTTGCGGCGGCCACCTGCAGCTTTACGTCCGCCCTTGCGTCCCGCAGCTGCTTTACGCGTCGATTTGCGTCCGCCTTTTTTACGTCCGCCCGCAGCTTTCTTACGGCCGCCGGCAGCTTTTTTGCGTCCGCCCTTGCGTCCGGCTTTACGTCCGCCCGCAGCTTTCTTACGGCCACCGGCAGCTTTTTTGCGTCCGCCCTTGCGTCCGGCTTTACGTCCGCCCGCAGCTTTCTTACGGCCACCGGCAGCTTTTTTGCGTCCGCCTTTGCGTCCCGCTGCTTTACGTGCGCCTGTGGCCTTCTTGCGGCCACCCGCAGCTTTGCGTCCTGCAGCTTTTTTACGTCCGCCTTTACGGCGTCCGCCGCGGCGCGATGTGGTTTCTTCACCCATCGTACCGCCGTTTTGCATCATGTCGGAATCCATTCTTCCTCCCTTCGTCCCCGGGGACGAACTTGAGATGGTGGACAGCGCAAATAGCGCTTTGTGCGAATCATAAGTAATTTTTCAAAGAATTGCAAATTTGATGGTTTTGGTGGTTGACGCGGCGGGTGATTTTGCGGTATTAGCGCGTGCGCGCGTGCGTCTACGCGTGCGCTCGTAAGACCCTACATTAGAGGCGACATTTGCCCGAAGCTTGACCCCGGCGGTATACTAGGCCCCGTGAAAAAGCCCCTGATCATCGTGGAGTCGCCGACCAAGGCACGCACGATAAAGAAGTTTCTGCCGCCACGATACGCAGTGAAGGCGTCGGTTGGGCACGTGCGCGATTTGCCGAAGAGTACGCTTGGCGTCGACGTGGAGCATGGCTTTGCGCCGAAGTACCTGACGATCAAGGGCAAAGGCGACATCATCAAAGATCTGAAGTCCGCGGTGAAAAACGCGAGCGACGTCTACCTCGCGACCGACCCCGATCGCGAAGGCGAAGCAATCGCCTGGCATTTGGCTGAACTTCTGAAATTGGACGATCCGAAACGGATCGAGTTGCACGAGATTACTAAGGATGCTGCGCTGGCGGCGCTCAAGCATCCGCACCCCATCGATATCGATCGGGTGAACGCGCAGCAGGCGCGCCGCATTCTCGATCGTTTGGTGGGTTACAAAATTTCGCCGCTGCTGTGGGCCAAAGTCCGCGGCGGGCTGAGCGCCGGCCGCGTGCAATCGGTTGCGGTTCGGCTCATCGTCGATCGCGAACGCGAGATACAGGCGTTCGTTCCGCGCGAGTACTGGTCGATCTCGGCGCTGCTCTCCTCGCCGGCGGAATCGTCGATCGTTTTCTCCGCCGATCTCGCGATGGAGAACGGGCGGAAGCTCTCCATCGAGAATCAGGAACAAGCGGATCGGGTTCTTGCCGATCTGAAAGGCGCCGAATACTCAGTCGCGTCGGTCAAACAGCGTGAAGTTCGACGGAATGCGCCCGCGCCGTTTACTACCTCGACGCTGCAACAGGAAGCATCGCGTAAACTGAAATTGCGGGTCCGCCGCACGATGCAACTGGCGCAAGCGCTGTACGAAGGCGTCGATCTCGGTGCAGAAGGCACCGTAGGTCTCATTACCTATATGCGTACCGATTCGACGCGCATCTCCGATTCAGCGCGCGATGCGGCACGCGAGTTCATCGCGCAAACGTACGGCGAAGATTACCATGGCGGCCGCGCGCACAAAGTTCGTGAGGGTGCGCAGGACGCGCACGAAGCGATCCGCCCCACGTCTATGCACCACACGCCCGAACGCATGGCACACGTGCTCAAGCGCGACGAGCTTCGTTTATATACGCTGATTTGGAATCGCTTCGTCGCCTCGCAGATGGCGCCGGCGGTTCTCGACCAAACCACGGTCGATATCAAGGCGAAGCAGTACACGTTCCGAGCGTCCGGCAGCGTCGTGAAGTTTCCGGGTTTCACCAAAATCTACGAGGAAGGCCGCGACGAAGAAGCAGCGCAGAACGGCGAGGCCACAGCGGACGGTGCCGTCACGCCGGGCGCTTCGAAACGCTTGCCGAAACTTCAGGAATCGCAGGACCTCGATTTCCACAAACTCGACCCGAAGCAGCACTTCACCGAGCCACCGCCGCGTTACACCGAAGCCTCGCTTGTGAAAGCATTGGAAGAGAATCGCATCGGTCGGCCGTCGACGTACAGCACGATCGTCGAAACCATTCAGGCTCGCGGTTATGTGACGCAAGTGGAACGCCGCTTTCAGCCGACCGAGATCGGCATCGCCGTCAACGATTTGCTTGCCGAACATTTCCCGGACATCGTCGATTTGAACTTCACCGCGCAGATGGAAGGCGACCTCGATAAGGTCGCCGAGGGCGGCGAAGATTGGGTGAAGCTGCTCGATCGCTTCTACGGTCCATTCCTTAAAGAGCTCGACGAGGCGGAGAAGAAGTTGCCGCGCCTCGAGATCAAAGACGAGCCGACCGATGAGATCTGCCCGAATTGCGGTCGTCCGATGGTTATTAAAACCGGGCGCTTCGGGCGCTTCATTTCGTGCACCGGCTATCCCGAATGCAAAACCACGCGTCCTATCCTTAAAGATACCGGCGCAAAATGTCCCAAAGACGGCGGCATGATCGTCGAGCGCAAATCGCGCAAGGGCCGCGTATTTTACGGATGTGCGAATTATCCGAAGTGCGACTTTGTGTCGTGGGATCGCGTCGTTCCGGAGCCCTGTCCGGTTTGCGGTTCGTACGTAGTCGCAAAGACGCGCCGCGGCGGTCAGACAGTGCTGGAATGCGCCGCGGACAAAGAGCACGACGTTTCCAGTATTCCGGCGAAGCCGGGCGAGAGTGAGGAGCGCGAACCCGTAGAGGTGTAAATGCGGCTCACAATTATTGGAGGCGGCTTAGCGGGCTGCGAGGCGGCATGGCAAGCCGCGCGCTGCGGCGTTGACGTCGATCTCTACGAGATGCGTCCGCACAAAAGCGGACCCGCGCATAAAACGGGTAATCTGGCCGAACTCGTCTGCAGCAATTCCCTGCGCGGCGCGGCGCTCGAAAACGCCGTAGGCTTATTAAAAGAAGAATTGGCGCTCCTCGACTCGGTGATCGTCACATCCGCACGAGAAGCTGCCGTTCCGGCGGGCGGCGCACTCGCAGTAGATCGCGATCTCTTTGCGAGCGCGGTTCAACGGCGCATCGAAAGCGAACCGCGCATCGCGATCCATCGCGAAGAAGTGCATGACATTCCTCGCGATCGTCCCGCGATCGTCGCTTGCGGTCCCCTGCCGAGCGACGATCTACTCGCCGCGATCGATGCGCTGGTGGGCAAGCGGCTGCACTATTATGACGCGGCTTCGCCAATCGTCTCGGCCGATTCAATCGATGAAACGCCGATGTACCGCAAATCGCGCTACGAAAAAGGCGACGGCGACGACTATGTCAACATTCCACTGACGAAAGAGCAGTATCTGGAACTGCTCGAAGATCTGCGTACGCTGCCGCGGCACGAAACCAAAGCGTTTGAAGAAGCGCGCTACTTCGAAGGGTGTTTGCCAATCGAAGAGATGGCCGACCGCGGTGACGACGTACTGCGTTTCGGTCCACTGAAGCCTGTGGGGCTGCGCGACCCGCGAACCGGCAAAACGCCGTACGCCGTCGTGCAGTTGCGCAAAGAAAATATCGAAGGTACGGCATACAACCTCGTCGGCTTTCAAACGCGCCTAACGTGGCCCTCGCAAAAAGAAGCGTTCGGAAAGCTTCCCGGTCTGCAAAACGCGGAGTGGCTGCGTTTAGGAGTGATGCATCGCAACACGTTCATCGACTCGCCGCGTCTGCTCGATTCGCACTTACGTTTGCGCGGCAGCGATGCGCTGTACTTCGCGGGACAGATCACTGGTGCAGAAGGGTACGTCGAAGCTGCCGCATGCGGAGCAATGACCGGCATCCACGCCGCGCGTCAAATTCTGGGATTACCGCCGATCGAGTTTCCGCGCGAATCCGCATTCGGCGCCGTTGTCGCGCATTTGCAAAACACGCAAACCGACGATTTCCAACCGGCGAACGTTACGTGGGCGCCGTTCCCGCCGCTCGACGATCTCATTCGAGATAAAAAAGAACGCCGCCGCCGTATGGCACAGCGCGCCCTCGAATCGATTCGCGAGACGCGCGA
>CAZHGH010000036.1:18385-24044 GCA_964531205.1 uncultured bacterium
AACGCCGCCGCCGTATGGCACAGCGCGCCCTCGAATCGATTCGCGAGACGCGCGATCGCGTTCGCGACCGCGCACCAGCGCTGCGTTAACTGGGCGGCTGTGCAAACACCCCCTTGGCCGCCCACTCCGTCCTAAAAGTGCAACCTGGCCCGCCCCCGCCGGGTAGAAGCGACAGATATGAGGATTCGCTCTACCACTATTCTGGCCGTACGCCGGAACGGGAAACTCGCCGTTGCCGGAGACGGTCAGGTGACCTTCGATAAAACGATTATGAAGCACGGCGCGCGTAAGGTGCGCCGCATCGCGGGCGGTAAAGTCGTCGCGGGCTTCGCAGGCTCTGCCGCGGACGGCATTACGCTGCTTGAGAAATTCGAAGGCAAATTCAACGAATACAAAGACATCACGCGCGCGGCGGTGGAACTCGCCAAGGACTGGCGTCAAGATCGCGCGCTGCGTAAGCTTGAGGCGCTGCTCATCGTCGGTAATGCGGAGCACCTGCTCGTGCTCAGCGGTAACGGCGATGTGATCGAACCCGATGAAGGCATTGCGGCAATCGGCAGCGGAGGACCGTACGCGCAAGCCGCTGCATCGGCGCTCGTGCGAAATACCGAAATGAACGCCGAAGATATCGCGCGCAAAGCGCTGGAGATCGCCTCGGAAATCTGCATCTATACAAACGAAAGTATCGTAGTCGAATCGATATGAACGGCTCTCTCGAATTAACTCCGCGCGCAATAGCGGCGGAGTTGGATAAATATATTGTCGGCCAAGCCAGCGCGAAACGTGCCGTCGCGATTGCGATGCGCAACCGCTATAGACGCGGCCGCGTGCGCGACGACCTCCGTGAAGAGATTATTCCGAAAAACATTTTGATGATCGGCCCTACCGGCGTCGGTAAAACGGAGATCGCGCGGCGTTTGGCCGCACTCACCGGTGCGCCATTCGTCAAAGTGGAAGCCACGAAGTACACCGAGGTGGGCTACGTCGGACGCGACGTCGAGTCCATGGTGCGCGACCTTGTCGAGCAAGCGGTGCGTATGGTGACCGAGGAGCGGCGTGAAGAGGTAAAAGACGTCGCGGAAAAGATGGCGGTCGATCGCGTCATCGATTTGCTTCATCCGGAAACACGTCCACCTGCGCCCGCGGGCCAGCCAAATCCATTTGCAGCAACACTGGGTTCTATTTTCGGCAATCAGTATTCGCAGCAGCAACCGGCGCCGCCACCGCCCCCGCCGCCAAATAGCGACGCCGCGCGCGTGCGCGAACAAGCGCGCGCCGACGTGGAACGCGGTTTTTACGACGTACGGTTGGTCGAAATCGAAACGGAAGAAGCGCCGAGCGTACCAATCGGAATTATGGGCGGCGGCTTCGATCAGGGCATGGGCCCGGGCGGCGGAGACTTGGGTGAAATGCTCGGCGGCATACTCCCGAAGAAGCGCATCAAAAAGCGCGTGACGGTTCAGGAAGCGCGCCGGATCTTCGCGCAGGAAGAAGCGAACAAACTCATCGACATGGATGCCGTGAAACGTGAAGCGCTCCGGCGCGCGGGCGAGAACGGCATCATCTTCATCGACGAAATCGATAAGGTCGCGGGCCGCGAAGGTTCGCGCGGTCCCGACGTTTCGCGCGAAGGCGTGCAGCGCGACATTCTGCCGATCGTCGAGGGCAGCACCGTGAACACGAAGTATGGCGCGATCAAAACCGATCACATCCTGTTCATCGCTGCCGGCGCCTTTCACATGAGCAAACCTTCGGATCTTATTCCGGAACTTCAGGGCCGCTTCCCGATCCGCGTCGAGCTGGATTCGCTTACCGCGGAAGATTTTAAAACGATCCTCACGCAGCCGAAGAACGCGCTTACCGAGCAGTACAAGGCGCTCTTGGCAACGGAGGGCGTAACGCTCGACTTTCACCCCGACGGCATCGAACAAATCGCGCAGTTTGCGATGCAGGTGAACGAACGCAGTGAAAACATCGGCGCTCGCCGCTTACATACCGTGCTCGAGCGTTTGTTGGATGACGTAAGCTACGCTGCACCGGAAGAAGGCGGCACCGTTGTTATCGACGCCGCCTACGTTCGGAACAAACTGCAGGACGTGGTAACAAACGCGGATCTAAGCAGCTATATTCTATAGCCCGGTATAGACGTATTTGTGCTGCCCATCGCGAGTGGTCAGCGTACGTTTGCCGCCATCGGATCCGACGACAAACTCGAATCCCGATACGGACGGATCGATAGTCACAAGCGACGTCGTACCGTCCGTGTTCTTTTTCGTTGCCACGTGGCTCTTCCACATGCCGAAGTCGAACACGACGCCGGCCTTATCGGTGCTTACATCGATGTGGCCGAGGTCCGCGTTCTGGTAACGGCGTGCAAGCCTTGCGAGGACTTTTGCATCGGCCGGCAACGTGAGTTCCTGCCGCGTCTTGACCATATCGGCTTTCATTGAATCCGCCGCACTCGCAACGTTACCGGCAGCTTCCGGCTTTCCGTCGTACAACAGTTCCAGTAGACGCCGCTGGAAGCCGCCGCGCAGAATGCCTCCTGCGTCGCCATTCGTCAAGATTACCGCACCGACATCGGCCGACGGAATCGCAAACCAATCACTGTGAAATCCGACAAGATCGCCCCCGTGATGAACGACAGTTACGCCCGTGCGCGAACTCGTCATCAAACCCATGCCGTAGTACGCGTCTTCGCCAATCGGTACACTGGGCGCTCGCCGCTTCAGCAGATTTTCCGCCGAAACAAGCCGTTTGCCGTTCGGCAATACGCCTTCGGTGAGCTCGTCGTCGACATACTTGATCAAATCGTGCGCCGAAGCCCACGCGCCGCCCGCTGGACGATACGGCACAATGGTGTAGTTTAAGCCCATGCTCGCGACAGCCGGATGACCGTTGATGTCGAAGCCGTGCGGACTTGCATGATCCTCACGCAGCGCGAGGGCGTTGTCGAACGTCGCGCTGCTCATGCCAAGCGGATTGAAGATCATCGTTTGCATCGCACGGTCGTACGCTGCGCCGATCTCCATATTCGGATACACGATATGACCGGCAATATATCCGGCCGCGGAAGCCATCAGATTGCTGTACTGAAAAACCTCGCCGAATTTGCTTGTCGGCTCCGTGTTTGCGAGCTGTGCGAATGTCGCCGTCGCCGGCGTCCCCGGCTTGGTGTTGAAGATCCAATCCAAATCCTTACGAGGTATGCCGGTACAGGCGCAGACGAGGTGACGAATGAGCACGTCCTTCGTCGTCTCGTCGCTGCCCAACCGGAACGATGGATAGGCTTGCGTTACCGGTTCGTCCCAGCGCAGTTTGCCTTCGTCGACAAGACGCGCCAACAGCAGCGTCGTCATGCCTTTCGTATTAGAGGCGATCATGAATAGCGTGTTGGCATCGACCGGAGCCGATTCGCCGAGTTGGCGGACTCCAAGGCCGCCTTCATACACAACTTTCCCGTGATCCGAGAGTGCGATCGCCACGCCTGGGATCCCAAGTTCTTTCATTCCGGTTTGAACGAACGATTTGAGTTCGGCGATCCGCTGCGGATCGAGACGATGCGCTGTGCGGCCGGCAAACGACTCGCGTTGGTAACCCCCCGGCCGCAGACTCGAACTGAGAAGCCCAACCGCTGCAGCGCGCTTTTCGATCGTGCTTTCCGAACCGCGTATCAGAAGCACAGTCCATTGCGCGCCGCGCCGCAGCGCTCCGGCCGCGAGGACCAAGTGTTCGTTCGGAGACGTTTCATAATCGAAGTTCTTGATTTCATCCCAGCCTTCGCGAGCGGGGGCCGAGGTGGTCAATCGAAGCGGATGGCCCGGACCCTGGCCAACAACTTGCCAGGCGGCGTTTACCGCTGCTGCGGCGTCTGCTGCCGCGCCCGCGTCGACGATGGCGATCGTCACGTCACCTTCGGGAGGGGTCAGTAAAACGGCATGCGCTTTGCTTTCGGAACTCCACTCTTTCGGAACCGTGAACGAAACGCCGGCTGGGGTCTTCGAGGGTGTATCTGCCGAGGCGACGCCGTCCGCTTTGACGACGCCGACGCTGGAGGTAACGAAAATGACCGAGAGCGTAAACGCAAGTACGTTCTTCATTTGTAGAACGTACGACTAGCCCGCGGTACGCACCCGCCGGCGAAGGACAAACAAAATCGTGAACGTTCTCATTCTCGGAGGCACCCGTTTCGTCGGCCGCCACATCGCAGACGCGCTGACCGCGCGTGGACATGTCGTGACGCTGTTTAACCGCGGACGTTCCAATCCGCAAGCGCACGTGGAACTGGAACAGATTCGGGGCGACCGCACTGCGGATTTGGGCCGTATCGGCGAGCGCAAATGGGACGCGGTCATCGACACAAGCGGGTACACGCCCGATGTCGTCGAGCGCTCCGCACGGTATTTTGCGAATCGCGCGCACCGCTATCTTTTCGTTTCCACAATTTCCGTCTACGACGAATCGCAAAACAACGGCCCGGACGAAGATGCGCCGCTGCACGTTCTGCCGCGTGACGCCGACCCGACGGAATTCAACGCCGAATATTATGGTGCGCTGAAAGCGTTGTGCGAAGCAGTCGTGCGTTCCACATTCCGTCATCGCGCTTCGATCGTTCGACCCGGCCTTGTTGCCGGACCGTACGACCCGACGGATCGCTTCACGTACTGGCCGGTGCGCGTGGATGCCGGCGGTGAAATCCTCGCGCCGGTTTCGCCGTCAGAGCCGGTGCAGTACATAGATGTCCGCGACCTTGCCGCCTTTTGCGTTCACTTGCTCGAATGCGATGACGGCGGTACGTACAATTGCGTGATTCCGCGAGACACGTTGATGTTCGGCGACTTGTTCGATGCGTGCGTGCGCGTCAGTGCATCAGATGCGAAATTCATATGGGCGGACGCCGGCTTTTTGCGGGAGCATGAAGTGAATCCGTGGTCCGACTTACCCGTGTGGATTCCGGTGGATCAGCCGCACCGCAGCATTCAACGAGCGAACTCCAACCGTGCACTCGTGCGCGGATTAACGGTTCGGCCGCTCATGGAAACAGTGCGCGATACGCTAAGCTGGGCTCGCGCGAACGGGAAACGGCTCGGAACACTGAGTGCCGGACTCGCTCCGGAATGCGAAAAACAATTGTTAGATACGCTGGCCGCGAACGTGCATAAAGATCGCGGTGCCGGCCTGGAAAGCGCCGATCGAATATGACAGATATGCCACGGATCGCGGCGCACCGTCGACCCACACTAGCGTTGCCAGCAGCACGAACGCGGCACTCCCGGCCCAATTCGCGATCAGTCGACGCCCGGTTGTGTTCGCATAGATGCTAACGCACGTCGCAAGAATTTGCAGCGCCAATAAGGTAAGCATGAGGTTCTGCATTAGGTGCCTTGCCTGCGTGCGTACTGAACAATAGTTGAAACGAGTCCAAGTGTCGCAGACGCAAACAAAACGTAGACGGGCCAATCCGTCTCATGCCGTGCGATTTGTTGCAGTGCTAATAGGAAAATCATTATGGTGAGGGCGGCACTCATCAACAGAAGACGACGCTTGAAAACGCCGTACAACGTTACGGCGGCCGCCCCGGCGACCAAAATCCCCGCACCCACCACGAGATACTGCGACATTTGCCGCACCTTCGGGCACCAGGCAAGCTGGCCCTGGA
>CAZHGH010000036.1:24144-28833 GCA_964531205.1 uncultured bacterium
ACGAGATACTGCGACATTTGCCGCACCTTCGGGCACCAGGCAAGCTGGCCCTGGACGGCTCATGTAAAATAATCAGGCCATGCCCTATATCCGCCCCATCATTACCGACGGACATCCGACCTTACGCAAAGTCGCGAAGAAAGTCGATCCCAAAGAAATCGCCGATCCGCTTTTTCAGCAGTTGATCGACGACATGTTAGAAACCATGTATGCCGCACCCGGCGTCGGCCTTGCCGCGCCGCAAGTCAACGTATCCAAGCGCCTCTTCGTCATGGACGTCGGAACAGACGAAGAGCATCCTGAAGGCGGCCAATACGTCGTCATCAATCCCAAGATCGAACTGACCGAAGAAGAGGTCGAGATGACCGAGGGCTGTCTTTCGGTGCCGGGTTACGTCGGTGAAATCACGCGCTTTAATCACGTCGCGGTCACCGGTCTGGATCGCGACGGCAAAAAGATCAGGCTCGAGGGCAAAGGCACGTTCGCGCAAGCGCTGCAACACGAAATCGATCACTTGAACGGCGTTCTCTATATCGACAAAGCGAAGAACGTGCGCAAACCGCAGACTCCGGAAGAGGAAGAAGTCGCCGAAGCCGCCGCGGCGGAAGCTTATTAAAACACTATTCTTCGGAACCAGCGACTTCGCGGTTCCGAGTCTGCGCGTCGTGGCGCAACGCACGGATTTGCGCGGTGTCGTCACTCAGCCGGATCGTCCGGCGGGCCGCGGTCATAAACTGCGTCCAACGCCGGTAAAAGCAGCTGCCATCGATCTCGGTCTTCCGGTTTTCGAACCGCAGTCGCTGCGCACATTTGCGCAAGAGCATGGGCAAGAAAATTACGACCTGTTTGCGCTCGCCTCGTACGGCAAAATTCTCCCGCAGCAGATTCTCGATATGCCGAAGCTCGGCGCGCTCAACGTGCATCCGAGTCTGCTGCCGAAGTATCGCGGCGCGACGCCGATTCAGACGGCCTTGCGGGAAGGCCAAACGGAAACCGGCGTGAGTATCATGCTCATGGACGCGGGCATGGATACCGGGGACATCGTTCTTCAAGAACGCACGCCGATCGATGAAGACGAACGCTACGGTGAACTCCACGATCGTCTCGCGCGTTTTGGCGCGCAAGCACTTTCGCACGCGATCGATCTCGCGCGCAGCGGGCACATTCCCCGTACGCCGCAGTCGGGCGAACCCAGCGTGACGCGACCCGTAACAAAAGACGACCTGGTCGTGAATTGGTGGTGGCCGTCCACGCAGATCGTCAACACGATTCGCGCATTCGGACCCGTGCCGGCCGCGCGCGCAACCATTGCGGGCATTCCGGTGAAACTCTTACGCGCGCGAATCGGCGCGCCGACCATCGCACAGGTTGCGCCGGGAGAAGTCATCGCTAGTGCCGGTGACGCGATGACGATTCGCACGAGTGACGGCACAGTAGACGTACTCGAGCTCGTGCCGCCGAGTCGCGGCGCGCAAAGCGGCGCAGCATTCGCTCAAGCCTTGGGCGCAAAAACGCGATGACCGCACGGGAAGTCGCACTGCAAGTGGTGCGCGACGTCTTTACTGCGCATACCGCGCAAGAACGCACCGCGCAGGAAGCGCTCGATTACCGCGTGCGCAAAGCCGAACTGGATGCGCGCGATCGTGGATTTGCAACGATGCTGGCATTCGGTTCGATGAAGATGCGCCGTCTGCTCGACTGGTATCTGCAGCCATACGTCGGCGATCGCACCAAACCGCTCGTTCCGACAATCCACGAGATTCTACGTCTTGCCGTGTACGAATTGCGCTTTACCAACGCGCAGCCGCACGCGACGGTCAGTCAATGGGTCGATATTGCAAAACGGCACGGACATCGCGGAACCGCCGGCCTTGTGAATGCGGTGTTGCGGGGCATGTTGCGCGACAATCCGGCCGCGCCGCAACGCGCGGATTTCGAAAACGACGACGAATATTTGGGAACGGCGTTTTCGTTTCCGACCTGGATCGTGCGTCAATGGCGCGCCGCATTCGGCGACGAACGGCTGGAAGCGATTCTCGAAGCCTGTAATGCGCCCGCGCAGCCTGCCGTAGCGATTAACCGCACGAAAACAACGCGCGAGAACGCGATCGCGTGGTTTACGGAACGCGGCGCGCGCGCCGAAGCTTCGGAACTTGCGGAAGATGCGGTTCTGGTCTCCGATGCCGCGCTTGCGCGCGCCGGCGAACGCGAAGCGAACGGCGCGTGGTGGGTCCAGAGCGAATCGTCCGCCGCCGTCGTGGACATTTTGAATCCGCAGCCGGGCGAATCGATCGTCGATGCCTGCAGCGGCCGCGGCAGCAAAGCGCTGCAAACCGCCGCGCGTCTTGCCGGCGAAGGCTCGTTGGTGTGCATCGAACGCGATGCCCGAAAAGCGGCATCCTTGGAGCGCCGCGCAGCGGAAACGGGCCTCACGGTCGCGATGGTGGTCGGCGATGCTACTGCCGAGATACTTCCCGGGCGTTTCGATCGTATTTTGATCGATGCGCCATGCTCGGGCATCGGTGTGCTGGGACGCCATCCGGAGGCGCGCTGGAAGAAGCGGCCGGACGACGGCGAACGGTTGGCTCTCACCCAGCGCGCGTTGCTTGAAGCGCTGGCGCCGCACGTCTATGAAGGAGGCGCGATCGTGTATGCGGTCTGTTCGGTCGATCCGCGCGAGACGACCGGCGTAGTCGATTCGTTTTTGCGCACGCACGATATGCACCGCGGCCTCATTCCGGTGCGCTTCGAACAGTTTGAAACCGATGCGGGCGACGTGCTCATTCCGCCGGGCTTACAGGGCCGTGACGGCTTTTTCGTCGCGCGTCTGGAGCGGCGAGCTTAAAAGCCGGCGCGCCGGTGAGTTGGTTCGCTCGAATCGAAGAAGCGTGCGCCGCGTTCATCGAACGCGCGTTTGCGAACATGTTTCCGAGCGATCTCGAACCCGCGCAGATCGCGCGTAAACTCGTTGCGACGATGGAAGCACGCAGCTATTCGGAAGAGAGCGGACTGCGCGCACCGGACGCCTATAGCGTCTTCGTCAATCCCGCAGATTTTGCGCGCCTTGCGCCGCACCGGGAATACCTTCAGCACGAGTGGACCCAACTTTTGCGTCACGTCGCCGAACGCGTGGGGATTCGATTTGCGGGTGATGGCCCATCGGTTGAAATGGTCGAAGATCCAAGCGTCGTCACCGGCGGCATCGAAATCGAGGCCGGCAACGGTGCGCAAGAACAGAAGCGCTATCACATCGAGCAGCCGATATTTGTGTTGCGCCTCACGAAAGGCATGCCGGTAGATGCCGTGTTCGCGATCGACGGCGCAACGCGCGTTGGACGCAGCCGCGAAAGCGACATCTTTCTTGTCGATCCGAGTGTTTCACGCAATCACGCGCTCCTGGACGTGCGCGAAGGCAATCTCGTCGTACGGGATGCGGGATCGACAAATGGCACGTTCGTCAACGGCGAGCGCGTGCAGGTGAGAACGCTGCGTCCCGGCGATCGCGTCGCATTCGGCAAGACGGAGATGTTGGTCGAACGAGGCGAGCCGTGAACTTCGACGCGCACATGCGCATCGGTTCGCTCGAGATTCTGGCGGCACTTATCCTTTTCGGCGCCATCGTTGCGAAAATTCGTCCAAGTGCGCCCGCGCAGCGAGTCACCGCAATGCGGCTCCTCCTTAACGTTCGCGATGCGGTCACCGCGATGCCGCGCGAGGTTGCGGTCACAGTCGGAGAGCAAGACGGCGGTGCAATTGTGGGACGGTCGAGCAATGCGGCCGTTGGGCTTTTGGACCCAGAGGTGAGCCGCAGGCACGCACGTTTCGAACTGGCACGCGGTGTGGTATACCTGACCGACCTCCAGAGCAGCAACGGAACATTTTTGAACGGAAAGCCGCTCGGACATGAGGGTATCGAGGTCAGACCTGGGGATGATATCGACGTGGGAAACACGCGCATCTCAGTCGTGCAAACGGAGCCGGCGGCATGGACGTAGCTATTAGCGGCGACCGTGGTTCTTGTCTAACCGCGGAGCTTGGCATTGGTACATACCTTTTTGCGGTTGCGCATGGGTTTGGCGAAGTGGAAGGCCAGCCGATCGCGCCCGCAGTTCTCGCGCGATTGCGCGAAGATTTCGAACACCGGGCACGCGGCGATCGTTTGCGGCGAACGCAGCGCCGATCGCGCGGCATTCCCGCGATGTTGAGCGGCGCATTTGAACGAGTAAACGATGAAGTGCACGCGCGAACCGCGTCCCACGAAGATTACGTTACTGCGGGATGTTCGTTAACCGGCGTTGTGTTGCTCGACGATCGCGCGTACCTCGCGCACGTGGGATCGACCGCTGCATATCTCGCCCGCGACGGATACGTCGTCTCGCTCACAAAAAATGACACGTTCGAAGGCGAGGGATTGCCCGTTCTCACGCGCGCGGTCGGCGTTGCACCCACCGTGGAAGTCGCCGTTTGCAGTTTCTCTATGAATGAGGGCGATGCGCTCGTGCTATCCGGGCGCCGTCTGCGCGAAACCGAAGAACGCCGGCGCATTTCGGACTGCCTTATCGCGGCGCAAGATGGCTCGGCGAACGAACAGTTATTGGTGGTGCGCTACACGCCCGCCGAGACCGCGCAGGTACCGCAGCCGCCAAAAGCGCACCATGTTCATCCGTTCTTTACGGGAGTATTTGCCAC
>CAZHGH010000037.1:0-3583 GCA_964531205.1 uncultured bacterium
GATTAATGAAAGCGTAAGTACCGTTTAACGTAAGCGCCTCTACAGTTAAACGTATGAACGCATTTCTCAAGCGCGCTCTATCGGCGTGCACGATTTTCTTTATGGCGTTGCCAACAGCCGGCAGCGTCGCGATGGCACAGTCAGGCGTGGACGTTGTCGGGCTCGTTCTCGACGGCGGCTCAGGTCTTCCGGTTGCAAACGCAACGGTAGACTTGGAGCGCGGCACGCAGAAGTTCGCCGAGACGAAAACCGCTTCGGATGGCGGCTTCCGCTTCGCAAACGAACCGCAAGGCATCTACAATCTGCTCATCGTTGCATCGGGATACCAAGGGACGCGCTCGAGCGACTTGGTTTTGACCAACGCAGACTCGGTGGTGCGGTATCAGGTTGCGTTGCAGCGCACGACCGGAAATCAGGGTGGCCTCAAAACGATCGGTTACGTGAACGTCGGCGGCCGTCAAAGTCTGCAGACCACCACGACAATCAACAAAAGCGTCGACCCGCAGATTCTCCAAAGCGAAAACTACATGCGCTCCGGCGATGCGCTCGGCTTGCTTCCGGGCGTAAACACCGGCACGAGCTCCGCGGTCGGCGATGACCAATCCGTTTCGATTCGCGGCTTTAATTCCAGCGAAACGGCAACGCTGCTCGACGGCCATCCGATCGGACCGATAGGTGCGCGCGGCGGCGCGTCTGCAGTCGGAGGCGGCGGCTTCGACTATCAAGATTCGCCATTCTTCGGTCTGCGCAACGTGCAGGCGGTCTTTGGCTCCGGCGCAACGGGCCTTTATGGCGCGTCGACGATCGCCGGCGCCGTCGATTTTCAAACGATCGAGCCGAGCCGTACGCCGCACGGCCTTTGGACGCAAGGCATCGGAAACAACGGCAAATCGATGACCGGCCTCCAGGCAACCGGTACATTCGGCAAACTCGGATACGCGCTTTCACACGCCGTTGAAGGCACGTACGGCATGTTCTATCCGCAAACGATCGAACAGACCGGCAGCGAAGGCACTGACTTTTCGTCTGGCAATCGCGCAGCCAACACGTATACGGTTACCGGCAACTACACGCTGCGAAACGACCTGCTCAAGCTCGTGTATTCCTTCGATCCGACCACGCAGCTCTCGCTGACGGGATACTCGGCAACGTCGTGGGATGACAAGAGCGGCAACGGCGACACGGACTATCTCACGGCTCCGTACGTGCTGTACAGCACGCAAAACGGTTCGCCGGATCCGAACTGCCCCGCCGGACAAATCACGATCAACACGGATAGCGGCAGCCGGTGCGTTAGCTACGCGCAATATGCTGCGATGGGATCGGGTCCGGCCGGCGGCGGGCCGAGCCCGTGGCAGGCGATTCGTAACCAAGACTACCACGCCCGTTTCACCAAATCGGCCGGCAGCCACACGGTTACGTTGGATAACTACTACGACAATTACGTAGTAGACTACAACCGCAGCATTTCAGGCGGCTTCGATCCCACGTGTAACTGCTTCACCGGTTTCTTTAACACCAACTTCTATAAAACGAACGGCTTCTTAGCCGGCGATGAATTTCTGGTCGGCAAGAACGACATCGGTTTCGGGTTTTACACGCAGCATCAGCGTCACTTGTACGACAGGTACAATAACAAAACGCACAGCCTGGTTTGGAATCCGGAATACGATCTGAACCAATACGCGTACTACGTGCGCGATCAATTCCAGGCGAGCTCGAAAGTTTCGCTCTTCGGCGACCTGTGGTTCAAACATTCGAACTCCTCGAATGCCACGTCATTCGACCCCCGCTTTACCGTAATGTTCCGGCCGACGACCTCGGATGTGGTGCGTTTTACGGCGGGCCATTCGAACAGCGATCCGGATCCGGCACTCGTCTACTCACCCGTGACGTTCGACACAAACTTCAACGCCATCACGCTCTGTCCGAACAATCAGGTCAACGTCGCGAGCGGCGGCGATCCAAAGCTCAAAGCCGAAACGGCAACCGATATGGAAGCTGCGTACGGACACAAGTTCGGCAACAACGCGTCTCTGCAAGTTGACGTGTATAGCGCTCAAGAACAGAATGCGCTGTTCGCCGGTATCATTCCGCTCGCGCAGCTCGGTGTAATGCCCGATCCGGCGTACCTGGCGCAGCTCTACGCCCGTCTCCAGAGTGAGTGCCACATCGCGAATCCCACTATCAATAACCTCACCGCCTCGACAACGTACAACGCCGCCGGCGGTCGCTTCCGCGGTATCGAAGTCTCGGGTGCCGTGGATATAGTGCACGACCTGCGCCTCTCGGCCGACTACGACATCCAATCGGCGATCTACACGGGCGTTCCGGATTACATCCTCACGAACAACGCGTACATCATCAACGGCGCGCAGATTGCCGGCGTGCCGCTTCGCAAGGCAAACATCGCTTTGGACTACGGCAATCCCGGCGGATTCGCGGCGCGTATCGACGGCCACTTCATCGATACGAACAACTCGTATAACCGCCCGGCATTCTGGTTTGCCAATGCCAGCATCTCGAACAACTTCGGCCCGGTAACGTTGAACTTAGGCGCAAACAACTTGTTCAACAGTGCAGCATCGCCGTGGGGCTTCATCGGCTACGGTACGTATACGCCGGTGAACTCGTTCAATACCGCAAACTTCCCGAACGCTTTGGCGGAAGGCTCCGAGGAATTCGGATTACCGTACCGTCAAATCTGGTTCACGATCACGCAACGCTTCTAATCTCCGGCGGGAAGCAAAAAAAGGGGCGCGCAAGCGCCCCTTTTCCGATCTACGGGTTGCGTGTTGCTGTAGCGCTCTCTACTTGAATTTCCTGCGAAATAATCGAAGCAGGCTCAACTTCAAGGAACAGCACCGGCGCACCGGCAGTGCGCCACGCTCTCGTGAGTATGCCGAGGAGCCGTCCTTGCTCATCAAAGACGCCCGACCCCGAGTCCCCGTGCGCGCAGGTTTCGCAATCGATTGTGATGCGTGACGCGCCGCTCAACCCCGCGATATGCGCGTCGGTTTGCTTTACCGATCCGCTCGCCAGCCGCCAAAAACCGTCGGCGGGATGTCCCCACAGCCACACGGACTCGCCGGGTTTGGCTTGCGCTATTTCAACCGGCGAGATCGGAAAGTCCGTTTGCGCTCGGACTCGGATAAACGCCAGATCGTATTCGGGAAACGTGCGCACGTCGAGCACGTCGTAGTATGCGCGGCGCGTGACGTCCAAAATTCGCAGCGTCGCTTTGGGCAGGATGAGATGAGCGGCGGTTGCGAGAGTCAAGACGTCGCCATTGCGCGCAACGACAACGCCGCCGCCAATTTCGGCTTGCTGAGCGCCGGTGCACGACTGCACGACAAACGTTTGTTGTCGTGCCATTGCCTGCGCATCGCCGGCGCGAGCGGCCGCGGCTGTCGCCAGTAAGTAGATTGCGAGGGAAACCCAAACTCGCATAAGCGCTTGCCCCCTGGAGCGCTATCATAGCAAGGTTCTTAATGGTTGTTAATATAGCCATAAGGAGGCTTAACATAGCCTTGAGCACCAAGGGGGCAGGTCTTCCTACTGGCTGAGCGCCGGTGTTGTGCTC
>CAZHGH010000037.1:3683-11247 GCA_964531205.1 uncultured bacterium
CCTTGAGCACCAAGGGGGCAGGTCTTCCTACTGGCTGAGCGCCGGTGTTGTGCTCTAAGTTGCGAGTAACCGGTTGAAGAACGAGCGGTACCGTTGGAGCGCGACGCGCAACGCTTCCGTATCCGCGGTGCCGCCGCTCTTCCACTGATTTTCTAAGTCCGTGCGCTCGCGCGTGAACGTCTGCGTCAGCTCGTTGACCAAATCAGCGACAAGCTGATGTGCTTGTTGCACGGCGGTCTGCGGATCGTCCACGAATCCCGCCTGCACTTCAGACCAACGCTCGCGAAGCGAGTCCATCCTATCGTCCGGTAAAAATCCGGCCTCTGTACGTCGATCGATCGCGCCTTGTTCCACGCGGGTCTGTTGCTGTTGTTCGACAGGACGTTCGTTCATGATGACGGCCTTTCGTTATCTCCAAGGAGGTCCGTGAAGAGCGAGCGATAGTGCACCATGGCTTGACGTAAATCTTCGGTGTCGACTTCCCCTCGCTCGCTGCGCGACGCAATCGAATGAGCGGCTCGATAATTTTGGACGACGACGGGATGATCGGGCGAGAGATCCGCCGCGCGCTGCTCGAAATCTTCGATCGGATACCCGCGATCGCGCATGACGTTTTCCACGAGGTGATCCGCTTCAACGACCGCTGCTTTTGGCTCGTCGACGAAGCGCGTCTGCACGGTGCGCCATTCCTCCATGTAGCGCGAGCGCGCGCCCGCAGGCAATTCTTCTATGTGAAATCTCTTTACCCGCGCCTCTCGTGCGGCGAGTTCACGCTCCGCGTCGCGTTGATCGCCGCTTTGGCGCAGCGTACGTTCGTATTCAGGACCGAAGCGCCGTTGCAAGCGTGCGGTTCGCGCCCTTCGCGATGAAACAGCTGCGACAATGACGATCGCCACGACAACGACGATTGCGACAACGATCCAGACTGCCGTGGTGCCGGCCATGCTACACCTCCGCTCCGGGAGGAGATGTTTACCCGCTGTGCGCGGGCGTTATGCTTGCTCCATCAAAGCTAAGACATTCCGGCTTCGGCGGAATCTCCGTGTACGCCATCGGCCGGTCCCACCAATCGTGCTTGCGCCAATGCAGTTGTTCGGCTGTAGGCTCAGGCGGAAGTTTCAGTTCGACTGCGCGGGCGTACGCCGTCATGTAGCGATCGATCATTCGTTCGACGGTGAATTCCGCTTCGACGCGCGCGCGGCACGCACGTCGATCCAACGACGCAAGCTGCGGAACCTTTTGAACCGCTTCGTCGACGGAATCGCAAACGAACCCGGTTACGCCATCGATCACGATTTCCGGAACGGATCCCATATTTGCTCCGAGCACCGGCGTTCCGCACGCCATGGCCTCTATCATCGTCAAGCCGAAGCGCTCTGGCCGTGTCGTCATGTGCACCAAAGCGAGCGCGTTGCTCAATAGTTCGTTACGCGCTCTACGCCGAACTTCACCCAAATACTGGATCTGCTCGCCGTCGATATGCGGCTCAACCTGCGTTGCGAAGTATTCTTCGTCGTGCGGGATCGCGGCAATCTTGAGCTGTTTGCCGGTCCGCTTCGCAATCTCGATCGCCAGATGCGTGCCCTTTTCGGGATGAAAGCGCCCTAAAAATACGAGATACTCGCCCGGCCTATCGCTGAATGTAAACTCGTGAGGATCGATGCCGTTGTACGTGGTTTCCAAATACATCAGGCCCGGATCCCTGTCGGCGTTGCTAATGGAACAGTAGAAGCTGCGCCACGCTGCGGCGTAATAGGCGGCGAGGATCTGCGGCGTTGAGAACCCGTGGATGGTTGTAAGCAGTGGCGGGCTCTTCGTAGCCAGCGCGTACGTCATCGGCTTCCAATCGAAATTGTTGTGAATGAGATCGAACTCGTGCGCGTTCTCCATCAAATTCGCGATGTGGAGCGACGCAAAGACATCCGAATTCAGCGCCGGGTCCTCGGCCGTGCCGACAGGCACGACGGATTCGAGCCGCCCATCGAAGCGCGAATTCCCCGTTGCGAATAGCGTTACGTCCAGACCCCGGCGGCGCATCCCATCTGCTATGTTCCACGCGATTTGTTCCCACGGGCCATACCCGGGCGGAGGCGTTGGCCACGTTATGGGAGCCAATACGGCAACGCGAAGTCCTTGAAGGTTCACGAGGGTGCCTTTACCCAACTTCCGTAGACGCGCCTTTCTTTATTAGGAGATACTATGAAACGCTCGTCGTTGTTTATTGCGCTCTTGGCGCTCACGTGTCTCGCTCTTCCCCTCGGCGTTACAGCCGCTCCAAAACCAGTTCAAGGCGGTGCAAATCAAGTTGCCGGCGTTGAGGTCACATATCCGCAACCCGCGTTCAACGGTTCCGTACGAATCAAACCAAAGTATTTCGGGCCTGCGCGTCCTCAGGACAAGATCATTGAAATGCCGTCCGCCGACAAGGTCGTTCTCGTGTTCGACGGCATCATCAGCAACGGACGTTCGAAAGCATATATGGACGATCCCGTAATACAGCTCGCCGACGCGGATGGCGTAACCGCCGATACGCGCAGCGTCGAACCGAACGGCATTATTCTGCAGCAAGCTGCTGCGGCGCATTTAGTCGTGGTGTTCTGGGCGCCTAAAGATTTCGTCCCGGATCACATCGTGTACACGTGTCAAGCCACGCGCTGCAAAGCCATTCGCTTTAAGCTCAAACACTAACGCTGTACGCGCGCAGCAGTTCGCGCGCGTATTCGATCACCGCATCGCGCAATTCCGCCGGATGGACAACGCGCACGCTTGCGCCCCATCCGGCGACGCGGCCGACAGTCTCTTTATATGACGGGAAGCGTACGCGCAGCGTTTTGGCACTTTCGCATTCTTCGATAGTTTCGCACTCCCAAAACGCCGTTACCATTTCTAGTGCCTCGTTCTGCACCTGAAGAACGGCGTCGTACCATTCTGCCGGGTGTTCCATCGCCGTTTGCGATGAACGCCAATATTGTTCCAAATCGAAATCCGCCGGCCGTTCAAAACGCTCCGGAAGTTCCTCAATCGACACGATGCGCTCCGCGCGGAACGTTCGCAGTTCGCCTTGCGGTGCGCGTGCAATGAGATACCAAATGCCGGCTTTAGAAACCAAGCCGAGCGGTTCGATCACTCTCGTCGTTGCCGTGCCGATGCGATCGCGATATTGCATGCGCAAATGCCGCTCGTCCCAAACCGCGCGCCGAAGTGCGGCCAAAACTTCCGACGGTTGTTGGTTCCGGTACCACCGGTTGTGATCGAGCAGTACGCGTTCGCGCGCTTTACGCGCCGCGCGCCGCTGCAAGTCGGGAAGCGCGCCTTCGAGTTTGTGGAGTGCGTGCTCGTGACCCCGTACGCCTAAGTCCGCGAGCGGGTCCGTGGCTGTGACGAAAAGTGCATGGAGTTCGTCCGTGCTGAACTGCGCGATGGCTTGGCGGTACCCGTCCGCCAGCACGATGCCGCCGTTGCTCCCGCGCTCGGCGTAAATCGGAACCCCGGCCGCGGACAGCGCCTCGACGTCGCGGTAAATCGTGCGGATGGAGACCTCGAGGGCGTCGGATAATTCGCGAGCGCAGCGCCGGCTGCGCGCTTGGAGCAGCAACATCAGCGAAACCAGCCGGTCCGATTTCATACCTGACAGTGTGTGTCATATATGAGCGCTTATCCTGGTTGGCATGACAACTACGAAAATTTCAAGCCCCCGGGGTATCGACGCGATCTACTACATGGTCAAGGACGTCGGACGGGCGCGCCGGTTCTACGAGGACGGCTTAGGCTTTGTGCCGTCGTTCGTTTCGGAGTCCGGCGAGTGGGTCGGGGTCGAGTACGAACTGCCGACCGGCCAGACGTTTGGCCTTGGCAAATCCGAATCGACGCCGTGGCGCGAGTGCGGCGGGGTCATGCTTTCCGTTGACGACGTCGGCGAGTACACGAAACGTGTGCGGGATTTCGGCGGTACAGTCCATGCAGACGGTTTTGATTCCCCCGTATGCACCATGTCGTGGTGCGAGGACCCCGAGGGCAACACGTTCGCTTTGCATCACCGTAAAGATGGGAGTGTCGGATAACATGGCAACAGCAAATGCGGTAAATGCGGCCGGCATCGATGCCGTATATTACATGACGCGCGATTTTCAGCGTGCAAGAAAGTTTTACGAAGGCGCGCTCGGCCTCAAGCCGGTGTGGCAACAATCGAACGATGGCAATGATTGGGTCGAATACGAACTCGGCGACGGATCGACGTTCGGTCTAGGCTACATGAGCGACAGCGAGTTCAGCCCAAGCGCAGGTGTGCTCTTCTCGGTCAGCGATGTTCAGCAAGCGCTAGATCAGGCAAAGCAGGGCGGAGCGACGGTACTGTTCGATCCGTTCGACATGCCCGCGTGCTCGATGGCGGGCTGCGTCGACACCGAAGGCAATAAGTTCTATCTTCACCATCGCAACGACGGAACCGTAGGCTAGCGATGGAACGCGATCTGCTCGACTGCGGCGTGCCTATCGGCGACGTGCGATCGCTCCTCAACCGTTATGCGCGCGCGATGGAAACGGGCGCCTGCGTCGATTGGATCGAGCTGTACGTTGGAATCTTCGCGACGCTCTTGCGGAGTTCGCACCGCACGCGCGTCGCGGATTCCTCGGCAGCGCACCGGTTATTGCTTCTGTTAGACGACGATCTGGGATCGAAAATCTTCGATCGCGATGCACGCGCCGAATTGGCGCAGGTCTTAGACGGCCTCCCCCGCTTTGAATACGGCGGCAGGGCGTGCCAAGGCGCTTAGATCGCGATCGATATCCAAGTCGAGGAGCAGAAGATCGGCAGGCTCGTCCGGGGCGAGTATTCCGCGGTGTAAGCCGATAAGCTCTGCCGCTGCTGCTGTTGCGGCGTGCAATGCTTGTTGCGATGTCATGCCGATCAGTTTGTGCATAAGGACAACTTCATCCGCATAATTCTCATGGAAATTAAACGGTGTTCCGGCATCGGATCCGCCGGCAATCTTCACGCCTGCTTCAAATGCGCGGCGAATATTGTTCCGCATGTTTTCGTTGATTTCACGTGCCTTACGAACCACGAAGTCGGGCTGTTCGCCGGTCTCTGCATGACCGAGAATGCACGAGGGCGCCTGCAAGGTCGGGACGAGACGCGGGTTGCGTTCTTTGAAGAGCGCGATCGACTCCTCATCTAGCATCATTCCGTGCTCGATTGAATCGACGCCGCTGCGCAACGCGTTGTTGATGCCTTCCGTTCCAATCGCATGTGCGGCGACCCGCATGCCGTGCTTATGCGCCTCGTCGCAAGCCGCGGTCATCTCCTCGATCGAGAGCTGAGCGATTCCGGGAACCGCGCCTTTCGTTAACACGCCGCCCGTTGCGATCAGTTTGATGCAGTCGGCGCCGGCTAGCCGTTCCTCGCGAACGCGTTTGCGCGCTTCCCACGGACCGTCGACGCTGCTTCCGACCCACCAGCCATGACCACCGGTCATGCAAAGTACGCGTCCGGCAGCTGCAATACGCGGGCCGGGAATGCGTCCTTGATGGACCGCGTCGCGCACTTCAATGGCGATGTTTTCGGAGCCGCCGAGATCGCGGATTGTCGTAACGCCGGCTTTTACACTTTTTCGCGCGTTCTCGACCGCACGAAGCAATCGCTGCATCGGTGTGAGCGACTGGAATATGCGCATCGTGTCGGCTTCGCCGCTCATCTCCAAATGTACGTGCGCGTTGACCAAGCCTGGTGTTACGCATGCCGCTTCGCGATCGCAGGTTCCGCTTGCATCACGAATTTCGCCGATGACGCCGCCGGAGATGACGATGTCGGCGTTCGTTCGCGGTTTATTCAGCGTGCCGTCGTAGAGCACGCCGGCACGTATGACGAATTCGCTACGTCGCTGCAACGGCGCGCTCGAGAGCTTGGTACGCTTTGCTCGTGAGGTCGTGACCGAGTACACCCGAGATAAATCGCGACGCCGCGCGCACCTTATCGAGGTCTACGCCGGTTTTGATGCCCATGCGGTGCAACATGTAGAGCAGATCTTCGGTGCCGAGGTTTCCCGTCGCCCCGGGTGCATATGGGCAACCGCCCAAACCGCCGCTGCTGCTGTCGAAGATTGCGATACCGTGCTGCAGCGCCGCATACACGTTTGCCAGTGCGGTGCCGCGCGTATCGTGGAAGTGAAACGCGATCTTTTCGATCGGAATGTCAGCCTCGACGAGCTCGGGGACAATTTCGTCTACCTGGCTCGGTACGCCGACGCCGATCGTGTCGCCGATGGAAATTTCGTCGCAACCCATGTCCATCAGTCTCAGGCTTACGTCGGTCACCATCTCGGGCTCGACGACGTCGCCGAACGGCGATCCGAACGCGGTACTCACGTAGCCCCTCACCCACATGTTGTTCTCTTTCGCGTTTCGCACCACGTCGCGAAAGGTTTCGATCGATTCGTCGATCGTCATGTTGATGTTTCGCTTCGTGAACGCTTCCGATGCGGCGGTGAAAACGGCGATCGCGTCGGCGCCGGCGGCTTTGGCGCGCTCGAAGCCTTTCATATTCGGCGTAAGGACGGGGTAACGCACGCCGGGACGTTTGTGAATGTGCGTGAAAACTTCGGTTGCGTCGGCGAGCTGCGGAATCGCTTTGGCGCTTACGAACGAAGTGGCTTCAATCAGCGGCAGACCGGATTCGGAGAGCAGATCGATGTAGCGGATCTTGTCTGCGGTCGATATGGTAGCATGTTCGTTTTGAAGTCCGTCGCGCGGGCCCATCTCGCAGACTCTGACGGTGGTTGGGATGCTCATACCGCCGGCTGACGTTCGACGCGCGGATGCGGCTCCGCTCCTAAGAAGCGCGTCACCGCGCGCAGCGTGAGCGGCCACACGCGGTCGTTTGCCAGAAATCCCTTGCTCACCATGATGAACGGATCGAAATGCCCGATAATGTTCATGTGGTTGGCATGCGGTCCCGCGATGAAGTGCGCCGGGATGCGGCTGCCGAGCGTAGCTGAGTCCGCCCAGACCAGCCCGTCGTTATCATATCCGCGCGAAGGAATCAGGCCCGCGATTGAGAGCATGCGTGCACCCGGCGGTCCAACCCACGGCTCGCGATCCAGCACCCAATCGTACCATCCGCGACGCGTCAACTCCCAATGTCCGGACGTTCCGTTCAGCCATTTCATGAAATCCGAATAGATGTCCATATCGCCGAACGCTTTGTCCGGTGTGCGCAGCATCGCGTGAAAATATGGAAGCGCGAACGTCTGCACGCCCCAATTCGGCGTCGCGATCATAATCGTGTGGCTCACTTCCGAGGCGCGATGCGGATAGCGCCGCAAAAAGCCTCGCACGACGAGACCTCCGAGCGAATACCCGAGCAATACAATCGGGAATGCATGGCCCTGCTCTTTGAGTGCGGTGATGAAGCGGGCGAACCGATCGATGCGCTCGCTTAGCGTGTCGTTGAATTCACCAAAGGTAATTGAATCGATGCCGTAAGCGTCAAGTCCGGGAACTTGTCCGGTGCCATGGCGCAGGAGATTAAAATGCTCGGCCGGTTCGTTGTATCCGGGCACCATCACCA
>CAZHGH010000037.1:11347-20040 GCA_964531205.1 uncultured bacterium
GTGTCGCCGCCGACGATGTCGCCTTCGCGAACGTGGATCGCGCCCACGGTGCCGTCGCTCGGCGCTTCGATGCGATGTTCCATCTTCATCGCTTCCAGGACGACGAGCAGATCGTGCATCGCAACCGTGTCTCCATCGCTCACCGCGATTTTTACGATCTTTCCCGGCATCGGCGAAGTGATGCGTCCGTTTGCGCCGCCGTGCGCATGGTGTGCGGCCGCGTCCGCGGAGGGCGGCTCAGCGAAGTGCAGCTCCCACGCGCGTCCATCCGCATAAACCGTGACGCCCGTTCTCGTGATATCGGCTTTTCCGATGCGGTCCTCCGTGCGCACTTCGCCCGTGAAGTCGCCGGAGATTTGCCACGCGTTCGGATCGCCGGTCGCGTTCGCTTCCAGCGCGATCGTCTGTCCTGCGTATTCAAAGCGAAGCGGCACGCCGACGCTGCCGATTCGCCACGGCGCCTGCCGTCCGCGAAGAAGAGCCGCGGCAGCTTTCACGATCGCCTCTCGCGGAACCGCGCGTTTTGCAGTGAAAATCGACTCGTCGAGACGTTCGGCGAGAAAATTCGTCGTCGTCTCACCTCGGCGGAAGGCCTCATCGCGCGCGATCCACAGCAGCAACGGAACGTTTGCGCGAATTCCGCCAATCGCAAAATCTTGCAATGCGCGCGTCATGCGCTCGACCACGACAGGGCGACTTTCTCCCCAGACGATCAGCTTCGCCAGCATAGGATCGTAATAAACGGAAACTTCGCTGGCGCGTTCGACGCCTTCGTCCACGCGAATGCCGGGACCCTCGGGCGGATCCCAACGCAGAATCGTACCGGTGGACGGAAGCATATGATTGGCAGGGTCCTCGGCATACACGCGGCCTTCGATCGCCCATCCGCGCGGCGCGACATCATCTTGCGTTAGCGTAAGCGGTTCGCCATTTGCGATGCGCAGTTGCCAATGCACCAAATCGACGCCGTACACGAGCTCCGTCACCGGATGCTCGACTTGCAGGCGCGTGTTCATCTCGAGGAAGTAATAGCGGCCGTCCTCGTCCAGCATGAATTCGCAGGTGCCGGCATTGACGTAATTTACGGACTTCGCGGCGCGAACTGCCGCGGCGCCCATCTCGGCGCGAAGCTGAGGTGTTAGTGCGACGGAAGGCGCTTCCTCGACGATCTTTTGATGGCGCCGTTGTATCGAGCATTCACGCTCGCCTAAATGAATGACGTTCCCGTGTGCGTCTGCGAGCACTTGAAATTCGATGTGCCGTGGACGCTGCAAATATCGTTCGAGCAGCACGGCGTCGTTGCCGAACGCCGCCAACGCCTCGCGTTTCGCCGCTTCAAGCGACTCGTTAAATGCGTCGATTTTCTCGACGACTCGCATACCGCGCCCGCCGCCGCCGGCGCTCGCTTTGATCAGTAAGGGAAATCCGATGCGCGCGGCTTCTTCCCGCAATCGCGACGGGGTTTGATCGTCGCCGTCGTATCCCGGAACCACCGGAACGTCGAATTCGCGAACGCGCCGTTTTGCCTCAATCTTGCTGCCCATCGCGGCCATCGATTCCGGCGATGGACCGACGAACGTGAGGCCCGCGTCGCCCACCGCTTTTGCAAACTCGGCGCGTTCCGAGAGAAATCCATATCCGGGATGAACTGCATCCGCGCGCAGCGTTTTGGCCGCAGCGACGACCGCATCGATGTTGAGGTACGATTCGCCTGCGGGTGCGGGTCCGACACACGCGGCGTCGTCCATGAATTTGAGATGATATGCTTGCGCGTCGGCTTCCGAGTAGATGCCGACGGGAGAAACGCCGAGTTCGCGCGCTCCGCGCGCGACGCGAACCGCGATCTCTCCGCGATTGGCGACGAGCAGGCGCCTTATCATGCGATCCAGCTCGCTTTCCGCCGTTCCAAGAACGCGCGCAAGCCTTCTTGTCCTTCCTCAGAAGTACGCAGGCGTGCAATCGTCTGCGCCGTGAGGTCGCGCGATTCATCGTACGTTGCCGCGCCTACACGCGGAATGAGCGCTTTAGCGGCTGCCACGGCGTTCGGACCCGCCGTGACGATTTCGTTGAGAATGCGTTCGATGCAAACGTCGAGCGTATCGGCGACGACCACTTCGTGCACTAAACCGATGTGGTGAGCGCGTTTCGCATCGAAACGCTCACCGGTTAAGAATAACGCGCGCGCGTGCGATGCGCCGATCTTCGAAAGGACGAATGGGGAGATGACCGCGGGGATGATGCCGAGCTTTGCTTCCGTGAATCCGAATACTGCATCGGATGCCGCAATCACGATATCGCAGACCGCCGCCAGACCTGCCCCGCCGCCGAGCGCGGCGCCGTGAACCTTACCGATGACAGGTTTCGGGCAAGCGTCAATCGTGCGAAACATATCGGACATGCGCTGCGCGTCCGCGACGTTGTCTTCGTAACTCAAATCGAGCGACGCGCGCATCCACGAAATGTCCGCGCCGCCGCAAAACACTTTGCCTTCGCCGGAGAGCACGATTGCGCGGACCTTTTCATCCGCTCCCAGTTCCCGGAATGTCGCGGTAAGCGCGGCGATGAGGTCGGCGTTGAATGCGTTGCGGACGTCGGGGCGGGCCAGCCGCACGTGAGCGACCGGGCCCTCCATCCAACGCGCTAGAACGGAAGCGTCGTTAGCCATGGCGCCCCCACGTTCTATCCATCATCCGGCCGGGCCTCGCAGGCGTTATGATAGGCATAGTGCTCGAGCGGAAAGTCGTCTATCGCCACTCACTGGCCACGCGGATAACGCACTGGCTCTTTTTTCTGGCGTTCCTGGCGCTGATTAGCAGCGGTTTGCAGATTTTCAACGCCGCGCCGTTCTTGGACGCATCCGATAAAACGGATCCCCATCATCGCGTCCTGCAGATCTCCTCGCCGCGCGACGGCGCCGGTGTAACGACGATCTTCGGCCGCACGTTCGATACGACCGGTTGGCTTGGCTGGACGGACGACGGCATGGGTGGCCGAACCACGCGCGCGTTTCCAGGCTGGATCACGATTCCGTCGTACCAAGATTTAGCGGACGGACGGCGTTGGCATCTGTTCTTCGGATGGATCATGGTTTTCGCAGGCATCGCGTACATCATCTGGGGTTTTGCGCGCCGCGACCTGAGCGAATTGATCTTGCGACCGCGCGATATTCCGAAAATTTGGCCTATGCAGTTGTACTATTTGCGCCTACGCAAAGATGCCCCGCACCACGGTAAATACAATCCGCTGCAGAAGACGGCATATACTACCGTGCTCTTCGTTTTCGCGCCGCTGATCGTCCTGAGCGGCTTAGCGCTCTCGCCCGGCTTCGACTCATGGGCGCCGTGGCTGACGGAGCTCTTCGGCGGCCGCCAATTCGCGCGGCTTTGGCACTTCGTGCTGATGCTCGCGCTCATCGGCTTTTTCATAACGCATCTCGTACTGGTTGCCACGACCGGCGTCTTCAATCACTTGCGTTCGATGATCACGGGCCGCTATGTGCTGGGCGCGCACGACGGAACGGGCGTATGAATAGGCGATTGTTTCTCGCGTCGAGTATGACTGCGGCGCTCGCCGGATGCGCGCAGATCGGCACGAAACTGAACGACAACCCCGGATTTCACAGTGCACTCGAAAGTGCGGAACAATTGAACGAGCGCGTCATCGGCACGCGCGGACGCGTTCGAGAGTATACTGCTGCCGACATTTCGGCGAACTTTCCGATAGACTCCCTCGACACGCCCTCGACGCAGGTTTACAACGATCTTCTAAGCGACGGTTTTCGCTCGTACAAGCTTGTTATAAACGGCCTTGTCGAGTATCCCCAGGTGCTGACACTGGCGCAACTGCAGCACATGATGAACGTCTCGCAGATCACGCGTCACGACTGCGTGGAAGGCTGGAGCGCGATCGCGCAGTGGCAAGGTGTGCGCCTCGCGGACGTTATCGCGACGGCGCGGCCGGCGACAAAGGCGCGATACGTCGTCTTTCACTCCTTCGATCGCGATTCGAACGGGATGCCGTATTACGAAAGCCTGAGTTTGGAGGAGGCCGCACATCCGCAGACACTCCTCGCGCTTCGGCAAAACGGAAAACCGATTCTGCCCGAGCGGGGCGCTCCGGTCCGGCTGACCGTGCCCACGCAACTGGGTTACAAGAGTGCAAAATGGGTGCAACGAGTCGAGCTCGTCAGCAGTTTGGGTGCGCTCTACGGCGGTAAAGGCGGGTACTGGGAAGACCAGGGCTACGAGTGGTACGCTGGCATATAGCCAACTTTGCGAAGGAGACTTCACGTGAAGCGCACTCTACCACTCACTGCGCTGGCGCTGACGCTTACGATCGCGGCTGCCGGCGCCGCAACAACTCCTGCGTACGATAAACAGCCTCCGGGACAAGTCGTCCAGGACGTTAAGGCCTATTTGAGCGGCGAAGGCATGAATTCAGCATGGCACGTCGTTACGAGCCGCACGCTGGCCGGCAAACACATGGGCAAAGAGCCCGTGTATCAATGGTATCTTTCTTTCTATGCGCCCGCGCAGAACGGCCTGAAGCTCGTATATCAGTTGCCGAACAAATCAACGCTGCTGATTCCAAAGGTTACAAAGGCGCACGGCGCGCCGATGTACTTCCCGCACGAAGATTTGAAAATCGTCGGCACCGGCGAGTTCGAGCGCAGCGGCGTTCAAGACGTCGTCGTACAATCGCACGCGTTCGCGGCTGATTGCGGATTGGCGACTGTTGCGGTTTTCGGATCCAAAACCGGTGCCACGATGTCGGTCGAGCCTCGTGTCACGGTTACAAATGCGTGCAGCTTAGACGCGTCGATCGTCAGCAACGGCACGTCGCCGGCCGTGCGTCTCACCGGCCCTTATTACGCAAAAAATGCGGCGTTGTGCTGTCCGACTAAGCCGAATGCCTTCGCAACGTTATCTTACTCGAAAGGCTCATGGAGCGTGAAACCGGACTACTTTATGATCAGCGCGTCGATGGCTTCGCACTACTAAGCGAGATCCACACGCCTATCAGCACGAGGGCCGCGCCGAGCAATTCGCGCGGCCCGAACTGTTCGCCGCCGAAGATCACGCCGACGGCAACCGCGATCACCGGAATAATCAGTGACGAGAGGCCGACGATCCAAACCGCGACGTGCCTGAGCAGCCAAAGGTTCAAGAAAAACGCTAACCCACTGCCGATCAACGCGAGGTAGAGTAACGCACCCCACGACGGCAGCGAGAATCCGAGCGCAACGTTCGGATGTTCCGTGGCAAAACCGATGACGGTGACGACGATTCCGGCAAGCAGCATCGACGGTGGAAGGGTCACGAGCGGATCGTAGTGCGCGTACCGCTTTGCGTAGACGTTCGCATAGGCGGACGAGAGCGCGGCGCCGACCGCCGCAAGCGCGTACCAAAGCGAGCCGCTAATGGTGGCCGCTAAAGAGATGACCGCGACTCCTGCAAACGCGATAACGGCACCGATCCAAGTTCGCGGCGAGGTATGTTCGCCGATCATGTAGTGGCCCAGACCGAACACAAAAAACGGCAAGACGCCGAAAAGCACGGCAACGAGGCCGGAGCTGACATGCGTTTCCGCGGTGTACGTCAGGATGTAGTTCAGCCCGAAGAGAAACGCCGCCAGAACGGCTACGAGTTTCCATGGCAACTCGCGCGGCGGCACGAGCACCCCACGCGCCGCGGCGATGAGGTACATGGCGATGCCCGCGACGATAAAACGCACGCCCGCGCCCGCTACCGGCGGCAGATACTGCAGGCTGATTTTTATGACGAGCCACGTGGTGCCCCAGATCGAGCACATCAACGCGTACGCCGCGACTACTCTTGCGTTCATCAAATTTCCGTTGGGTATATATTGTGCGTGGCGGTAAGAGCGAATCGCAAAGACGTAAGCCGGAAGGATGAGCCCGAGCCCGGCACATGGAGCTGGGTCAAGGAGTACACGGGCTTCGTCGTTACGGTGTTGCCCTATGTGTCGGCCGGACTTGTGCTGATCCCCTCACTTGGTGTTTGGTGGAAGGCCGGGATTCTTTTCGTTTTCGCGGTGCTGGTCTTATACGTGCGCATCTGGCATGAGAAGGCCGGCATTGAAATCGAGGACCCAAACAAGCGCCGGAAAAAAGCTTAGCCGGTCTGTTGCTGCTCGATCTTGTCCGCGAGCCACGCATCTTCGGGTAAGCGCGGTTCGCCGCGCGGATATCGTCCGTTGGGGTGTGCTTCGATAAACCGTTGAGAGCAGAGCGCGAGGTATTCGAAATTCTCCCACAGCGCTCTCGATTTGATCTTGCGCCGGACGTATGTGATAACCGGTGCGAGAGCGTTCCAGTTGCGCACGACAATCAACGAGACGACGTTGCACGCCACATCCTTGTCGATGACGCCGTCGCGAACGAATCCGCCTAATGCTTCGAACATGTTGGCCACAGTTGCAATGGCGGTGTATTCGCCCGTAAAGGGCAGCGTCGTTGCCTTGATTTGCTCCGCCGGATCTTTGAGCCGTTCCGGCAATTCGTAGGAAACGAACCGCTGCGCGTTCTGAAATTGCTCGCCTTCCATCGTTTCGCGGAATTCCGTCAACGCTGCAATTTGATTGCTTCCACGGATGTGCTGCAGTTGAATCAGCGCTGCCAGGGCGGATGCCGCAATAACGACAAACGTTCCGGCGGTTGCGATTGCCGTCACCCATTCAGCGGACATTCCGCCACCTCTTCGCGCGTTCGATGAGTGATGTATTAACGGGCATCCGCGGCAAACCGTCGGGATAGGAATTGGGATGCTCGCGCTGATAGCGTTCCGACAGCATCGCCATATACTCGAAATTCTCCCAAAGGGCTTCTCGACCAAGTGCTTCGCGTACGTACGCGGTCACGGGCGCCAGTGCGTTCCAATTCCGCAAGACTACTTCCGACCAAAAATCGCACGCGATCCGGCGATCGATGATTCCTACTTTGACGAACAATCCCATACTTTCGAAGAAGTTCGCCACCGTGCCGATCGCCTGATATTCTCCGCTGAACGGCAGCTCCGCGATTTTGCGGCATTCTTCATCGCTCTTTAGCCGGTTCGGTAATTCGAACGAGACAAACCGCTGCGCATCGCGGAACTCCGGCGACTCGAGGGTTTCACGGCACTCCGTAAGCGCGACGATTTGATTGCTTCCGCGCATATGACGCAGTTGGATCAGCGCCGCTATCGCGGAAGCCGCGATGACGACGAACGTTCCCGCACTGGCTATTGCGGTGACCCACTCCGCGTTCATACGCCGCTCCGCGCCCGTTCGACCGCTTTAACGAACGTATCGTTTTCAGGCATCCGGCGCGCGCCTGCCGGAAATTCGCCGTTAGGATGGCGACGCGTATACTTTTCGCACATGACGGCGAGGTATTCGAAGTTCTCCCATATTCGCGGCTCGTGCAAGTCCTGTCTTACAAACACCACAATTGGAGCCAGCGCGTGCCAGTTTCGCAGGATGACGTAGGACCACATATCGCAGGCGAGACGCTCGTCGATAATGCGGTTTTTGACGAAGACGCCGATGTTTTCGAAGAAGTTCGCAACCGTATCGATCGCCTTGTACTCGGCTTCGAATTGTGATTGGGGCTGCGCTATGCGCAGCACTTCTTTGGGGTCCGTTAGGCGCTTCGGTAGTTCATAGCTGACGAAGTGTTGCGCTTCCCGGAAGTCCGGAGACTCGATGGTTTCGCGAATTTCCGTCAAGGCAATGATCTGATTGCTTCCTCTGGTGTGGCGCAATTGTACCAAGGCGGCAATGGCGGACGCCGCGATGACAAGAAACGTGCCGACTGTTCCTACGGCGGTGACCCATTCGGCGCTCATGCGTTCTCTTCCAAAGGCATCCGAGGAACACCGCGCGGGAATTCGCCGTTAGGAAAGCGCTCCGTGTATTGCTTTGACAGCACGGCCATGTACTCGAAGTTCACCCAGATTCCGGGGTCGATTTTGTCGCGCACGCGCGCGGTCAGAGGGCTCAACGCTTCCCACGTGCCGAGCACAATTCCGGACCACAGCTCGCAGGCAATACGCTCGTCCATCATGCCGGTTCGCACGAACAAGCCCATACTTTCAAACAGATTCGCAACTAAACGAATGCCGCCGTATTCGTCTGAGAGCCCGCTATCCACAATTTGCTCGCGCACCGATCGGTCTTTCAAACGTTCGGGTAATTGCAAACGAATGAACGCAAGCGCCGCACGGAACTCCGGTGAATCCATGGTCTCCCGGCATTCGTTGTATGCGGCGATTTGATTGCCGCTGCGCATGTGCCGAAGTTGCAGCAGAGCGGCAATCGCCGATGCCGCGATGACGACGAACGTGCCGACCGTTCCAATTGCCGTCACCCACTCGGCCGTCACGGTTCCTCCAGCGGCATGCGCCGCGTATTTGCCGGATACGACGTGGGATGCCGCTTGATGAAGTCGTCGCAGAGAACAGCCAAGTATTCAAAGTTCTCCCAGACGCCGGGGTCCTGTTTTCTGTAAATCCGGATCACGGGAAGTAGCTGGTTCCACGAGCCGACGACGAGGCCACACCAAAGATCGCAGGCAATGCGCCGGTCGATGATGTTGAAGCGTATAAACGCGCCCATCGATTCGAAGAAATTTGCTACGTTCTGTGCAGGCCGCAACTCCGTTGGGAACCGCGGCAGGTTCAGTTTCTGTTGAA
>CAZHGH010000037.1:20140-28417 GCA_964531205.1 uncultured bacterium
AGGTAAATCTTTGATAGTGACGCGAGATATTCGAAGTGCTCCCAAATGCTGGGCTCCCCTAAGTCGTCGCGCACGTACGTGATGATTGGCAGCAGCGCATTCCAGTTGCGTAAGACGACGTAACACCACATACCGAGTGCCAGCTCTGGGTCGATGATGCGATTCTTGACGAACATGCCCATGCTCTCAAAGAAATTCGCAACGGTATCGATTGCCCGGTACTCGCCTTCGAACTGGGTCTGCGGCTGCGCGATCCGCATACGCTCTTCAGGATCCTGCAGCCGCTTCGGAAGTTCGTAGCTCACGAAGCGCTGAGCTTCGCGGAAATCGGGCGATTCGAGGGTTTCGCGGCATTCCGTGAGGGCGACGATTTGATTGCTGCCGCGCATGTGGCGTAGTTGAACGAGGGCAGCAATCGCAGAAGCTGCAATAACGACGAACGTGCCGATGGTTCCGATCGCGGTAACCCACTCAGCCGACATACATTCCGCTTTTCTGTTTTTGCCAGCGCTCGACGAGCGTGCTATCAAGCGGCATTCGAGGCGCCGTCTGCGCGTAGGTCCCGTTCGGATAGCGTTCGATGAAGCGTTCCGCGCGAAACGCCAAATACTCGAAATTCTCCCAGATCGCCTGAGTGTCGAGCTTCGCGCGCAGCAGCGCCGTTACGGGTGCGATGGACTTCCAGGCGCTCGTAACGTTTTCCGAATACAGCGTGCACACGATGCGTTCGTCCAGTAAACCCGTCACCACGAACGCACCCATATCTTCGAAAAAATTCGCTATCGTACGAATTGCAGCATACTCGCCTAGGAATGGCGGCGCAGCCGCAAGCTCGTTCATCACCGAGTCCTCGCAAATTCGCTGCGGCAATTCAGAACGCACATAACTGAACGCCAGTTGAAACTCTTGCGTATCGAATTCGTTGTTATACGCGGTGAGCAGCGATATCGCGTTACCGCTGCGCATGTGCCGCAGTTGCATGAGCGCCGCGATGGCGGATGCGGCGATGACGACGAACGTGCCGATCGTTCCGATTGCGGTAACCCACTCCGCGCTCACGCGCCCTCCTCACATGCGGAAGACTCCGTAATTCGTCGTCGCGATTGGCGCGTGTGCTGCTGCGTCAAGTCCCATCGCGATGACTTTGCGCGTGTCTAAGGGATCGATAATACCGTCGTCCCATAAACGCGCGGTAGAGTAGTACGGGCTACCCTCGTGCTCGTATTTTTCGAGAATCGGGCGTTCGAACTCTGCTTTTTGTTCGGCAGTCATATCGCCCTTGACGGTTGAAAGCACGCTTGCCGCTTGCGGGCCGCCCATGACGGAGATCCGCGCGTTCGGCCACATCCACAACTGCCGGGGAGAATATGCGCGCCCGGACATGCCGTAGTTACCCGCACCGAAGCTGCCGCCGATGATCACGGTAAACTTCGGCACTTCCGCGCAAGCAACGGCGGTAACGAGTTTTGCGCCGTCCTTCGCAATGCCGCCGTTTTCGTATTGCTTGCCGACCATAAACCCGGTGATGTTCTGCAGGAACAACAGTGGCGTTCCGCGCTGCACGCAGAGTTCGATGAAATGCGCGCCTTTGAGGGCGCTTTCGCTGAAGAGAATGCCGTTGTTGGCGATGATGCCGATCGGATGGCCTTCGATGCGCGCGAACCCCGTAACCAGCGTCGTTCCGTACCGCGCTTTGAACTCGTGAAATTCCGAGGCGTCCACCAAACGCGCAATCACCTCGCGGACGTCGTAGCCGATACGCGTGTCCGCAGGAATGATGCCGTAAATCTCGCGCGGATCGTATTTCGGCGGCCGTGGCTCGCACGTATCCCACTGGCGCGGAAGTTCGCGGTGCAGATTTGCGACGACGGATCGCACGATGCCGAGCGCGTGTTCGTCGTCGTTTGCGAAGTGATCCGCAACGCCGGAGATTCGCGTGTGTACGTCGGCACCACCGAGCTCTTCCGCGGTGACTTCCTCGCCCGTTGCAGCTTTAACCAGCGGAGGTCCACCCAAAAAAATCGTGCCGGTGCCTTTGACGATGATGGTTTCATCCGACATTGCCGGCACGTAGGCGCCGCCCGCTGTACACGACCCCATAACCGAAGCGATTTGCGGAATTTTCTTTCCCGACATGCGCGCCTGATTGTAGAAGATGCGTCCGAAATGATCGCGATCGGGAAACACATCCGCTTGCAAAGGAAGAAACGCTCCGCCCGAATCGACCAGGTAGATGCACGGCAAGTGATTTTGCTCGGCGATTTCTTGCGCGCGCAAATGCTTTTTGACGGTCATCGGATAGTACGTGCCGCCTTTGACCGTCGCGTCGTTCGCAACGATAACGCAATGCTGCCCTTCCACGATGCCGATTCCCGTGAGGATGCCGGCGGAGGGCGCATCACCTTTGTACATTCCATGTGCCGCTAACGCAGAGAACTCCAGAAAGTCCGACGCCGGATCGACGAGACGATCGATACGTTCGCGGGCCGTGAGTTTGCCGCGCTTTCGGTGTTTTTCGACCGCTTCGGGTCCACCGCCGGCGCGCACGGCCGCAAGTTCGCGGCGCAACTCCGCGACAAGCCGATCCATGCGTTCGAAGTTTTGTGCGTACGCTTCACTACGCCGGTCCAGGCGGCTCTCCAACTGACTCATAGCTGGCCGCGTTTCTTCCAATGTCGGTTTAACCCCGTTTCGAGCGCGCTCGGCTACACTAACCACATGGCAACTGCGCTTCCGCATACCGATGTGGCAGGCATCGCGCGTCCGGCAGGCACGCTCGACGCCGCATCGGCTCTTCGCGAGTACGCCGGCCCGTGGAACGAACGGCTTGCGGCGCATCTTTTGCGCCGGGCCGGCTTCGGCGGCACGCCCGACGACGTTCGGCAGATCGCGTCCCGCTCGATGAACGCCGCTGTGGACGGGCTCGTAAACTTTCCATCGACCGGCGCGCTACCGGCGCCCCCACAGCTCTTCGACCCGCGCGAGATGTTGCGGAACTTGTTCTTCGGCGGACAGTTAACTGCGAAGCCCGACGACATGCAGCGGCGCGAGATTGCGAAGCAAATCCGTCAAGGCGAGCGTCAGTCGCTGATGGATTTGCAAAACTGGTGGCTGAACCGGATGCTGAATTCGCCTGCACCATTGCAGGAAAAGATGACGCTCTATTTCCACGGGCACTTTACGACGGCGGCGATTCAAAAAGGCGTCACGCCGCAGATGGTGTTCGATCAGAACCAGCTCTTCCGCACGAACGCGCTAGGCAATTTGCGCGAACTGACCTGGCAGGTTTCGATCGACCCAGCGATGATGATCTATTTAGACAACGCGCGGAGCGATGTCACGCATCCGAACGAAAATTACGCGCGCGAATTGATGGAGCTCTTTACGCTGGGCGTGGACCATTACACGGAGAACGACGTGCGCGAATCGGCGCGGGCGTGGACCGGATGGATCGTGGCACGCCGTACCGGAAAAGCGCAGTTCGTGCAGAGCAGGCATGACGATGGAAGCAAAACGTTTCTCGGCCAGACGGGCAATTGGAGCGGCCGCGATATCGTCGACATCATTTACCGGCAACCGGCGTGTGCGGCTTTTTGGGCGAACAACCTCTTAAACTTCTTCGTCTATAACGATCCCGAACCGTCGCTCGTAAGCGCCCTGGCCGCCTTGATACAAAAGAACAACTACAATCTGAAGCCCGTGATTTCGACGCTGCTGCGCAGTACGGTGTTTTATTCCGAGCGTGCGTACCGTGCGCTGGTGAAGAGTCCTGTGGAGTATGTCGTCGGCACATATAAAGCGTTAGGATTAAATCAAATCGACGTTCGCGCGCAACGTGCGCTCGTCCAGATGGGACAGATTCTCTTCTATCCTCCGAATGTTGCCGGCTGGCCCGGCGGCGCAAACTGGCTTACCAGCCAAACGATGATCGCACGGCAAAACTTTGTCGCAGGTCTCGTCAACTCGCCGGCTATGGATGAAGTGAGTTGGATGCAGCAAGTACCGCTCAAAGCTTCGCAAGCCTCGACGGATCTCATTAGAACACTGCTGCAAGGCGACGCTTCGCCCGCAGCCGCAATGCAAATCGCGGATTACTTGAACGGCGCCGGCACATCCGCGTTAGGCATGCTTTCCGGTGAAAATTATCAGGAACGCGTGCGCGGCGCCGCTTATCTCACCATGGCTATGCCGGCCTACCAGCTGAACTAACCCTTCGACGAGCTCAGGGTGACATTTATGAAACGAAGCAACTTCTTACTCGGAGCACTAAGCGGTATCGCGGTCGTCGCAAATACGGAGCACGTTTTCGCGCGCGCGTTGGCGGATACGCCGCTTACCGGTCTTCCCGGCGGCGACCAGCGCTGTTTGGTTCTTGTGAACCTTCAAGGCGGCAACGATGGGTTGAATTGCGTGGTGCCGCATGGCGACGCGCAATATTACCAAATGCGTCCCACGATTGGAGTCGCTCAGAACGACGTGCTGTCAATCAACGATCGCATCGGTCTCAATCCCTCGATGCGTTCGTTTAAATCCATGTACGACCGCGGAATGGTTGCGATCGTGCAGAGCGTGGGATACCCGGATCCCGACCACTCGCATTTCCGCTCGACCGAGATTTGGCAGACCGCGGCGCCGGACAGGTACGAGCATACCGGCTGGCTGGGACGGTTTCTCGACGAGGCGAATCTTCCCAAAGACAATCTCTTCAACGGCGTTGCGATAGCGAAAGTGTTGCCGGAGGTGCTCGTAGCCGCACGGACGGACGTTCCGGCGATCGCGCAAGTGAACGGGTACGGATTACTGAGCGATCGTCAAAACGATTCGCGCAGTACTTATACCAGACTGATTGCGGATAACCGGCTGCCATTCAACTCGCCGTATCTCGCGCACGTCGCGCAAATTGAAGATCACGCGCAAAAAGGCTCGGAAGAATTACCGCAGCTCATCAAGGGCTACAAGCCCGCCGGTTCGTATCCCGCGACACCGCTCGGACGCAGCCTATCGCTTGCGGCGCAAATTATCGGCAGCAAAGCCGGAACGCGCGTGCTGTACGTGCAGCATGGTTCGTTCGATACGCATATCAATCAGAAGGCCGTTCAGGACAGGCTGCTCGGCGAATTTTCCGATGCGATGAAGGCGTTCTACGACGATCTTGCCGCTCATGGAAACGACAAGCGCGTGCTGACGATGACGTTCTCCGAATTCGGACGCCGTATCGAGGAGAATGCGAGCCGCGGAACCGACCACGGGGAGGCCTCTCCGCTGTTTTTGATCGGCGGCGGCGTCAAAGGCGGCATCTACGGCGCGTATCCGGATTTATCCAATACAAATAGCGGCAACTTGCGTTTCGATACAGACTTCCGCAGCGTTTACGCGACCGTGCTCGAACGGTGGTTGGGCCGCCCCTCGGAGCGTATTCTTCAAGGTAAATTCGCGACGATTAGCGCGCTCGCGTGAAGGCCGCTAGTACGCAAACAGCCAGCCGAGGTTGAGCGTATGGTGATCGGTGATCTGATCTTCGATCGTGAAACGCATATTGCGTGCAGGCCGCGTTACCAACGTGAGCGCGGTTTCATGGCGTTGGCCGCCGAGCGTATCGAACGTGCGGCCATGCCGTACTAAAGCCGTCATCGCATCCGAGAACGCGTAGCGCAGCTGCACGAATCCCCCCGACGAAAATGCAGCGCCGCCAGCCTCACCAGCATTGCTGTCACTTCCGGTTTGCAGCAAGCCCAGGACGCTTAATTTGCCGAAGTCGTTTCCAATGCCGTAGCCTTCGCGGTAGAATGCGTTGCGCGTGCCCTGGATATGCCGTTCGCCTTGATAGCGATATACATAGGCAGTTGCTGTGCCGGCGCGTTTCGCAAGAAAAAGCATCGGGTCGATGCCGGCGGCCACCAGATGCGCCGTAAAACCGGCCTTGTCGGTAAAGGCGTCAACACCGATCCGCGGGCCGAAGAAATTGAAATGATTTGCGCCGACTGTTTGATCGTAAACGGCGTAATGCGAAAGTGTGTCGCGTTCGGTTTCGGGATCGACGGGCAGCGGCAGTGTGAATTCGCCGACGCGCACGTGATACGATCCGGCATTGTACTGCAGCCATGCATCGCGCGGTGACCCCGGCATGCCGCCGTCGACTGCGTATTGCTCGATGAAGTAGTTGAATCGCGGACCTATTGAACCGCCCGTTAGCAGTTCCACTTCATCCACAATCGCTTTCGGCAAGCCGTCTTGTTTATCGCTGGAGTATGCCAGCTGGACCTTGACCGCGAGTGGCAGTGCGCCGCGCTCGGCCTCCGGCATTCGGTATCCCGCCGCCTGAAACGCTTGACCGAAGGCATTGAGGTGCGGGACCGTTGTATGGCACGCCTGGCACGAGAGCCCGAAACGGTGCGCAAAGACGGGCAGCGCCTGCGCACGGCCTGACGCCGCCGGCAAGACTGCGAACATGAAAAGAATGAACAGCGGTCGACGCATGCTCCAAGGCTCTCCTACTTCGGATTTTAGGCGAGCCTAACAATACTGTAAAGCAAGCATCAACTCGGATGACTTTTCTCGCAGGGCACCAAGCTGCTCGTGCCAAATGTCCCGCTCCAGCTGCACTCGGCACGTTCCAATTGTGGGGCTTACGGACTATCGCACTGTCTGGCCCGGGGCGACCCCGAGTTTATATAGATACAACTTAATAAGCTACGGATGTGTGCAACCTATGCTTCTGACGCCGGCCCCCTGCAGGGATGCGGGGCTTCCACCCAAGGGCACTCCGAAGAATTATTTGATGGCGTGGCTATTGGTGATGCTCAAAGAGCATAATCTTCACGGCTACGAAATCATGAAAGAGCTTCGCGCAAAATTCGACGTAATCTCCGACGCTGGAACCGTGTACCGTGCGCTGCGGCAACTGGAGCGTGACGGCTACATCTCATCATGGTGGGATCCGAAAGATCAGGGTCCGGCCCGGCGCATTTACACGTTGACGGAGGAAGGTCATCAGGCGCTAGCATTGTGGAGCGTGGCCCTCGAGCAGTACCGCTCGAATCTGGACGCGTTTTTTCACTTGTATAGCGGCCGCGCTACAGTCGTGTGACAACAATACTCTTTCTTGGAACCGGTGGCGCGCGTTTCGTCGTCGCGCGGCAATTCCGCGCGTCCGGCGGCATGTGGATGCGGTTCGGTAATACGCAAATTCATGTCGATCCCGGGCCCGGCGCGCTGGTTCGCGCGCTCTCGCATGTCCCGCCGTGCAATCCGCGAGACCTCTCCGGCATCGTTCTCTCCCACAAACACTTGGATCACTCCAACGACGTCAACGTCATGATCGAAGCGATGACGTCCGGCGGATTCCGCCGCCGCGGCGTACTCCTTGCTCCGCATGACGCGCTGCATGGCGAACCCGTGGTCTTTCCATACGCGCAGCGTTTCGTCGATCGCGTTGAAGTCGCAACCGAACGTAATGGTCCGTATCATATCGGTGACGTCGAAGTGCACACGTCGATCAGGCACGTGCATGCGGTGGAAACGTACGGATTGCATTTCTGTTACGATGGCCGCACGGTTTCGTATTTGCCCTGCGGACGGTATTTCGACGGCCTTGCCGAGGATTATCGTTCGCGCCGCCCGGATGTGCTGATCATCAACGTGTTGCGCTATCGCGATTCGATGGATGTCGATCATTTGACGTTCGATCAAGCCCGCGAAGTCATCCGCCACATCGCACCTCGCGTTACAGTGCTGCAGCATTTCGGAACGAAGATGCTCGAGCAAAATCCGGTGCGGCTGGCGCGCGAGCTGGAAGATGACCTTGGGATGCGCACGATTGCAGCGCACGATAACATGCTGCTCGACGTCGAGACCGAGGTAGCCACGCTTGCCGGTTGAGATCGCGCGCGTTCAGCCGGAGCAGATCGTGGAGTTCGTGCGGCGCACCGAACGCGAAGCGTTGAAAACGTTTTACGACTTCAGCGTGATTTGGCACGAGCAGAGGTACGACTTTGCGGCCGTGGATGAAGAAACGACCGTCGGCGTTGCGACCATTCGCGTTGCAGCGTCGCTTGCGCACGTGGAACGCGTCATTGTTCTCCCGGAGCGCCGCCGCACGGGAGTGGGACGAAGCTTACTCGCGAGCGCCGCGGACGTCGCGAATTACTATAACTGCCACAAGATGACGGCCCTTGTACCGCATCGCAGCGCCGCGCAGATTTTTTTCGAACGCTGCGAGTACCGCGAAGAAGCCGTTCTACCTCAACATACTTTCAAATTAGACATGGCTGTCATGCG
>CAZHGH010000038.1:0-27763 GCA_964531205.1 uncultured bacterium
TACGCGAAGTGCTGCTGAATCCGCCAACGGCGCTTGGAACGCAGGTGTACGGCAACGCGCTACTGCTTGCAGTGCTGGGCGGATTACTCTACTTCCGTTCGCGAACCGGCGCGGATAGACGTTTTTTAGACGATGCGCCGTCTATAGTTGAGACATGATGAACGGTCAAATAAATATCTATGCCGGCTATCACAAAGCTCTGCGAAAGGTTCTGTACGATATTGCGGTCGACCTCGGCCGCCTCGATACAGAATCTCGTGACGATATCGCGCGTCTTCAAAGTCGAATTTCAGAAGCCGTCGACGCGCTGCGCTCGCACTCGGCGCACGAAGACGAATACGTGCATCCGCTTCTTTCGGGATGGGACAGGCTTTCCTCGCTCGAGGCGGACCATGTGCTGCTGGAAGGGCAGATTGAACGAATCGAACAGCGTTGCGACGCACTGCAAACTGCCGCGCCGCAAGAACGAGAGAGTCTTGCAGATGATATCTACCGCAGCTGGAACGTTTTTGTATCGGCGTATATCGCGCATCTGGATTTCGAAGAAACGCATGTTTTGCAGCGTCTATGGGCGACCGTCGAGACGAACAGATTATTGGAGGCACACCGGCTCATCGTCGAAGCCCAGTCGCCGTCGGAAGCGGAACGGGCAGTGCGTTGGATGTGCGACGCGGAATCGCCTCGGGGTGTCGCGGAACTCATGGAGCGCGTAAATGCGCGTGCGCATGCGCGATAATCTCACCGCGGTGCAGCCAAAATCTCTCCTGCACAGGCGATACGATAGTTTTGTGCAAGCGTTTTGCGAAGCGGATGCTCGCGCTTTACTACGACGACGTTAAGTGGTGACCGCCTCTTGCATTCGGCAGAGGGCAAAACCCTGGCGCGAGGACGGCCTGGACGTTTTCTAGACGCTTTGCGGCTACGATGACGTCTGAGGAGGCGGTTTTCATGAAGTTCGAATTGGCTACGCGTGCTATTAACGTTGCGGCGCTTTCGGCGTGCTGCATTTCAACCATCGGAACACCCGCAGGCGCGGCCTCGAATGGGGCGGCCGTAGATCCGCAAGAGCGGCACGCGGTTGTAGTGCGCCTCGCAGCGGCGCTTCGCGACCGCTACGTCTTTCCTGAAAAGGGAACGAGTGCCGCAGAAGCCCTTTTGCGTGATGAGAACAGCGGCCGCTTCACGAGTTTCACAGACGGCGCAGCGCTTGCGCGCGCGCTGAACGACTCGTTACAGGCGCGCCTTCACGATCTGCACCTCTCGGTGGATTACTCTGAGGCCGCGCAGCCACAGCGCAAGGACAACGCCGAGCCGACCGAAGCGGAGTACAGGAAATTTGCCGCGATGGTAGCGCGCCGCAACTACGGCATCGATGCCGTAGAACGATTAGCCGGCAACGTCGGATATTTGCGTATCTCCGGTTTTCCGGACGCCGCGTTGATGATGAATCCGCTCGCGCACGCGATGAGTCTACTTGCCGGGACTGACGCGCTCATCATCGACATGCGCGATAACCGTGGAGGTGACCCCGATGCAGTCAATCTCCTTGCAAGCTACTTTTTTGCGCCGTGGAAATCGCTACATTTTAACGACATTTTGCGGCGCGTGCCGGCAACGACCAGCATGGAAGTTCACCAGTATTGGAGCGTAGCCGTCCCCGGACCGCCTTATCTCGATCGCCCCGTATCTATTCTCACGAACTCGGAAACTGTTTCAGCCGGTGAAGGCTTCACGTATCACATGCAGGTTCTGAAGCGCGCTACGGTTGTAGGCGCAAGGACGGCCGGCGGCGCAAACCCGATGCGCGAAGTATGGCTGGACCCGCATTTTAGTGCGGGCATTCCATACGGTCGTGCCGTCGATCCGATCACCAAAAGCAATTGGGAAGGTACCGGCGTCACGCCCGACGTTATTACGCCGTCGGCCCACGCGCCGACGACCGCCTACATCGGCTTGCTGAAGACGCGCATGGCGCACGCGACTGACGACCGTGAACGCGAAGAATTACGGAACTTGATCGAAACGGCCGCTAAAAATCCCGCTTCCATTTTTGCCCTTTAGTCGCAATCCCTCTGATTGTTAACTCGCATCAGACGCGCCACTGAAGTGGTGCAGGAGTGTACATGTTCAAACACGTCGCAATTTTGCTGCTGCCGCGCTGCTTTCACTAACACCCGTAATGGCCGCAGAAACTCTCTCTGGCCAGCTTCCGCCTCTACCACCCAGGCTAATCTGCGCCCAGCCGGCATTCCCCCCGGTTTCGTTATGGTCAGTCCCTGCGTACAGGGCATGGGCGAACATTGGCTCAACCCAAAAACCGTTATGCTCGCAGACGGCGTACTGGGGCCAATCTACGGATCTTATCATGGCAGGGCCATCTTCACCGAGATCAGTGTGCCCGTAAAAACATTTCAAAAGGGCTTCAATTACCGCCGGCTGACCGCGCTTCCCGGTTACACGATCAATCACGTGGACGTGGAATATCACCCGCACGGCCACGAAGGCATGCCGATACCGCACTACGACATCCATGCATACTACGTATCGCATATCACACACATGAAGATGTGTCCCAATGGCGTGCCGGACCCGATATGGAAAAAGACGGGGCGCTCAAGTAGGCTGACGAGATGTCCAAAGGTCGTCCAACCCTTTGGACGTTTTTCAGACACTAGGTCTTTTACAATGACGGTATGGGACAGAGCCAGCTTTTTTTAGTGCGCTTCTCGTCGAAGAGTAACGAGACGGGACAGTGGCGCGGCTCCGCATCGCACGTGCCGAGCGGACGAAGTTTTTACTTCGCTAACCTGCACGCCCTAATAGTGTTTATGCTCGAGGCTGCGGAGGACCGGCCAACGCCTGGTGAAGAGGCCGCTGCGGAAGCGAATCCCCCGTGAGCCCTCGCTGGGCTCGTTCACGATATGCCGTGAGGCCGCGATCTTCGATGAAGACGAGAAGCTCCGAAGCCAGTGCAGCGCCTGCTGCGCGTTCACCAACTGCATAGTTCGCATCTATGGCGCATACCATCGCATCCAGCCATTCACGCGCTCGCATCGCAGCGCGCGCCTTCGCAGCAACGTCTAGAAAGATGCGGAGCGCTTCGCGGAGAGCCCCTCGCCGCATCTGCAGCCATCCGCCATATAACTCGATAGTCAATAATTCATCTTCGTTTCCAAACTGTCGCGCTTGACGCTCTGCTTCGCCAAGGTGTTGCGCCGCGGCATCCAGGTCGTTCTCGTAAAGCGCCGTCATGAAGAGAACGCGGCGCGGCAGTGCCGGAAGCCGATCGAAGTATGGGCGCCCCAATCCCTCATTCCAGTCTTCAACATCCGCCGTCGCATGGTCTAATAAACGCTTTGCGATGCGTTGCATTGCACCGAGGTCACCGTGGATGTCCGCAGCGCGAAATTCTAAATACATTGCCTCGGTTTGTGGAGAAAACTGAGTGCCCGATACGAGCCGCGCCGATTCGACGAAATGACCGACCGGAGCGCCGCGCAGCAAAGCCGCCTCGGCGAGGAGCACGTTGCAGATGACTTGCGCGGCGGCGTGTCTCAAATTTTCAAAAACCGGCAGCGCTTCCTCGATCGATCTTTGCACGCGATCGATATCGCCGCGCCGGAGCGCGAGCGCGCCGTCCGCGAGTAAGACTGTAGCGCGCCATTGAGCAGATTCGGTGCCGTCGATTTTCGCCAGCAATTCCTCGGTCATGCGTGCGTCTTCACCGCGCTCGCCCCACCAAAACGCGAAGAAGAGGTTACGCACGAGGATCTCGCAACGGAGCGGCTCCTCCTTGACGAAAGGCATAAGGTCGTTAAGCAAATCGAGATCTTGCTTGTACAGATCGCGGTCGGCGCGCCGGCGATGGATGTTCTCACGCGCGAGCAACAGATTTGCCCGTGTAGTATCATCCGTTGCATAGCGCAAGCCGCGCTCGGCGTAGTCCAGCGCGGCCTTCGAAGCGTACCCGCGCGAAGCTTCATGTGCGGCCGCAATATAGTACGGCAACGCGCGCCCCGGCATACCGCAGCTTTCGAAATGGCGAATAAGCGTATGGGCGAAAAGGTGCAGGTGCGATGCGTGCAATTGTTCGAGCATTGCGGCGATACGATAGTGCAGCCGAGTTCGCGCTGTTTCCGGAAGCGTCTCGTAGATGGCCGAGCGAATTAAGTCGTGGCGGAACGCGTAGTCGTCCGCATTACCGGCGGATTCGGGGCGGATGAAACGATATTCGGTGAGTGCTTCGATTGCCTGCGTGACGGCATCTTCGGGCAGGCCCGTCGCTTCGCTAAGAACCTCGACATCGAAGGCCGTGCCGCAAACGGCAGCTGTCTGCGCGACGTTTCGAACCGTTGAATCAAGCGCGCTTAAGCGAGTGGCGACGATCTCATGGACGCTCTGCGGTATGCCGGCGATTTGCCCGTTGCGTCTCGCGTACAATAACTCATTGACGAAAAGCGGATTGCCGGCGGAAAGCCGGTGAACTTCTTCAATATCGCGTTCGCCAATATCGGCGTCGCTCAGCCGCGCAAGCTCCGCGACGGCGCGCGGGTGCAACGGCCCAAGCGCGAGATGACTCAACCGGCGTTCGTAACTCAAGCGCCGGCGAACGGCGCGAAGTGGATGTGCGCGCGGCGTTTCTTCGTCGCGATACGTAGCGACGAAGTGGAGAGGCGTGCCGGATAGTGCGAGAATGAGGTGTTGGAGCAGCGCTAACGTGTCCTCGTCTGCCCAGTGCAGGTCCTCTATTACGAGCAGCGCAGGCGTATCAACGGCGAGCGCGCGAAATCGGTTGACGAAATGTTCGAAGAGTTCCACACGGCTTGGTGAAGCGGTCACGGTGAAATCGGTGTTGCCTGCATCGCGCAGTGCCACAATAAACGGCTCGTACGGCATGCTTTCGGAGAAACTTGTCGTACCGCGATACACCGGAACACCTTGCGTTTGCACGAGCGCTGCGAGTGCTTCGGTCAAAGACGTCTTACCGATGCCCGCTTCCCCTCCGATGAGCATTATAGAGGCGCCCGTGCGCGCGGCGCGCGACCACCACGCGCGCAACCGTTCGAGTTCACTTTCGCGGCCGACAAACGGTGCGCGCCGAACACTTTCGGTGGCCGGCTGGGGTAATGCAACCGGCTCCTCAGTTAACGCCGCAAGTGTTTCCGGCATCGGATCTGTGCCGAGTTCGTCCTGAAGCCGCTTTGCGAAACGTTCGTATTCCGCCAAAGCGCCTGCGCGATCGCCCAAGGAGCGCCGCAACGTAATCAGTTGGCGCATCACATCTTCGCGCCACGGATCGAGTGCGAGCAAACGTTGAGCGTGCTGCAACAGTGCGCGTCGATCGCCGCGTGCAGTCGCGAGCGCTAATGCACGTTCGAGGTTCAGCGTTTGTACGTTACGTAGACGTTCGCGCTCGAAATAAATCCAATCGTCTTCGCAAAGCGGCAGCAAATCGTCGCGGTACAGCTCGATAGCCTCTTGAATGCGGCTTTCGTCGGCTGACGCGGCTTCGAAGGCCTCGACGTCGAGCCACATCGGCAGATCGAGATTCCATTGCAACGTCCGCCGGTCGATGAGAATATATTCGCCGGCGTTTGCCGGCAGAACGTTCTTTAAGTAATGAAGGTGCCGCCGCAGATTCCCGAGCGCAGCGTTCTCCGGATCGTCCGGCCACAGCTGGGCAGCAATGCGCTCGCGCGCAATCACTTCCTTACGATGCAGGACGATGTAAGCCAGCAACGGCAACGTTCGCGGTGGCGCCTTGAATGCCAAGACGCTGCCGTTGTGCCGAAGGACGACGTCGCCAAAAAGCTCGATTGAAAGCATCAATCAGCGGTAAGTACGCTCAACAGCCAGCGGTTTCTATCGATACGGGCTTGGGGCACGTTCAAGCTATGATCGGCATTATAGAACCCCACGAGCTTCGGTGCGGGCACGGCATCATAGAACTCACGCGCTTGCTCAGCGTTGATGTAGACGTCCTTCGTGGCGTACTGCAAGAGATATGACGCAGCAGTCGCATGCGCAAGATATTGCGGTGGATCGAGAACGTTCATCTGGTCACGATAAGCGTCGATGTCCGCTGGTTTCTTTCCTAATAAGAACCACTGTGCAAAAGTGCTCGTACCGGCCATTAAGACAAAGTATTTCGGCCGGTTATCCACCGCGGAAAGTATTCCCCCATACATCGCTCCGAAGTCGTGGCCTACATAGGCGAGCCTGTGCGGATCGATATTGAACGTCATCAACGCATCAAGCGATGCGCGTAAGTCCTTAACGATGTCCAAGGACATCGCATAATCAGTCGCCGTCTTTCTGACCGTCATGAACCAGTCTTTTTGCGCCCAGGGTGTATCAATCAGGAGCGAAACGACGCCGTGCCTTGCAAGATCGTGCGCGTCTTGCTGAAATTCCGTGTGGTTCGTGGTCTTCGGATCATCCCCAAGCCAGTGGACGAAAAGCACACCGCCTGCGGGGCCGCGCCGCTTTGCAGGTGCTACAACAATGCCTTCGATCGTCCCCGTGGCACCCGCGAAACGCACCGGCGTGGTGCAAACGCCGGCAGTGCATTGAGGGGTCGAACGCTGAACGGCGGTAACTTTGCTATAGGCAAAACTTTCAGCGGAAAGCGGCGCAGCGCCGATAGCAGGCACGGCGGAAGAGAAAACAGCCGCGGCCGTTGCCGCGCTAATGAATCGTACGCGCATGTACTTTTCCTTTACCGCGTGCAAGGTATCATAGACAGCGTCTACGTCTCGTCTAGAGGGAGATCTTCCCTCCTGACCGTCTTTTTGTGGACGAACCGTGGACGACTCTCTGGTTCAATAATTCCCTCGGGCCGCGCAGATGGCTCAGCATCCGTGCGGTCCGAGTGCCCATAGCAGACCAGATATTATGGCATTGAGGTAAAAACGTATGGCGATGCCTGAACTAGGCGAATTTCATCGGCTTACAATCATGCCGTGGCTCGAATCACCCGAACGCCGCGGCAGTGGAAGGCACGACTCCAAAAGTGAGCGCTCGGTGCTCATTTTAATTGCGAACTTCGCGCGATTCAGCCAATAGACGAACTTTCGACGATGGCATGACGACTCGCAGTAAGGCATGTTCGAGACCGAGCGCTTAAGGCTGCGTAGATTTACCGAGTCAGATCTGGAGCACTTACACCAGATGGTAAGCGATCCGGAAGTGATGCGCCATTATCCGAAAGTGCTCGATTGGGAAGGAGCGCGCAAATGGCTGGATGCGATTTTAGCGGCCTACGATCGCTTCGGCTATTCGCTTTTTGCTGTTGAGCGCCGTCACGACGGCATCTTTGTCGGGCACCTCGGCGTCGACCGTATCGTTTCGTTTATTGCCGTTGCAAATGGTCGTTCCATCGCCGTTGCTGAGCGAAATGGAATGAAGCGCCTCAAGCGGCTCGACGAAAATCGCTTCGGCGTACCGATCTACGTTTACGGGATTTACCGCTCGGAGTGGACGGGTACATAGACGTGTTTTACGACGCCGGATTTGAAGTGCTGAACCGTTTTAGTGATAAACGACATTGGGCGCTGAAGAACACCGAACATCGGAATACCGCTACCAATAGCGACCGGCACAGTGTAGTGTTCTATTAGGTCAACACTGTTCGCTTCCAGAAAGGTAGACATCGTCTGTCCGCCCTCGACCCACACGTCCCCTGCCTCAGTGCGATTCCTCAGTAACTCTAAGAGATCGCCAAACGTGCCGGCGTGCACAGCCACATTTTCAAAAGTTGGTTGAAAAGGCTTTGATGTGAGGACAATCGCGGGCACGATTCGATAAGGCCAAGCGCCGAACGATGCGACCGTTTCATAACTATGGCGTCCCATCACGACGACCGAAAGTTCATTCAAAAAGTCGTCGAACCCCAAATCGTTACTCTGGTATGGTGTGAGCCAGTCAAGGCCCCCATTGGGCGTGGCGATGTAGCCATCGATACTGCTGGCAAAATAAAAGCGAATCATGCACGAAATTGTACAGTGGAAGCGTCCAGTTCGCGACGACCACTGTACCGTTGCTAAGTCGCGGACAGTCCTCTTATTTTGCCGGAGTAAATTGTGCGACGACGCGCGCTACGGCGGGCTCGAGATCTTGGAAGTTCTCGAGTTCGAGAGGTGTGCCGTTTAAAAAGAAGGCCGGCGTTCCGCGCACGCCTTCTTCTAAACCGCGCTGCACGCTGCGCTCGATACGATCGATAACCTCCGGACCTGTGAAGTCGCGAGTAAACCGCTCGGTATCGAGCCCGATCGCCTTAGCGTACTCAAGCAGCGCCGAGTCATCCAGCCGCCGCTGATTTTCGAAGAGCACGTCGTGCATTTCCCAAAACTTGCCTTGGAGCCCCGCGGCTTCCGCGGCTTTTGCCGCGTCCATCGCATGCGGATGAATTTGCGTTAACGGGAAGGGGCGGAAAATCTCCGCGAGTACTTCATGGAATCGCTGCCCGACGCGTTTTACATATGGGTACGCCATGCCGCAATACGGACATTCGAAATCGGCATACTCGACGAGGACGATTCCGGCATTCGGATTACCGCGTACGTGCTCGTGCATGAGACCTCCCCCACTGCGTATGCAGCGGAGGTATTCTACCCGTCTCGCCCCAGCGCTGGTGGTAGCGGTCGTTCGGCAGCAAGTACATCATGCAGCGAGAGTAGTCGAAATAGACGTCGAAATTGCGAAGCACGTCTTGACCGATGAGTCCGTCGTAGTCCTCACCTTCGAACGACGGCGCATCTCGCGAGACCTGGAACAGCCAGTCCGGCAGCACGATCGAGCCTATTCCGAGAGACGGTACTTGCACCGGGCGCACTTCAACTTTTCCGCCGACGCCCAAAATATTACTAATGAAGGGAAACGACGCCGTCATCGTTTGCCCGAGGCCCTGATCGGCGACGTCATGCGGATGCGCATCGGCAAAAGCGGAGAAGATCATGCTGCGATCCGCGCCCGTGTCGACGATAAAATTGTGACCCATCGCCTTGCCGATACGCGCGTCGATAATTGGTACTCCATCGTCAAGCCGGATCGGCAATGCAATCGCACCGGCGGGCGGTGTAAACGTTGCCCGCGCGACAGCGTCGACGACGCCCTTTACGTAATCGATGTGCACGACCGACCCCGCGATAAAGTCGTATCCGATCAGACCCGCAACGGGTGAGCCGTCGTACGTATCTCCGTTATATGGTGCCACTTCCGCAGCAACGTTTTGCATGGTCGCGACGCCGCCGAAATCAATTTTCGGAATAAGCGAATCCGCGGCGAGGTACTGCCCGGCGGTAACTTCGGTTTTTTGACCGTACGATTTTACGCCCGTTGCATCGGCAACGGCGCGATTGAGCAAAATGCCCGATGCGCCTGAATCCAATTGCAAGTTGACTTTGTGCGAGCCGATCTGGGCCGTTAGGATGACGCGGTCGCCGCTGAGCTTCGCCGGCAACGTAACGCGATTTGCATTCAGCGACAATGTGTCTGCGCTGGGCGGAATCGCCAGCTTTGCCGGATCGATGCCGGCGCCCCACACGAGGGATTGCATCTTCCAGTCCTGGTCGTCGTCTTTGAATCCATTACTGCGATGCGTGTGCCAAGCTTCTCTCACGCCTTGGGTCACACGAAAATCATCGTAGGTGTAGATGACCCGTTGACCCTCTAGCGCGCTTTCGTCGCGTACGACTGCGTACGTCGACTTATCGTAGAAAACGTACTCGATGCGCCCACCCTTGGGATCCACCTTCACAACGTATGCATCTATGGGCGATACGACCTCACCCAGAAGCGTGACGCCGCTATCCGGCGCCAGCGCATGTGCGAGCGCATACTCATTGACCGTGTCGCGCTGGTGAACGCCGCTGATCGTCCGCGTCAAACCGTTACGGTTTTGCTGCCATTTTTTGCCGTCGAGCCGGCCTTCCGCGCTATGAAAGGGTCCAAGTGCCGTATCTTCGCGATAGTCTTTTCCGGAAAACGTCGAAGTGAGCGTTCCAGTCAGCGTACCTTGCTCGATGCTCCAAGTCGCTGCGCGAGTATGCGGTGTTCCTATCGCGAGGCGGCCGCCGGCTTTTTCATGTAGTGTGAGGAGTTTCTTGAGCGTCATCGTCGTCGGCATGATGCCCGCAGGCTGCGCCGTCGGATTTTCGTCGGCTAATGCAACATTTTGCAAAAGTAGCAAAGCCAGCGATACGGTAGCGGCGATGCGCATCACTTTTCAACCTCGACTTTGAATGCTTTGAAAAACGACTTGTTCGGTTTGAGAAAAATGCGGCTGTGCGGATAGTCGAGGTAGATATCGTAGTACTGCAACAAATCGCCGCCCATGACCGCGTCGATATCGTGACCGCCGAATTGTATGTCGCCGTCCGCCGCTATGATTTGGAAATTCAAGAAGTGGGCGGGCCCGAAACGGATGTCAGGAATATTGCCGAGCCACACGTGAACGTCTTTGCCATACCCTTTTGAATCAGCGAATGGTATCGTCGCGTCGCCGTGATCCTTTCCGGTGACGACGTCCTTTACCGATTCCGGATAACGATCGGTGAAGTTGCCGAAGACGAACGACATCATAAAGTCGTTGTCAAATAAGATGTTTTCGCTATCGTGCGAGTCGAGGGTGCCTTTAAAAAACGGAAAGCCGGAATCGAAACCGATTGGCAGCATATACGCATCGCTAATCGGGGAGTCGCCCTCGAAGCTTTTCGGCGGATACAGGTCGAGCGTTTGATTATCGTAGTCGATCTTGAAGACGCCGGATGACAGCACATCGTAACCGATCATTCCAACGACCTTCGTTTCACCGTTGAGATGATAGTGAAACGGCGTGGCGCGGACTGCGATCTTGCGCAGCAGCAATCCGCCAAGATCCGCCTGCGGCAAGATCGTATCGTACGGGATGCTTCTGCCGTTCGCATGCGTGACTTGTCCGTACGATGGCAAGCCGAGTTCCTGGGCGACGTCGAAGTCGATGAGCGTATCGGGTTCCGCGGCGGACACCGCAAAATCCAAGCCGCGGCCGCCGACGTTCAGGCGCACGACCAGCGTCGGCGAAACGGCAACGTGGTACCGGTCGTGGCCGATATCGATCGGCCAATAGTCCCGGAAAACTTTTGCCGGGATGGACACGTGCCCGTTGTAGTATTCGAACCCTAGCGTCGTTGCGGGGATGCCGAACTGACTTATGTTGACCGGATCGCCTATAGTGAGCGTTTTGCGTTTGAAGTCGTTATCGAGCGCGCTTTCGCCGTTGGTGTAGTGCAAGTGCCACGGCTGTGTCAGGCCTTTCGTCGTGCGGTAATCGTCGTACGAAACCGTCGCGTGCTCGCCGTCGATGACGCGCGTGATACGATCGATTAAGCCGGTCTTCTTGTCGTAGTACACCCACTCGGGATGTTTTTCACCGGTGAGTTTAACTTCGAGTACGTACGCCGGTTGCGGATCCTCAATTTCACCGAGGATCTTTACATCGTTCTTCGGATCTGCCGCGTCGTTGAACGAGTCCGTAAACAACAACATTTCGAAGCTCGTATAGTCGACAGATTGAACCGGTGAAACTACACCGTTCGCATCGCGATGCCAGCGGTGGCCGAGAAGTTGGCCGTACTCGTCGACAAGTGGCCCTTGGGTGATGCGCGAATAATAGTCGAGACCTTTTCGTACAAGCGTTTCTGTACCGTTTAGTCCGGCTTTGCTGAACGTCCACGTCTCGAAGCTGGTATCGGTTGTGCCCGCGACACGTTTGCCGGTCGCTACAGTGTAGTTTTTCAGGATTTGTGAAAGCGTGACGTTGCACGGCGTCACGCCGGCAGGCGGCGAGTCCAAGTCTTTCGCGGCCGCAAATGAGGGAGCGGCGCACGAGCCGGCGAGGAGCAGAATGACAAAAAACACCCGCGTCATAATGAAGATCTCCCAGAATCTTGTTGCTAGGAGAGTTGGCGAGCGGGCGGCTAGGCGCCTTTGTACTAAAGGAGACTGATCTGCCTTGGTGCCGGCGGCTCGATCGACGGCGCAGCATGTCCAGGATGACGGCGCAATGCCGCGTGCACGCGCGAATCGATTTCATCGTGCAATGTGCGGGGTGCATACTTACCGCGATAATAATTGGCGTACTCTGCGATGAGTTCCGGGCGTCTTGTTTTTAAGTAACCGAAGAATGCATCGCGCGTCACTTCGTGCAGATACAACGTGTTGTGCCAAACGTTCGCGGCGCCTGCAGATCGAGCGGCGCGCACGACCGCGTCGATGTTTTCCGGAGCGTCGGTGATATGCGGAAGAATCGGCGCGAGCGCGACGTTGACGCGAATTCCGGCGAGCGCGAGTTTCTGCACGGCAAATAGGCGTTTCTGCGGCGGCGCTACCGTCGGTTCAATCTCGCGTGCGAGCCGCTCGTCCATCGTTGCAATGCTAATCGATACCGACGCGCCCGCTACGCGAGCGAGTTGCCCAAGGACATCGATATCTCGTATTACGAGCGGGGAGCGCGTGATAAGGGAGGCCGGTGTATCATAATCGCGCAGCGCTTGCAGAATTCCGCGCGTCAAACGATAACGGCCTTCGAGCGGTTGATACGGATCGGTCACGGTTCCGATTGCGACTTGTTCGTGCGTCCACGACCGTTTTGCGAGCTCGGTGCGGAGAACGGCCGGCGCGTTGGTCTTTACGAAGATGCGGCTGCCCCAACGATCGACGCCATCTTCATCGAGAAACGAATGGGTCCGCCGGGCGTAGCAGAACACGCACTGGTGGTAGCACCCGCGATAGGGGTTGATAGACCACTCAAACGGCATGCCGCTGACGCGGTTCAGAACCGACTTCGCCGGCGCTTCGACGATCTCGACACCACGCATGCGTTTAGGATACATCGAACATATGTTCGGTGTAAAGGTGGGCTGTGCAAGTTCATCGGCCGCTTCGTCCAGCGTTTCGGCGGTGAAGAAATAAGGAGACCGCGTACGTCGCACGGTCTCCTTGCGTATCACTACGTCCGGTTTTCGCGTTCGTTTGCAGTATCTTGTTTGAGAATCTCGACGACGGAAACTCCCTTTTCCTTTGCGCGAACCTCCCTGTCATGGGTTCGGTTCAGGGCCGCCATCCAACGTTCTTCGCCACGTTTTCCGAAGAAGAAACGAACCACGTTCTGGTTCCACGTTGATCTCGTTCTCGTGGAAATGACGCCGACCGAAGTTACGAAGACGTAGCCGAACACGATGATCATGCCAATGCTCGTCGCAACGTGCGGAGCACCGCGGAACAGCATTAACCATACGAGGACCGCAAGAAGCATGAACAATACCAACGAGGAGGCGTTGCGCGCCCGAACGATCAGTACGATGCCATTCAACATCGTAACGATAGCTGCGGTGTCCCGTATCGCGTATTCCATATCGAATGCCTCTAGCTGCTCAGGATGCACTTCATGTGCTGACCGCCAGACCGGACGCAATGGCCTGCCCACGTCAAGGCAGCTAGCCGTTCGGTTGCTCGGTGCGTTAACCTCTTTGATGATCTCGGTCAAGTTACAAGCGCGGGCCGTCGCGAACCGCGCCGTACTGCCTCAATTGAAACTTCCTACTCCACCGGAGGTTATTAGCAGCGTATGGCAATGCGTTTTCAATCGCCGCAACGTCCCTTCGGATATGGGTACGCGCCGGCGATTCCCGTTCAAACTCTGCTGGGACAGGTGCTTGGCATTACGGCGCTTGGTCTGCTCATCACGGCGGCCGCATCGTATCTCTTCCAGGGTGTAAGCTACGGCGCGGCGCTCATTGCTTTGATCGTGGGCTTCTTGGTGCTCATCGGCATCAATGCGACACGCGCGAATGAGGCGCTCTCGCTCACGCTGTTTTACGCATTCGCGTTTCTGGAAGGCATCGGCATTGCGCCAGTCATCACGCATTACGTGCAGACGATCGGTCCCGACGTCGTCGTTCAAGCCGCCGGAACAACCGGGCTTGGAATGCTGGCGCTTGCGTGCATCGTCTATGCGACGGGACTGGATCTGCGCCGATTTCAGGGATACGCTTTTCTCGCGCTAATCGGCCTCGTGCTCGTCGGGATTATCTCCGCATTCACGCATTGGGTTCATCCCGGGACGTATGCGTGGCTGACGCTGGCCATTTTCACGTTTCTGGTGCTCATCGATTTCGCGCGGATTCGTGCCGGCGGTGACGGCTTTACGCCCGTCCAACTTGCCGTGCAGATCTACCTCGATGCGATAAACATCTTCTTGGCTATCCTGCAATTGCTCGGGAACCGGCGGAGCGACGACTGATCTTACTGACGGACAGGCTCCCTTAGCGGTAGAATAAGCCTCTCATGTGCGGCATCACCGGCGTCTTTGCCCCGGGCCATGACGCGGCCCGGCTGGCATTCTTCGCATTGTATGCGTTGCAACACCGCGGACAGGAGTCTGCGGGCATCGCCGCGGCCGACGGCGGAACGATCCGCTCGCACAAAGAGATGGGTCTGATCGGTGCGATCTTCGACGAAGAGATTCTAGGCCAACTGAACGGCCATATCGCCACCGGGCATACGCGCTATTCCACTACAGGATCGTCGATCGTCGTAAACGCGCAGCCGCTGCTGGAGCGTACGGACATCGGTGATTTTGCGTTTGCGCACAACGGCAACATTACGAACACGGACGAGCTGCGCGAATCGCTTTCTCCCACGGTCACGCTTCAAGCCACATCGGACTCCGAAGTGATGGCGAAGGTGATCGTCGAGGCCGGCGGCTCGATGATGGATCGCATCAAAACCGTGCTGCAACGGGCACGCGGCGCCTATTCGATTGTGTTGTGCACGGACGACGAATTATACGCGTTTCGCGATCCCTGGGGCGTACGTCCGCTGTGCCTGGGGCGGTATCACGACGGCTGGGTCGTTGCATCCGAGTCGTGCGCACTTTCGACAATCGGCGCAACGTACGAACGCGAACTCGAACCCGGCGAAATTTTACGCATCAACGAGGACGGCATTCAGTCGGAACGCGTCGATTTGCACGAGCCGCCGGCGCTGTGCATGTTCGAGTATATTTATTTTGCGCGTCCGGACTCGAAGCTCAACGATCAATCGATTTATATGGCGCGCTACCGCATGGGGCAGCAACTCGCGCGCGAGCATCCGGTCGACGCGGACGTCGTGATGGCGATTCCCGACTCGGCCGTGCCGGGCGGTATCGGATACGCTGCCGAAGCAGATTTGCCATACATCGAAGGGCTGATCAAAAACCGCTACATCGGCCGAACGTTCATCAGCCCGGACCAGCGCATGCGCAGCCGCGGCGTGCAGTTGAAATTCAATCCCGTCGTCGAGAATCTTCAGGGTCAACGCGTGGTCGTGGTAGACGATTCAATCGTGCGCGGGACGACGACGCCACGCATCGTGCAATTGCTTCGCGACGCCGGGGCGAAAGAGGTGCACGTGCGCGTGACCTCGCCGCCAATCAAACATCCGTGCTATTTGGGCGTGGACATGGCGACGTACGACGAACTGATCGCGGCGAACTACACCATCGAAGAGATACGGCAGAAGATCGGGGCCGATTCGCTGGGTTATCTCAGCCTTGAAGGGCTTATCGAGGCGACGGGCCGCGACCGCAACGAAATGTGTGTCGGCTGTTTAACCGGCGTCTATCCGAACGTTCCGTCTACTTACGAACCGCGCGCGGCCGTCTAGGAAAATTACTCCGGGAACCGCTTCTCTTTAACGTCTTCGGCGTATTCGTGTAATGCTGCGGTTGCCGAAGTGCCGATGTCCGCATATTTTTTGACGAATCCCGGCGATTCGGGATACATGCCGAGCACGTCGTGCAAAACCAGCACTTGCGAATCGCAATGCGGACCGGAACCGATACCGATCGTAGGAATCGACAAGACTTGCGTAATCTCGCGCGCAACGTCGCGCTCGACCACCTCTAATACGATCGCGTATGCGCCGGCAGCTTCGATCGCGCGCGCTTCGGCGATGAGCCGTTCGCGGTTCGTGCGCACTTTATAGCCCGGACCGAGGCTCGCCGTTTGCGGCATGACGCCGATGTGTCCGACCACGGGAATGCCGGCGCCGTAAATTGCACGAATGCGCTCTGCGACCGGTATGCCGCCTTCCATTTTCACGGACGAAGCGCCGCCTTCTTTAACCAAACGAATCGCATTGCGCACGGCGTCTTCATCGCTGACTTGGTACGAGCCGAACGGCATGTCGACCATGATGTGGGCGCGCGAGGTGCCGCGCGTTACAGCCTGCGCGTGATGGATCATGTCTTCCATCGTTACCGGCGTCGTTTCGTCGTAGCCCAGCACGACGTTGCCGAGCGAATCTCCAACTAAAATAACGTCGATGCCCGCGCGCTCGGCATACTCCGCGAACGGCGCATCATAGGCAGTAACGACGGGAAAAATCGTCCGGTTCTTTCGCCGTTTGATCGCCCCCGCGGTGACCCGGCGTACGGAAGTGCCCTTTTCCGGTGCGTACGGGCGGGCACTGCTGGTATCCACGTTACTGCCTTCTTTCTACGATTAAGCGATTCCGCTGCGCGAGCGCTCCCAAGCGAGCAATGCGCGCTTCCGGAACGGTTGCCAGCGGTATTGCCCGACAGCGCCCGTGCTCAAAATAACGCGATGGCACGGAATGAGATAGGCGATCGGGTTAGCGGCAAGCGCATTACCGACGGCACGCGATGAGCCGGGTGCGCCGATGGCGCGCGCGATTTCTTGATACGTCCGCACTGCGCCAAACGGTACTTCGAGCAATGCGCGCCAAACGCGAATTTGGAAATTCGTGCCGGCAGCGATCAGGCGGAGCGGCCGCTCGGGCGTGCTTCCTTCAAAAATGTGCTGCGCAGCGCGCTGCGCAACCGCATCGTCGCGCACGAGATTGGCTGCGAACCATTGATTGCGCAGCGCTTCCTGTTCGCCGGCGCCTGCGTTTTCAGTAAACGAAAGTGCGCAGGTACCGCGCGGCGTTTGCGCCGCGAAGATTTCACCGAACGGCGTTTGCGCCGTGCCGTACCGGATCTCCAAGCCTGCGCCGCCGCTTTTGTATTCGCCGGGCGTCATCGCTTCGAGCGTTACGAAATGATCGTGCAAACGCGCGGGGCCCGACAGCCCTGCGGCGAGCGATGCGTCGAGCACGCTTTGCGACGCGTCCAACGCGTCTTTCGCGCGTTCGACGGTCAAATGCTGAAGGAACTGTTTCGGCGTTACACCTGCGAATCGTCGAAACAGGCGCTGAAGGTGAAACGAACTCAGTCCGACGGTATCCGCGACGTCGTCGAGCGATGGTTGCGACTCGATATTTTCTGTGAGATAGCGGATCGCGTGTTCGATCCGTTGATAATCAGTGTCCATTGCCATGTCAGTGTACGAGCGCCTTGCTCCCTACAACCACCCGGATCTTGTGAGAGATGCTTCTAGGGCGACGGCGACGCCGAGGGCAGCGCCGGAATCTTGCGGATGGCTCCTACGAAAAGGAGCGTGCCCGTACGCTCGTCGCGCAACGCAAGCACGAACGGATGATCGACTACGAACGTCTTCGGCGCCAACTCCACGGCGGTCGTAGTGATCCCGACGGACGTAGCCGCGGCGGCGGTCGTTCCTTCCTCATCGACGCGCACGTAAGCGCTGTGGCGTACCTGCGAGATCCGCAGGTGCGGCGGCGGCGCGTGCATCGGTGAGAAATCCGCGCGATCCGAAAACGCAATTCCCATTCCGAGGCTTTTGAGAATTGGGACAAGGGAAGCATCGTATTGTGCCGTGAAGCGCGGCAGAGACAGGGCGACGCGCCCGGATTGCGCCGACTTCGCCATCGTGTTAAATCCGACCGGCGTGAGCTTTTGGACGATGGCATCGACGTCGTTCGTACGCGGCAGCATAATGTACGCCGCATAACCACCGTTGCCGTACGGAAGACGAATTGCGCTGAATGTTTGCACGTCGAGCGTTGAGAACGTGCCGGTCTGCGTCATCATGTCGACGTCGTGTTTGGTGCCGTCCGCGTCGGTAAAGGATGCGCGTTTCGTATTGCTCTTTTTAAATTGCGACGTCCATTTCGCTTGAAAGGCAAGCGCGTTCGTCAAGTACGCAAAATCGTTGCGATTCGTCGTTTCGACGATTTTGTCGATAAGGCCGAGCGTATGTTGCTTCGTCCATGCATTTATTGCATCGGCTGCTGAAGGACTCCCGAATTGCACCGCTTGCGCGGATGCGCGATACGCAGAGTTGAGCAGCCTTGCATAAGCCGGCCGAGGAGGTATATCACTCCGAAACCAGAGAGCGTTAGCTACGCCTATCGCCGCGTCATGGTTCTGCTCGAGCGCTGAGATGAGCGCGGCATTTTTGCCCGCCAGGTTCTTCGAATCGACGTTCAAGCCGCGCAAGATCGCGGTGCGCGTGGCTCCGCGTGCGCCGTCTGCCGCCATTGAAAGTGCAACACCGATGCTCACGGGGGATACGAAGACGTTGTCCGTCTTGGATTCGCGTGCGGCAGCTTGAAAAACGGCGATGCCGAACGCATCATAGTTCACGGGCACGACCTTCGGAGCGGCTCCGCTCAATAGAAGGAGGGCCGCTATGGAAACGACGACTCGCCTCATAAGCTGCCCGTTTCGAGGTCCTCGTTTCGTGACCCCGGTTATCTTCCCAAGAAAAGTGAAAACCATTTTCACTATGAAGGGTTATGGGCCTCATGAATACCCTGAAGGACTCCCCGGCCGCCACCGCCGTCGTGGCTACCCTGAACCGCCAGCAGGCCAACGCGCTGGTGCTGTATCTCAACTATAAGAAGTATCATTGGCTCACATACGGGCCGCTCTTCCGCGATATCCATCTGCTGCTCGACGAGCACGCGACGCAAGTGCTCGAGATGATCGACGAGTTTGCCGAGCGGGCGCTGATGATCGATGGTTCGCCGCTTGCGAACCCTGCGGCGTATCTTCCGGCGGCAACGGTTCGTCCGTCCGAAAGCGCTTCTCAGTTGCGCGACATGATTTCAGAAGCGGTTGAGAATCTCGACATCGCCATCCGCGAGCTCCATGCTGACGCTGCAACCGCTACCGCTGTCGACGACATCGGCACGGCCGATCTGTACACGCGTTTGGTTCAAGACTATCAAAAGCAGCGCTGGTTCTTAAAAGAAGTGCTGCGCAAAGGCGACGGCTTGGTATCGTAAATGAAAAAGCGCCGCGAACATTTCACGGCGCTTTGCATTTGTGCCGGTGTTGCTTAGACGCCTACAGTGGCCCGCGTGCCGTTGGGGTGAATAACCGGTGAACCGGCAAGCTGTTCCACCAACGCAACGAATGCGCGCACGGGTGTACCGGTCGGGCCTTTGGCTTGCCATGCCGACTCGCCGTCCAGGTACGCGGTGCCTGCAACGTCGAGGTGAATCCACGGCTTGTCGTCGACGAACGCCTTGAGGAACGCTGCAGCCGTCAAGGTGCCTGCGGGGCGTCCGCCGGTGTTCTTCAGATCGGCGATGTCGCTCTTCATCTGGCTGCTGTAATCGTCGTACAACGGCATCTGCCAGTAACGCTCACCGCTCGGTTTCGCCGCTGCAAGGAATTGCTGTACGAACTCGTCGTTGTTGCTCACTGCAGCGCTGGCGGCGTGGCCGAGTGCAATGACACAGGCGCCCGTGAGCGTTGCCGCGTCGACGATTTTCGTCGCGCCAAGTTTGTCCGCGTAGCACAGTGCGTCCGCGAGAATCAAGCGGCCTTCGGCGTCCGTGTTGATGACTTCGATCGTTTTGCCGTTCATCGCCGTGAAAATGTCACCGGGCTTCGTTGCTTTTCCGCCGGGCATGTTTTCCGTCGCAGGAACGATTCCGACCACGTTGAGTTTCGGCTTGAGTTGAGCGATCGCACGCATCGCTGCAATGACGCCGGCGCCGCCCGACATGTCGTATTTCATCTCTTCCATGCGCTCAGCGGGTTTGATTGAGATGCCGCCGGTGTCGAACGTAATGCCTTTGCCGACGAGCGCGAGCAATTCTTTGTCGCCGGGATCGCCCTTATACGTCAGCACGATGAATTTCGGCGGCTGCGCACTTCCTTGAGCGACGGAAAGAAACGAACCCATGCCCAATTGGCGGCAGCGCGCTTCATCAAGAACATCGATCTCGAGGCCTGTTTCTTTCGCCGCTTTCGTTGCTTCGTCGGCTAAGATCGCCGGCGTCATATCGTTCGCCGGCGTGATTGCAAGACGGCGCGCGAAGTTGATCGCGTCGCCGAGAATTTGACCGCGTTCCACGCCTTTGCCAAGCGCGGCTTGATCGAGTCCTTCCGCCAAAATCGTGACGTTGTCCGCGGCGCTGCGGCGTTCGGGATCTTTTTGATAGAGCGACGTATCGAAGCTGCCCGCGACCGCGCCTTCGATCAAGAACGACGCGCTTGCGGCTTCATTGCCTTTGACCTGTGAAGGAAGCGCGAACGCGATGTCGCGGACGTTACGGCGTCCCAAATACCGCACCGCTGCGCCGGCATAGCGCGCAAGCATCCACGGTTCGAACTTGTCCGCCTCACCCAGGCCGATCAACAATACGCGCTTATATGGCTTGTCGTGCGCGTGGACCAAACTCAGCTCGCAGAGTTTTCCTTTGATTTCGCCGCTGGTGAGAATGTCGTTCAGGGCGCCGCCGGTGTCTCCGTCGACGGTTTTTGAAACGCCGTCAAGCGGCGTTCCGGAGAAGACGGGGACGACGAGCGCTCCGACACGCGCAGACCCGGGCGCATCGGCGACGATACGAACTTGCATGGTCAACCTTTCGAAAGGGTGAAAGACTAGGGCCGCAATGGCGACTAGCATCTTTGGAGAGCGGATATGAACAACCCTGGCACGCGCGACGCATACGCGGAGGCGGGCGTTGATATAGCCGCCGGCAACGAGGCGGTAGCGCGCTATAAGGATGTGACAAAGGTCTGGCGCCATCCCTTGCAGATGGATGCCATCGGCGGATTTGGCGGCCTGTTCCGCGTTCCGGGCGAGGACGGACGCGCGCTCGTCGCTTCGGCGGACGGCGTCGGCACGAAAATCTTAATCGCTGCTGAGATGCAGCGGTATAACGGCGTCGGCGCGGATCTCGTCAATCATTGCGTCAACGACATTCTCGTGGTGAATGCGACGCCGCTGTTTTTCTTGGATTATTTTGCGGTCGGAAAACTCGAACCGGCTGTAGCGGCTGAAGTTGTCAGCGGCTGTTTCGACGCATGCCGTGCAAACAATTGCGCGCTGCTCGGCGGTGAGACGGCGGAAATGCCCGGCCTCTACGCGCCGGGACATTTCGACTTGGCCGGCACGATTGTCGGCATCGTCGATACCGGTAAGGTGCCGAATCCGAATGACGTGCAGCCGGGCGATGCAATAGTGGGTTTGCCGTCGCATGGCTTGCACACGAACGGCTACACGCTGGCGCGCAAACTCATTTCCGCGGACGAATATTCCAAACCGTTCGATGGAACGACGTACGGCGATGCATTGCTCGCGCAGCACCCGTCATATTACAACGACGTGCGCGCGATCCAAAAGGTTGCGACGGTGAAGGTGATGGCGCACATCACCGGCGGCGGATTGTTGGAAAACGTAAACCGTACGCTTCCGGAAAATGTGAAAGCGATCTTCGAACAATCGCGCTGGACTGTGCCCGCAATCTTCGAAGAACTTGCGAAACGCGGCCATCTTCAACACGAAGAAAAATATCGCACGTTCAACATGGGCATCGGATATACGCTCGTCGTACCGCTTGCCGATGCAGCGAAAGCCGTTCAAGCGGTGAACGGCGCGAAGGTCGTCGGCTGGATCGAAGCGCGAAGTCCGGGCGAACCGCAAGTTGTAGTGCATCCCGCACGATGACTATGGTGAACCTCATTACCGATCTGCGCGACGAACAGTTTAGCGCGGAGGGATTAGCGCGCGCGCTGCGGGCCATTGAAGCTGCGGGTTTCTCCGTCGAACGCACGGAGCGCGCGCCCGATCCGTTTCTCGCTTGGATCGACGAACAATTCGGCGGAACTTGGAGTTCCGAAGCATTCGCGGGCCGCAACGTCATCGTGCGCCGTGGCGATCGCTTCGCCGCATTTGCAACGTACGATCCGCGCGGTTTACAGTTTTCCTGGCTTCGCGGATTAGGCTCGCAACCCGGCGTGGGGATTTTCGGACCGTTTGGCGTGGCGGCAGAATTCCGCGCAACGGCTAATCTAGGACCAAACGTGCTTGTCGTCGCCCTGGGATCGCTTCGCGAAGCCGGTTACGCGCGTGCGCTCGTTCCCGCCGTCGGCCCCGAGAAGCTCATTGCCTATTATATGAAGCATTCCGGCGCGCAAGTTGCGGAGCGATTTGACAAGGCGTCGTGGCTCGAGAAGCGTTACCGCGCGATCGTACTCGCCTCGGGAAGCGGTACGAATTTCCAATCGGTCATCGACGGCGTGCAAGCCGGGCGTTTGCCGCTCGATCTCGCAATGCTCGTCAGCAATAAGGAAGACGCGTTTGCGCTGCAGCGCGCTCGTAATGCGAACATTCCTGCGGTGTCAATGCCCTGGGATCGTAACACGCAAACGCGTGCGGAGTATGATGCGCAGCTTCGGCGATTGCTGCAGCGCGAAGAGCCCGATTTGCTGCTGTTGCTCGGGTGGATGCATCTGTTGGACGATGCGTTTATTGCGGCGTTTCCCGACATCATCAACATTCATCCGGCGTTCCTGCCGCTCGATCAAGATCGGGACGACGTTGCCTTTCCGGACGGAAGCGTTACGCCGGCGTTTCGCGGCGCGCGCGCGGTACGCGATGCGCTAACGTGGGGTGCGCGTTGGATCGGTGCGTCGTCGCATCGAGTGACGTTGGACGCCGATCGCGGCCCGGTTCTCGTTCGCAAACCACTTCAACTCGAGGAAGGCGACACCGAAGCGACCATTATGGAGCGCTTACATCCGCTCGAGCATCGCATGCTTGCTGGAGGCATCATGCGGTGGGTATACGAGCGGTAATCATGGTACACGATATTGGTTTACTAACCAGCCGTGCGGCAGTTGGACTCGCATTTGCAGCGCACGGCGCGCAAAAAGCGTTCGGCACCTTCGAAGGCCCGGGACCGCAAGGCGCGGCGCAGATGATGAGCAGTTTAGGATTTGAGCCTTCGGAACAGTATGCGATGGCTGCGTCGTACAACGAGCTGTTCTCTGGGCTCGGTGTCGCGCTAGGACTCGGAGGACCGCTGGCACCGGCGGGGATGATTTCAGGGATGCTCGTTGCGGCGATGACGGTGCATGCGAAGAACGGCTTTTTCGCGATGAAGAACGGTGTCGAACTTCCCATGCTGTACGCTGCCGCTGCATTGGCATTCGCGTCGGCGGGATACGGCGCTTTCTCCTTGGATCGGCTTTTCGGCCTCGATAAAAAACTGCGTCATCCCGCGTTAACCGCACTCGCTGTTGCGGGCGGCATTACGGGCGGCTTGCTTGCGTTGGCGCAACGAAAGCAAACACCGGCCCAGACGCAGGCCTAGCACCCGCAGTACCTGAAGAACGCACGAACGCCGGGGTTGATATCGCCTCGGTACTTCGTGCTTTCTTTATAGAGGTACACAGGGTGAGAAGAACCTCAGTCTTCCTAGGCAGCGTTGTTTTTGCATTTGCTGCCGCGGGCAGTGCGTTTGCTGCGCAGCCGGTGAAAGCGACAGCTGCACCGTCTGCTGCAAAACCTGCTGCCACTGCCAGTCCGTCGGCAAGTTTGCTGCCGTATGCGAAATTTACGGACGGTGCCACCGCGCAGCACGGGCTCTTTACGATTTGGCGTAAAGACGGCAACGTTGCAATCGAACTCAAACCAGAACAATTCAACACCGATTTTGTGGAACTCGGCGTGCCGATCAACGGTATCGGCAGCGGAGGAATCTTCTCTGGCCTGACCGATCTGCAAAATTGCCGGATCATCCGTTTCGTCAAGCAAGACAATCGCGTTGCGATTCTCTTTCCCACCACGCGTTTTCTCGCGAATCCAAACACCGGTGAAGCGAACGCGGTGGCTGCCGGCACGGCTCCCAGCGTCGCCGGGGTGGCGAAAGTTTTGTCGGTAGATGACGCGACGGGGAACGTTGTCTTCGACGCATCACCGTTCTTGCAAGACATCACCGGCGTCGCCGATGCGCTTACCGACATCAACGGCGGCCGCATGCTCAATCCGATGGGCGCGTTTCGTTTGGATCAGCAGCAGACCTATTTCGGGATTACCAAAGCGTTCCCGCAAAACGTGACCATTGTTGCGGAGCAGACGTTCAGTTCCATGAATCCGCAGTATATCGATGCGGTTCCGGATGGACGCAATATTCAGCTGCAGATTCAATACAACATCGCCGCACTTCCGGCCGACGACAACTACATGCCGCGGCTGTACGACGATCGCGTCGGATACTTTGCAAACGCGCACCAAGATTTCAGCAGCGACGACACCTTCAACAAAGACGCAAATTACATCGTCCGCTGGAACGTGCAGAAGTCGGATCCGAGCAAACGGGTCTCTCCGGCAAAGAAACCGGTCGTGTACTATTTGAGCAACACGATTCCGGACCGGTATAAACCGGCGATTCGCAAGGCGCTGCTGACGTGGAACAACGCGTTTCTGCCGCTTGGCATTTCGAATGTCGTTGAAGTGAAGGATCAGCCGAACGATCCGTCGTTCGATCCCGACGACATTCGCTACAACGTCGTTCGCTGGCTTGCGGAAGAGCAGGGCGGCTTCGCGGAAGCGCAATTGCTCTACAATCCCAAGACCGGCGAGATGATCAAGAGCGGCATCGTGATCGACAGCGATCTGATGCGCTACGGTAAGTTCGCTTATCCGAATTTCGTACAGCCGACTCGTGCTGACGATGATGCGCAGATGCAAAAGCCGATGCTTAGCGCATCCGAGTACGCGCAAGGCGAGCGGGAGCAGTTCAGCTACGGCATGGCGGCGCTGAGCATTTACGGTTCCGCCGACGGCTACTACGTTCCCGATAAATTCGCGAACGAGTTTCTCGAGTCGATCGTGCTGCATGAGTCGGGCCACGATTGGGGTCTGCGCCACAACTATATCGGATCGCAAGCATACACCGCCGCGCAGCTGCGCAGTCCGGCGTTTACGCAGAAATACGGCGTAGCGTCGTCCGTCATGGAATATTCGCCGATCAATCTCTGGCCGAAAGGTCACGGACAAGGTGAGTACTACCAGACGGTTCTCGGACCGTACGACTATTACGTCATCCATTGGGGATATGCGCCGATTCCCGCCGCGCACAATCCGCAGGCGGAAGTTCCAACGTTGCGGCAATGGGCTTCGAAGTGGAGCGATCCAAAGTTTTCATACTCCTCGGACGAAGACACGTTGTGGGGGCTCGGCATGGCCGTCGATCCTCGCAATCAGCAGTGGGATCTGTCGAACGACAACATCGGATGGTGCGAAACGCAGATGAAACTGCAACACGATCTGCTCTCGCGCGTGGATCATCGCTTCCCGCGGACGGAAGGCTCGTATGACGATCTGCGTCAAGCATTCGGATCGATCGTGGGGCAGTACGGACGCTGTGCGAGTATCGTCGGCCGCTATATCGGCGGCGAGTACGTTTCCCGTGCGCGCCGCGGCGATCCGCATGCTGCTTTGCCGCTGACTGCGATTCCACGCAGCGAGGAACTCCGCGCGTTCAAGGTGCTCGAGAACAACGTTTTCTCGGCGCAGGCGTGGAACTTCTCGCCGTACCTGTTGCGGCAACTCGTAACGCAGTACCGTTTCGATGACTGGAACAGCAGCTTTGCGTCGCGTCACGATATCTCGGTGGAAGCACTAGCGTCGCGCTACCAGTACAACGTGATCTCGCGCATCTTCATGCCGGTGACGCTGCAGCGTCTGGATGACATGCAGTACAAGTACGGCAACGGCAAGACCATGGACATTACGGACCTCTTCACGTGGATGCAATCGGCGGTCTACAACGAGATCTCTCATCCGGTGAAAGGCAACATTCCGCTGGTACGCCGCAACCTGCAGCGTAACTACGCATCGGTACTCTCGTTCCTTGCGAGCACGCCGGTGCCGGGAACGCCGCAAGATGCACAGGCGCTCGCGCGCTACGAACTGCAACAGCTGCATCAGCAGATTCGCACTTCACTATCAGCGAACCGGCTCGATCTGCTGACACGCGCGCATTTGGCATCGCTGGACGATGACGTCCAACGCGCGCTGCACGCGCAAACCGTAATCCCGCTTTCACACGTCCAGTAGCGCCTAGCCAGGTCCCGAACCCGCAGCCCCGTGAATCATTCACGGGGCTGCTTTTTTGTGTGTGAGGGCCACAGATGATAAGGCGCTTGGTTGCTGCGATTGCGATCGTCGTTGCCATGATGAGCGCGCTTGCGTACGTGCGCTGGGCGATCTGGAGCTACGGTTCGGATACCGGCACGTTCGCGCAGTCGATCATCAACACGTTTGCCGGCTTCGCGAACTCCGTCGAACCCGGCGGCACGCATTTGCGCACGCACTGGTCACCCATTCTTGCCCTCTTGTGGCCGTTCGTCGCGCTGACTCGCTCGCCGCTGAGCATTCAAATCGCGCAAATCGCTTTGGTATCGCTTTCCGCGGTTCCACTCTACGCGATCGTGGCACGCCATGCGGATGAGACCTGGGCGCTGCGCTGCAGCATCCTCGCGCTGATCTACCCGCCGCTTTTGGCGAACGCGTTTAGTGAGTTTCACGAACTCTCGTTTTTTCCGGTTATCGTCCTCGCTCTCGTATGGGCGGCCGATGTGCGGCGCTGGTGGTGGTTTACGCTATTCGCGCTGGCCGGCGCAACGATTCGAGAGGATGCCTGCGCAACACTCGTTGTATTCGGCATCGTTCTCGCGTTTATCGGATTGCGCACGTCGCGCCGGAGCTATGCGATTGCGGGAAGCGGGCTCGCGTTGCTTTGCATCGGCGCGTTAGCGTTCTACGTGTTTGCCGTTTTGCCGCGCTTCGGACCGTGGGCGCCTTCGCATTTTTATTCGTACGTGTTTGCACCTGGCGGCGTCTCCTTATCCGGCAAAGATATCGCCGGACGATTGACGTACGTGCTCGAGGCGCTGGCGCCGCTTGCATTCTTGCCGCTGCTCTCGCGCTGGAGTTTGCTGGCTCTGCCGTCGTTTGCGGGCATCCTGTTTGCGAACAACGCCGGCGTTTGGCGCATGGGCGAACACTACATCTTACTTGCAGTGCCGTGGCTGCTGTTAGGAAGTGCTGACGCGCTGCTTCGCCTTCGCACAGTGCAATGGTGGCGCACCGCAGTCGTACTGTGCGGTGTATTTCTCATTGTGTTCAATCCGATGCACCCACTGCATTACTTGCGGACCGAACCGTATCAGCATACCGCCGGCGCGGAGCGGGCGATAGCGTGTGTCCCGCGCGATGCGTCCGTTGCAACTCACGATGAATGGCTCTCGCATTTCGCGCTTGCGTATCCAGGTATTACGCAATTTCCGAGGGCGCCGTCAGCATTTAACGGCTATTTGCTATTCGCAAACGATTGGGGCAACGCGCAATTCGCGCACACCGTTTTACCGCAGATCCGTGCTGCGGAAGAAGCGGGGCACTATCGCGTCGTTTGCAGTTACGGTAGCGTGGTGGTGCTTGCGCCGGTTCGTCATCCTGAGGTATCGCAGAGCTACAACGTCTCGCGGATAAAACGCAGGCCCGTCAAACCCGCATCCCACAAAGCCGCATCGCCGATTTGAATGCCGAAGTCAGCCACCAGCGCGCAA
>CAZHGH010000039.1:0-27442 GCA_964531205.1 uncultured bacterium
GCGCCGAGATAGCGCGATGCGTAGTATGGATCGGTCAAGCGGCTGATGTGCACGAACGGGCGCGAGCTGTGCACGAACCGGCCGTTGCCCAAATAAATTCCGACGTGCGATGCGCCGGGCGCATATGTCTGGAAGAATACCAGATCGCCGGTTTTGAGTTGGCGAGTAATGTGCGGGAGTGCCGCAAATTGGTAATCTGCGGTACGCGGCAGCTGCTTCCCGATTTCGGCGAAGACGTGCTGGACGAATCCCGAGCAATCGAATCCGGACGGCGTCGTGCCTCCCCAAATGAAGGGCGTTCCTAAGAAGTGCAGCGCCGCGCGCGCCAGCACGTAGCGCGGCCCCTTGCCATACCAAATCGTGCGGTCGTCGAAGGTCGTGGAAAATGACCGTTCGACATTCCGGGCGTCGAGGTTCGTATCGATCGACGACCACATGACGAACCCGTTGCCTCCGGTGAGGTGGCCATCGATGATCGGGATGTTGTGAGCCGCCGCTGCTGCAGGCAACAATAGCAAGACGCCCACGAAGAAAAAGGGCTTCACTGCAGCGCTATTGTGCTGCCGGCGGGTGTCTCTGTTCCAGGTGCGAACGTCACGTTTTCGTCGGATGTTCTTAAATGATACGAAATGCCCATGTAATTCTCGGTGATTTCTAAACGTTTTCATGCATAAATGAATGGAGCCTGGGGAAGTCTTAATATAGGCTTCACCGAAAGCACACCGGGCGTTCTCGCAACCTTCTCCAGCCGCCCTTATCCTGACAAAAGGAGGGGAAATGGTCCTTAGAAGCCTGACGGCACTGCATTTATCGTGCCGGCGGAGTTTGCGTCTCCCCTAGAGTGTATGAGCTACGAGACGCATTTGTGGGACGGGTTGCGCCGTTCCGTCGTGGCCTTTCTCATCGTCATTGTTTCACTGCCGCTGATTAATCTTTGGTCGACGTACCAAATACGCGGCCTCAGCAACCGCATGCGTTCCGTGGCCGATGTGCGCTTGCGCGTGGGCAGGACGCTTCGTTTTGCAGTAGATGAAGAGAGCGCGCTGCGCGGATATCTTGCGACGGGACAGCCCCTCTTTCTGCAGCCATATCAGGCGGTGGATCCGCGGATCGCCGAGAGCGTTCGATCGCTCACGATCGACCTGCGTTCTCAAGATCTGAAGGCCGGCGTACCGCTCCTACAGCAATTCGTTGCGCTACATAAGACGTGGCACTCCGCCGTAGCTGCACCGCTCGTCGCAAATCCACACACGCCTCGTGCCATCGAAATCGAACGGCGCGGCAATACGCTCATGAACCAAATGCGTGCGCTGGTTAGACAAATCCAGACACTGACGATCGATGCCGAACAAAGCGCAGCTCAAAAAATGTACGACGTTATGCTTGCGTCCACGGGCATCGCCGTGCTGTGGGTGCTTACCGTCGCGTCGTTCCTGATCGTATTTCAGCGCCGCGCCATTCATCGCGAAAGTAATCTCGTGCGCTCGCTCGTGCGCCAGCGTGAGGAAGTGGAACGCTTGAGCGAATGGCGCTCGCGTCTGCTTGCCATGCTGGCGCACGATTTTAAGTCGCAGCTGGCCGTCTTAATCGGTGCGGCGCACTTGTTGGAAGACTTCCCGCAACGGCGTGGCGATCCGGAACTGCTCGGCTCGATCCGTTCGGCGGGATATACACTCGCCGAAATGGCGGACAATGCGATTCTCCTTGCGCGCGCGCAAGAACGCAAGATCGTACTGCAGCAAGCGGTGTTCGACGTTTCCGAAATCGTCGCGGGTGTCGTGCAGCGTTACGGCATCGAGCGCGAGTTCATCGTGCATCACGGCGCGCCTACCGCGATGGTGCAAGGCGATCGCTCTTACGTCACGCGCGTGCTGGACAACATTATCGGCAACGCGGTCAAGTACTCGGAGCAGCCGGTGGATGTTCTAATCGACAATGAGGACGACTTCATACGCGTTGCGGTGCGCGATCGCGGTGTAGGTATTCCTGAAGCTGAGATGCCGCATATTTTCGAAGAGTATTGGCGCTCGGATCGTACCAGTTGGAAGCAAAAGGGCAGCGGCGTCGGTCTCTTTATCGTGAAAACGATCATGGAAGCGCATGGCGGAAGCATCAACGTGCAAAGCAGCTTCGGCCACGGCACTACCGTAACCATGCGCTTTCCGCGCGCGCTTACCGCGTTCTCGCAAGTCCCCGTTACCGCCTGATCGGAGGGTAATCGCATGGAGCAGCTCGTCGTTCATTTGGTGCATGCCGCGGTCTGGACATTCTTCATTATCTTTTTGCTCGCGCTCGTCGGTTTGATCGCGATCGTCCGCTGGATTATCAATCTCTTCCGGCGTACGGAAGCCGCCGTGGAGAGCGGAGCCGAGCGGGTTGAGGGCGCTTTCCGGCGCTAAGGGTAAGGCTTAAAAGAGCAGCGTCTGAAATTCGCCGCGCTGCTGAAAGCCGACGCGGTCGTATAAGCGCAGCGCGGGTTCGTTGAATCCGTTTACGTACAGGCTGAGCGACGGCACCTCGTTCAACAGCCCATCGCAAATGCCGTAGAGCGCAGCGGTTGCAAGACCATGGCCGCGCATTTTCGGCGGCACCCAAATGCCTTGCAGTTGCAGCGTTTGCGTGCTGCGCGGCCCGGCGTTACAGAAAAAGCACAGGCGTCCACGATCTTCGCCGACCCACCACAAGCCGCGATCGATCATCATGCGAACGTTCGCGTTGAATTCGGCGGCGAAACTGCGCGGATCGTATTCCAATTCGTGCTCGATCATCTTTGCAGAATTGTGCGCCACGCTTTCCCACTCGGATGGCCGCGCGCGGCGAACTTTCACCGAACCGCGTTCTCCACGAAGCGAACTGCGGTCGACCGCGAGTACCGGCTGGCTTTCGCGAACGACGCGTGGCGGCGGATGCCACTTACGCACGTGCTCCCAATAGCGCTCGACGATAGGCCGCGGACCGACGATCATCCGTTCGAAGCGATAGGCCGGCGCCATCTCCGCGAATGCCGCCAGAACTTCATCGTCATGCGCGGCGATGACGATTTGCCGGCCGAAGAAGGCAACGCCCCGTATCTCGGCGCGCGGATCTACGTACACGTACAGCGCAGCGCGCGTGCTGACCGAACGATCTGCTGATATGAGCCACGCCAGAAAAACGTTATCGTACGGTGCATCCGCAAGAAATGCTAACGCAGCGCGCTCGTGCGCGCGCATAAGGCGCTGGACTCCCGATTGCTTTAACTCAGTTTGAGTACGAATGTCGGTTTGCTTGTCGGTTGTTTGCTGCCGCCGTCCGGTTCGACGCTGACGGCCACCGCGACGACCGATGCAGCACTCGTAGGAACCGGCACGACTGCCACGCCGCTGCTATTCGGAACGAACGTGACGGATGGCGACATCTTCGTCGCTCCGGTGTGCAGCGTCCAGGCTTGATAGACTTTACCCTTCGGCGGCGGTGCTAACGCGTTCATCGCAATGTAGAGTCGATCGCCGTGTTTCACCACTTCGCCGCTGGCTGCTTCGGCAGTGACGGGATAGCGCTGCGAGTCCGGTGCAATTAAATCGGCAAGTTCCGTGCGTTGGCGCGCGATTTCGCGCGTTGCAGCGGACGCATGTGCGTTCAGCTGCGCGACCTTTGTTTGCGACTCGCGCAGTTGTGAATTGAGCGAGAGATTGATGATGCCTGTTACGAGCGCAACAACAAGACACGCAGCCGCAACGGCATAAGCAGGCCAAACAATCGGACGCACGGCTTGCATCTGAGCGACATTCGGACGAGCTTGGCGCACTTGTTGCATGATGCGCTTTTTGAGCAGCGGACCCGGTGGGGCAACTGCGTCGGCGGCGCTTGCTGCGTCGGGGCAGGCTTCCGCGGATACGCCGACAGCGTTCACTGCAGGGCGAAGGCGGCGGTATTCCTCGCGGCACTCGGCGCACGTTGCCAAATGTTCGCGCACAGTTTGCGCTTCTTTCGCCGGCAACGCACCGAGTGCGTACACGGCGACGTTGTCCAGCATCTCGTCGTGCACGTTCATACGGTTACCGTCCCTTCGAGCGCCGAACGCAAACGCCGTAACCCCGTGCGAATGCGCGTCTTCACCGTTCCGAGCGGCACGCCGGTCCTCCGTGCGATTTCTTCATGCGTCATGCCGCCGAAGAAGCCCATTTCAATGGGCACTCGCTGTTCGGCGGAAAGCTGTTTGATCGCTGCGCGCACGAGATTCGCATCGATCGATGCGAATGCGTTCTCTTCCAAGTCGTCGTTAGCGGGCTGTTGCTCGGGCAGCTCGCCGAGATTGCGCGATTTGCTGCGAAGCATGTCGAGCGCCCGGTTTCGCGTGCTGCGCACCAGCCATCCGGCGAAATTCCCGGTTTGAAAGAGATTCGGCGAACTCCATATTTTAAGGAACACAGCTTGCGTGACGTCTTCTGCAGAGGCGGCATCGCCGAGCATACGAAACGCCACGCCGTACACCAAACGGTGGTAGGCGTCGTAGAGTGTCTCGAATGCGTCGGCATCATGTGCGCGGACGCGCGCCATGAGCCCGGATGCGTCATCCACCATTCCGTGCTTCGCTTCATCGGGAGGTTCCCCCGGTGCTCTAACGCACCGGCGGGGGGCGTGGATTCCCGGAAGCGGCGAAGAGGGCCGTACTTTGCACGAGTTGATCGAAGCGCTATTCCGCGCGCAACGCGTTTTTGTGCTGACGGGCGCAGGCATGTCGGCGGAGAGCGGACTGCCGACGTTCCGTGGTGTGGACGGGTACTGGCGCCGGCATAGCGTCGAGGACCTCGCTTCGCCGCAAGGCTTCGCTCGCGATCCCCGGCTCGTATGGAGCTGGTACAACGAGCGCATTGCGGCGTACGGCAACGCGCAACCCAATGAGGGGCACCACGCGCTCGCCGATCTCGAAACATTGATGCCGGAACTCACGATCGCGACGCAAAACGTCGATTCGCTTCACGCCGCCGCCGGTTCAAAGAACGTTTTGGAGTTGCATGGGCATTTGCGCGAAGCGAGGTGCACGAAATGCGGCGCGACGCGGTCGCTTCATCGCGGTCTACCGCTTGAAGAAATCGAACATGCATGCGGAGGACGCTTCCGTCCCCAAGTCGTGTGGTTCGGCGAAGCGCTTCCCGCAGACGTTTGGGCACGAGCAGCTGCTGCGGCGGCGCGCGCGGAAGTCATTCTGGTTGTCGGCACATCGGCGCAGGTGTATCCCGCCGCGGCGCTTGCGACGCAGAATGCGCGTGCATTCGTTGCGGAGATCAATCCTGACGCGACGGCACTCAGCGATCGCTGCGATGCGGTACTTCGGGAAGGAGCGGCCAGGGCGCTGCCGCGTATCGTTGCGGCTCTTCGTACTCGCCCGTAACGAGCGGCGCCTCCGGCATTGCCGGCTGCGAATCATCCAAGCTCGAGAAGTGCGGCACTTGTTCCGGGAATGGAACCGGCACTTCTTCAATGTGAGGCGGAACGGTTTCGGGCGCAATCACGGTTTGCAGCGAGGGAATTTCGGGCTGTAAATGCAGCGGTTCTTCTTCGCTGCGTTTCGCTAAGCCGCGAACGCTATACGCTTTTTGCAATTTACGCAGTCCCGGGAGCGGGATTTTTTCGATCGGGAATGCTGCGAACATCTCCGCGACCGGTTCGTACGTTCCCGCTGAAGCGAGAATCGACGCTTTCAAATCTTCAGCGGCTTGCTGCAACCGCGCTGCGACGTGGGCGGGATTTCCGACGATCGCGAACTCGCGGCGCTGTGCGAAGCCTACTTCGCCTGCAACGACGTTCCCGGAGTTCACGCCAATCGAGACGTTGAACGGCCGCCGCCCCAGCGCTTCCCAACGCTCGTTCAATCCGTTTGCCAAGCGCACGATACGCAATGCCGCACGCAGTGCGCGCTCTTCTTGAAACGCGTCGCTCGTGAGGACGCCGAAGACTGCGGTAATGCCGTCGGCGTGCAGGCGTTCTATCACACCGTTGTGCCGGACGATCGCGCGGCCCGCTACGGCGTAAAACTCGTTGAGGTGGCGCAGCGTATCTTCGGCCGTCAGTTCTTCGGCGAAGAAATCGAAATTGCGGATGCGGCAGCACAACACCGTCGCGTAATGACGCTGACCCCACAACGTTCGTCCAACCGGCCGCGCGAGCAACTCCTCGACAACCTGGCCCGGCACGTAGCGGGAGAAGAGATCACGCACCCGTGAGAGCTCTTCGCGATTCCGGCGGAAACGCAGCCCGAAATGCGCGGCTGCGGCGGCAGCCCCGGCAAGGGCCAGCGCGGCCAACACGGACAAAAGCATGCTTTACGAGTTTTCGGCCGTTTAAGGCAGCGGCTCCACGTGCGCTTCTCCGGCGAGGCTTCGGGTTGCATCCCGTCGTAGGTCGGCACGGACGATGGAATTTCAATTCAGCCGGTATGAGACTGAAGAGCAGCGCGGTATCGCCGACGAGCAATTACGCGCCTTCGTAGGCGAGCGGCTTGTAGAATTGCCGTCCGTTGAACTGGAAAATCTGACCGGCGACGTGCGCGCGGTCTACGACCACGTGCTGTTGCGTTGCGAGTTTGCCAACGAGGAAGTCATCAAAAAGTTCGGTCACTTTGCAACGCCTCGAGCCATCGAACAAACGCAGGCGGTGGACCGCGAAATCATCGCAGCGGCCAGCGATTTGGGAAATAACTCGGCGCCGCTCGATGAGACGCTGCGCCGCTTAGAAGAAGCCTTCGAAAAACGCGACAAGGCCATGCTCGATCTATGATCGCGCTTGCCGCCCTTGTTACAACGTTGCACGTGCTTCCGCGGCCCAATCAGATGTCGGCTGCGGCGTGTTCGCAGCCGTTTCGGTTTGCGCGCGCGCTGCGTGTGAGCCCCGGTTTCGATCCGGCGGCATTTGATGAGTTGAACGAGCGGTGGAAGGCGTTAGGAATTCCTGTGTCCGTGCGTGCCGCCGGCAACGCCGACATCGTGGTACGCCACGCCGCGTTGCCGTCGCAAGCATACCGTCTGAACGTTTCCGGACCGCGCATCGAAATCGATGCGAGGGACGCGCAAGGTGCGTTTTACGGCGCGATGACGCTCGCGCAATTGCCACAGCGTGACGGGTCGGGTTGGGTCTTGCCGTGCGTAAGCGTTTCCGATGCGCCGGCATTACGGTGGCGCGTGCTCTCCGACGACGTCTCACGCGGGCCTCTGCCGACTATGCGGTACTTCAAAGAGCGTATTCGTACGATTGCCGCATTTAAAATGAACGGTTACTCGCCGTACATGGAGCATGTCTTCGTCGATCCGCATCACCCCTTGCCGGCGCCGCTCGACGGCATCACGCCTGCGCAGTTGCACGAACTCGACGCGTACGCCAAACGTTTTTACGTAACGTTCATCCCGGAGCAGCAAACGTTTGCGCACATGCACAACACTTTACGTTACGAAGCGTACGCTAGCGCTGCGGAGTTGCCGCACGGATTTTTGCTCAGCCCTTCGCAGCCGCTTTCGCAGGAGTACATCACGCAGGTAATCCGGGACGAACTGAGTGTGATACCGCATCCGCCGTTTTTCCATATCGGTTCGGATGAAACGTCGACGCTCGGGCAAGGGCAATCGCGCGCCCTGGTGCAGCAGCGCGGCCTCACGCAAGTCTATGCCTCACACATCCGTCAAATGAATGACGTGATAGCGCCGTCCGGTGCGCGAGTCATGCTGTGGGACGACGGCATCGAGAACGATCCCTCGATTATGCGGCTCATTCCGAAGAACGCGGTGATCGTGAATTGGCATTACGGCGACGAGAAAACGTTTATGCCGTACATTTCGCTGCTGGCCAAAGGCGGATTCGATCAGATGGTCGCGCCGGGGGACAGCAATTGGAATCAAATCTATCCCGACATCGACAAGGCGCTGAAAAACGAAGGCACGTTCATCGATGAAGGAAAGCAGGCGCACGTCTTCGGGATGTTTCAAACCGTCTGGCACGACGACGGCGAGTCGCTGTTCGAAGCGACGTGGTATCCCGTCTTATACGCCGCGACGAGCGCCTGGGAGCAGAGACATGTCGATGCGGATCGGTTTCGCGCCGATTTTCCTTCCGCGTTTTTCGGCGTAAACGATTCACGCTATGGGGACGACGTTGCCGCGCTTGCTCTCGTGCAATCGCGCATGGCCGATTCGTACGACTTTACCAGCCACTATCTTTTTTGGGCTGACCCGTTCGATGCGCTTGCCGGCGCGCATATGAGCGCACTGGATCTGCCGTCGCTGCGCTTAGCCGCGGAACGAGTTCAGCAGCATCTGCTGCAGCATGCGCCGCCGCTGCACGCCAACGCGGCGTTCGTGATGTTTCTCGCTGCGCGGAAGTACGATTTTATCGCGCGCAAGTTTCAGGCGGCGCAAGAGATTCGCACGATGTGGATACAAGCGCAAGGGCGCGCCGGGCAGCATCCAAGTCCTACTGCGCGCGACCTGACGTGGTCGAAGTATTGGCTTTGGGAAATACGCGACGCTTATGAAGAGCTCGCACCGCTCTACGCGCAAGCGTGGCGCTACGAGAACCGCGAAAGTCACCTTCAAAGTAACCTCGAGCGCTACCACTTGGCGGCCCAACGCGCCATTGCCGGCGCCGATCGCCTGTACGCTGCATCGCTCGAATACTACGAAAAGAAAATTCCACTTCCGGATCTCGACGCACTGCTCAAATGATTAGCGGCATCCTTATTCTCGTGGTCTTTTTACTGTTCGCTGCGTTGATGTACACGCGGCTCATGCCGGCGCTGTTGGCGGTTCCGGCAATGGCCGTCGTCATGGCGTTCGTTGCGGGCGTACCGGCAGCAGGCGTTGGGACGATTATCGTGACCGGCGCGTCGTCACTCGCGCCGATTTACGTCGCGGTCATTTTCGGTGCGCTGCTCGGCAGAGTCACACTCGATACGGGGATTGCAAAAAGCATCGTAAACTTCGCCGCGGAGTTCGGCGGAGAGCATCCCGCCGTTGTTGCGCTCGTGCTGAGCGCAGTCGTCGCTGTCCTATTCGTATCGCTTGCAGGACTGGGTGCTATCATTATGGTCGGCTCCATCGTGCTGCCGATCATGATGACCATCGGCGTACCCCGCAAGATTGCCGCGACGCTGTTCCTCATGGCGTTCGGTCTCGGTTTCATTTTCAACATTGCAAACTGGAAGTTTTACACGCAGTACTTCGGCGTGACCCAGCAGCAGATGTACCACTATGCGATTGTGCTTGCCGCGATCGACGCGGTCGCGTTGCTTGCATACGCCGCAGTGTCGTTTCGAAGCTCGCGTGCGTATGCTACGTGGGCCGTCCGTGCCGAGCAGGCTCGCACGCACGTGCCGTGGTTTGCACTCATTACGCCCGTGCTTCCCATTGCGCTGTATTTCGGGTTGAAGCTCGATCCTGTGCTCGCCTTTGCGATCTCGGCTCTCTATGGTGCGCTGACCACGCGTCCGTCGAAGGCGGTGCAAACGCTGGTTGCTGCCGGGATTCGCGGCGTTGAAGATGTGGCGCCCGCAATCGTCCTTTTTATCGGCATCGGCATGCTGCTGACCGCGACGAAGCAGCCGCAGTTCGCCGCCGCCATGCAACCGCTGGTGGCGAGCGATGCGCTGCGTAATCCGCTCGTCTTCGTTTTGATCTTCGGGCTGCTCAGCCCGCTCGTGCTGTATCGCGGACCGCTCAATCCCTTCGGCGTGGGCATCGCGATTTTCACCGTGCTGCTTTCTGCGCATGTCTTTCCGCCCGTCGTATTGGTCGCGGCAATTATGGCCGTCGTACAAGTGCAAAACGTTTGCGATCCGACCAACACCGCGAACGTCTGGATCGCGAACTACACCGGCGTGCCGATCGTCGAGATTACGAAGCGCACTCTGCCGTATCAACTCGCGGTTGCGACGCTGGCGTGCATCGTGGTCGTATCCGCGACGAAATCGCTCTTCGGAGTCGGCGCGTTCGCATCTCTCGCCGAACCGGCGCAAGCGGCGACGATCGCGCCGCCCGGCATGTTTGCCGGTGCACGCGCCGCAAATCGCATTGCCGTGGGCAGCGACGGAAGCGCATACGCAAAGCGTGCCGTAGGAATTGTGACGCGCGCTCTTTCGACCGAGGGCGTGCGGGCATTCGCGCTTCAGGGCGATCCCAATGCGGACGACTGTTCCGGCAAACGATACGCTGCGTACGTTAGCGTCACGTCGACTCAATTCACGCTGATCGAAGGAACCGACGTGGACATCGGCATCCGGCTCTTCGACTGCGGCGGTTGGCCGGTGAATGAGTGGCACGATCATGCCGTGTTTAAAAATCCGTCGCAGAGCGACATCGAAAGCCTAGCGGTGCAAGGTGTTGCGCGTCTGCACGACTGGTCACATACAAATGCGGAACGTTGGTCGCACCTGCTCGCGCAAGGCTTAGCCTATGCGAACGGAGATCCGCCCACGTATTACTTTTCGCTGTTTAAAACCGTGGATGGAAATATGCGTACCTTCGTTCGCGCCGGCGGTCCGGCATACGCGGCCGGCATGCGCACGAACGACATCGTCGACAAACTGGACGGTAAATTCTGGTGGGAGTACGGGACGTATCCGACGCAAGCCCGGGCCTACGACGGCAGGCCGCATTCCTTCGAATTGCATCGGGGCGATAGCGTCGTCGATATCCAATTGGGAGATCCGTTTACATCATGAGCCTTATCGATTCGCAGTTGCGCGACTATTGCAACGAGCACGAAGAGGACCACGTGCGCGAATTGACTGCGTGGGTAGCTATTCCGTCGATATCTGCGAATCCGGAGCATCGTGCGGACGTTCGCCGCTGTTGCGAACGGCTCGTCGAACGTATGCGCGAGATCGGCTTACAGAGCGAGGTTTTGGAGACCGAAGGCAATCCGCTCGCATATGGAGAGTGGCTAAACGCGCCAGGAAAACCGACCATCGTGATCTACGGACACTACGATGTGCAGCCTGCCGATCCGGTCGAGTTGTGGGAAAGTCCGCCGTTTGAAGCAACCGTGCGTAACGGCAACATTTACGGGCGTGGAACCGTGGACGATAAAGGCCAAGTGCTCATGCATTTAGCAGCGATCGAAGCGCATCTGCGCACGCGCGGGAAGCTGCCAATCAACATTAAAGTCGTAATCGAAGGCGAAGAAGAGATCGGGTCGCCGAACTTCGAGAGCGCGCTTGCGCGGTACGAAGACAAGTTTCGCGCCGATCTCGCCGTGATCTCCGATACTGCGGTGTACGCGGAGGATGTTCCATCGCTTACGACGTCGATCCGCGGACTGGTCCATTGGGAAATTACCGTAAGGGGACCGTCTGAAGATTTGCATTCCGGCTATTTTGGCGGTTTGGTGCAAAATCCGATCGAAGCGCTGGCGCGAATCATCGCACGGCTCAAAGACGAACATGGGCGCGTCGCCGTGCCCGGTTTCTACGACGGCGTCTTCGATTTGGACGAGCGGACGCTCCACGAATTGCAAAATCTTCCATTCGATGAGGAAGCTGAAGCGCGCGCGATGGGCGTTCCGCAATTAGGCGGCGAGCGCGACCGCTTAGCGCTCGAGCGTCAGTGGTTCCGTCCCACGCTGGAATGCAACGGCATTTGGGGCGGTTATCAAGGTCCGGGAAGCAAGACTATCATTCCAAGTTTTGCAAAGGCAAAGATTTCAGCGCGCCTGGTCGGCAAGCAAGAGCCGGCGCACGTCAAAGAAGCCGTTCGCGCATTTATCACGCAAATTGCTCCACCCGGTGTACGGGTCGAGATTGAAAGCTCCGGCGACACGCGCGCGGTTGTGACTTCACGCGATCACGCTGGGGTTGGGGCGGCTGCACGCGCTATGGAAGCGGGGTTCGGAAAGCCGCCGGTCTTTATCGGAACCGGAGGAACCATTGGGCCGGTCTCGAGCTTCGATCGCGTGCTGCGGCTTCCGCAGGTGCTCATCGGCGTTGGCTTGCCCGACGATCGCATTCACGCGCCGAACGAGAAGTTCACGCTCTCACAATTCTTCGGCGGCATTCGAACGATGTGTGCGTTGTATGACGAACTCGGATCGCTTTAGCGATCGCGCTGAGGCGTATGCGCTGCACCGTCCGCAATATCCGCCGCGAGCGTTAGATGCACTGTTTCGCGGACTCGGTCCCGAAGAACAGCTAAGCGTCGCAGATATCGGCGCCGGAACGGGAATAGCCACACGGCAACTCGCGCAACGCGTGCATCACGTTATTGCAATAGAACCGAATGCGGCCATGCGCGAACGCGCCGAACCTGCACCGAACGTTACTTGGCAGGACGGTACGGCGGAACACACCCGATTGCCCGATAAAAGCGTTGACGTTGCCGTTGCGTTTCAGGCGTTTCACTGGTTCGACGCCGTCGACGCATTTCGCGAGTTCAAACGTATCGCGCGGCGCCGGCTTGCGCTGGTGCAGTACGAACGGAATGAAGAGCAGCCGTTCGCGGCAGCGTACGCTGCGCTCGTTCGCCGGTATGCGACCGACGACACAGAGGCGCTGCGTGCGCGAACGCTTCAGACGTTTGCGCTGCTCGCCGGCGAGCATTTGCGTACGGCCGTGATCCCCTACACCCAACGGCTTACTCTCGAAGGTCTTCTCGGGCGCGCGCAGTCGACGTCGTATTTGCCTCAAAGCGGCGAAGCCGCACAAAATCTTCAGCGCGAAATCGAGGATCTGTTCCACCGTTTCGAACGGCTTGGGGTGGTCGAAATGGCCCTAACTGCGCGCGTTCTGGCGTCACCAAGCTAGACAACCCTCCATGCCGGTGCTATTATGACCTAAAACTTTAGGTGAAGCACCTGGGAGGTCGTGTGCCCCGGCGTAAATCGGAGAATCTCACCGAGGTCGAGCAGCGCGTCATGGAGGTGCTGTGGTCTGCCGGCAGCGGAACCGTAAGCGAAGTTCTGGCGGCGGTCGACACACCAAAACCGCTCGCATTCAACACCGTGCAGACGATGCTGCGCATCCTCGAACAAAAACAGTACGTGCGCCACACCGAAGAAGGCCGCGCGTTCCGGTATTTTCCGGTTGTAGATAAAGAGCAGGCCTCGCGGAGTGCCGTACATTCCGTCGTAAGACGGTTCTTCGGATCGCCGGGCGCGCTCGCGCTGAACCTGCTGCAGAATGAAGACGTTACGCCCGAGGAGATTGCGCGCATTCGCCGTCTCATCGCCGATGCGGAGAAAAAGTCGTGAACGCGGCGTTGCTGCTCACGGCGCTCTTTAACGGCGCTTGGCAAGGCGCGGCACTTTGCGCGTTCGCGTATTTCATCTTGCGCACGCAACGGCGCCTCAATGCGACGACGATGTTCGCGGTGTGGAGCGTCTTGCTAGGCATAGCACTCCTGTTACCGGCAGCAAACTACGTCTTCGCGGCACGTCCGTACACGATACACGTTTCCGCGGTTGCACAGCGATCCGCCGCTGTAGAGCCGCCGGCCGCGACAAGCTCACCAATTCGTCGCTCCGTTTCGATGCAACGCGCTTCGGTCACCGTTGCGCCGCCGGCTCCATCGATCTCCGAAATTGCGGTCGGCGCCGTTACATGGGTCCTGGATCGTGCGCGAATCGTGCTGCTGATCGCGTCCGTAATTGTCGCGTTTCGCGTTGCAATGCTTGTGCGAGATATCCTGGGAATGTTTGCGGCCAGGCGTTCGGCGCGCCGCATCGATCTCAGCTGTTCTTTGCGCGGGTCGATTCGCCGGCGCTATGCGTTTGCCGCGTCTCACGAGTTAAAGTCGCCGTGTGTGCTCGGCTTCTCGCCGGCGTTGATTGTGATTCCTGAAGAGTTGCTTGCGGCGCCGGAGCGCGAGTTGCTGAGCGTTGTTTTGCACGAACGCGAGCACGTGCGGCGGTACGACGACGTGCAAAACGTGCTGCACCGCCTCATCGATGCGGTCGCATTTTTCTGCCCCGGCGTGCACATAGCGTTACGCGAACTAGCGCTTTACCGTGAACAGATTTGCGACGATGCCGCCGTAAACGGAATCGGCGACGCGGTTTCATACGCGATGACGCTGACGGGAATGGCGCAGTGGGCGCAGGGCCGCGGCGTGCCCGTACCGAGTTTGATCTTCAAGCGCAAGCAATTATTGCACCGGCTTGAAGTGCTGCTGGATAAGGCCGTCAATCATTCCTTGCGCATCAACCGCCGCTTCGCCGTAGCGTCCGCGGTAGCTATCGTTCTCGCGGCGTCTATCGTTCTGCACGTGCAAGTGCCGGTAATCGCGAAAGCGGTCGAAGCGCCTCCGCCGGTGCCGAAAATCAAGCCGTTGCACGTTGCAATCAAGCCGGTAATTCGCGTACCCGTGACTTTTGCGCCGCCGCCCAAACCGAAAGCCCTGCATCCGCCCGCAGCCATACCGAAGCCTGTGGTAAAATCTGCGCCGGTTCGCATCGCGCGTCGCGCGGTCATCGCTCAACCGCGCGTTATGGTTGTGACGCCTATTGCGCCTAAGGTGGCTCCGGACGTTGTAGTGCAAGCGCCGGTAGTTACGCCGATCGTCGCTATCGACACTCGCGTCGCAGTACATAGTCACGTTCACGTAAACGCGCGCGTAGCGTACGTCCATACGCCGCTCGTGCGTTCGAATGACATTATGGATGCGCTCGACGCCGCGGGAATGCGCAACTTGAGCGTCGATGATCTTGTGGCCATTCGCGATCACGGCGTCAGCACGTCGTTGATTCGTGCGGCCGTTGCATACTTTGGACCGCGCATTTCTCCCGCGGATCTCGTCGCGCTGGCGGATCACGGCGTCTCGTCCTCGTACCTGGACTCGTTACGCCTCGAAGGCGTTACCGGCATTGCACCCGCGTCCGTTATTATGCTGATGGATCGCGGCGTGCGCGGTTCGCTGATTAGAGCCGCTAACGCGTACTTCAACCCGGCACCGTCGGTTGCGGATCTGATGTATCTGAGCGACCACGGCGTCAGCGAGTCGTATCTCGCGTCGTTGCGCCTCGCCGGCGTTCAGGGCGTAGCCGTCGCCGACGTCATTCGATTGATGGATCATGGCGTCGACGGACCATACATTGCGAAGATGCGACGTTGGAATCCGCGCATCTCGATAAACGACATTATCCGTCTGCACGACTCCGGCTTCTAGAAAGGATTTCGCATGAAACGGACGGCCTTCGCATGTGCGACACTACTAGTTTTATCGTTGATGACTGCGAATGCGCGCGCGGAAAGTTTTACCGGTACCTGGAGCATCGCGCCGAGTACAAAGCCTGGTGAAGTCGACCTAGAGCTGCGTTACTCCCGCACCGGAGTTTTCGGCAGCGAGCAGTGGGATGAATCCGAAGATACGCCAATTTCCGAGCTGCGCGGCATTAGCGCTGCGGACGTTCGCGCTTCCGGCCAGCGTAAGAGCTTTACGTTGGCGCAAGACGCCGGCGAATTTCGAGCGGACGGAACGTTTAACGGCGGAACGGGCGCGGGTGTTTGGAGGTTTCAGCCCAATCCCTCATTCGCCAACGAACTCCGGCAGCGCGGAATCGGCGGGCCCAGCGAAAAGCAGCAATTTCAACTGGCGATGTCGCGGTTCAAATTATCTACGCTGGACGCGCTGCTGCACAGCGGTTTCGAGCGGCCCTCGATCGACGATCTCGTAGCAATGGGTGCGCACGGCGTGAACGATGACTACATCGCGGCGATGAAAAATGTGCGCCTCTCGCCGAAGCGCATCTCGGAACTCATTCGCATGCGCGATCATGGCGTGAGCGCGCGGTATGCCGCCGATATGCTGCGGCGCGCTCCGCAACTCACCGCGGAGGATCTCATTGAATTGCGCGATCACGGCGTGACTAGCGAATACATGCAGGCGCTTTCGGATGCGGGCTACGGAAACGTTTCGGCGCCGGATGCCGAACGCATGATGGACCATGGTGTGAGCCGCCGGTATTTGCAAGGACTGCGTAGCTTAGGATACCACCCGAGCGTGGACGATCTCGTGCGCCTCGTGGATCACGGCGTAAGCGTCGACTTTATCGAGCGCATGCGGCGGCATGGATATACGCATCTTAGTGTCGACGATCTCATCCGCTTGCGCGATCACGGATTCTGAGGACGCCGAAAAGGTGAGCTAACCACGCGCTCGAACCGCAGTGCATGGCGCGCAAACTTCGTTTGGGAATTGATGTGGGCGGCACGTTTACCGACGTCGTTGCTGTCGACACTGAGACACGGGAAGTTGTCGCGCGTGTGAAGGTCCCGACGACGCATACTGCGTCCGAGGGCGTCGCGGCCGGCATCGTCGGCGGAATAGATGCGCTGTTTGCTCGCGGCGACATCGAAGCAAGCGAAGTTGCGTTCATCGCACATTCGACCACGCAAGCCACCAACGCGCTGTTGGAGGGCGACGTTGCGTCCGTTGGCGTGCTTGGCTTGCTCGACGGTCTCGCGCCGCTCGCGCGCTCACAGATGCGGTTCCCGAAACTTGAGCTCGCGCCCGGCGTGCCGTTTGAGGCGCAGTTCCGGTTCTCACGTGCGACTGACACCGAAGGAACGAGCGGCGCAATTGCCGCGCTGTGTGAAAGCGGCGCGCAAGCGCTAGCCGTCTCTCAGGCGTTCGCCGTCGATCGTCCCGACGCGGAATCTTCCGCCGTTCAACATGCTCGCGCACAAGGGCTATTCGCAACGGCGGGCCATGAGGTTAGTTCGATGTATGGATTGCGCGCGCGCACGCGCACGGCAGCGCTGAATGCGGCGATTTTGCCGAAGATGGTACGCACGGCGCGCATGACGGACGACGCGGTAAAACGCGCGACGATTGCCGCTCCGCTTATGGTCATGCGCAGCGATGGCGGCGTGATGGACGTGCGTGAGATGGAACGGCGCCCGATCTTGACGTTGTTGTCCGGGCCGGCGGCCGGTGTAGCGGGCGCGTTGCTGCACGAAAACGTTACGGACGGAATCTTCATTGAAGTGGGCGGCACGAGTGCGGACTGCTCTGCAATACGTGCAGGGATGCCGCAAATGCGCCCGGCGCGTGTCGGCGGCCATCGCACCATGCTGCGCACGCTCGATGTGCGAACGTTGGCAATCGCCGGCGGAAGCATGGTCCGCGTGAACGACCACAGCATCATCGACGTTGGGCCCCGTTCCGCGCACATCGCAGGGCTCAAATACGCCAGTTTCGTGGACCCGGAGATCTTCGATGGCGCAGATGTGGAGCTCATTCGCCCGACGCCGCACGATCCGCCTGACTACGTGGCGATTGTGGCGCGCGACGGAACGCGCATCGCGCTTACGCCTACCTGCGCTTCCAATATGCTTGGCTACGTACCGGAATCGGCATTCGCACGCGGCAATGCGGAATCTGCTCGACGCGGTTTTGAAGTGCTTGCCAAGAAGCTCGAGAGTGATGCCGAGACGCTCGCCGCCGATTTGCTGGAGATCGCATCGGACAAAGTTATCGCAACGGTTGAGGAGCTGATTGCCGACTACGAGCTCGATCGTGAAACGCTCGTGGTCGTTGGCGGTGGCGGAGGCGCCGCCGCACTCGTGCCGTATGCGGCGCGGCGCACCGGTCTCGAATTCCGCTTAGCACGCGATGCCGAAGTGATTTCGCCGATCGGCGTTGCGCTCGCATTGGTGCGGGAAGTCGTAGAGCGCACTATTGTCGATCCGTCGCCCGAAGATATCGTGCGAATCCGCCGTGAAGCGCAGGACGCCGTGGTCGCAGCGGGCGCATCGCCGGAACGCGTCGAGGTCGCCGTGGAGATCGATCCGCAGCGTAATCTCGTGCGCGCAACCGCATCCGGTGCAAGCGAACTCGCAGAGAGCGCCGCGCATCGTGTCGGAAGCGAAGAAGAACTGCGCGTGTATGCCGCGCGGTTGATGCGCGCGGAACCCGAAGAAGTTCGGCGCGTCGCGCAAACGGATGGGCTCTCCGTATACGAGCGGACGCGTACGGTACATTCGCGTTTGCGGCGTCGCACGATACGCGACTTGCGTGTACTCGACAAAACCGGTGTGGGACGGCTGGCATTGCGCGACGCGTTCATCTATCAGACCGTTGCTGCCGAAGCGCTCGACGTGTTGCGGACCGCGGTCGAGCAAGCAACGGCGTTTGGCGACGTCGGACGCGCCTTGCCGGATATTTACGTCATGCACGGCGCACGTATTGCCGACTTCAGCGGACTCGCTGCTGCAGAGCAAGCGGTCGCGCTTGCCGCCGAAGAGCTCGAAGGCCGCGCGCCGAATGCGCCCGTCGTCATTCTCACCGCATCGAGGCCCGCATAACATGGCACGCATTTCCATCGAAAGCAATACCATCGGCATCACTCTTTCGGGCATGGACAAGATTTGGGCCGTCCATGGCTCGCTGCAAGTCCCGTTGGCGCACGTGACGCTGGCGCACGTAGAAGATGAAAACGGCTGGCAGCATATGTGGCGCAAACTTATCGGTACGAACGCTCCGGGCTTGAAAATGGCCGGAACGTTTTTCGTGCCGGGCGGTCTCGCATTTCTGGATTACAGCGACGGCCGCAATTGTCTGGTTCTGGAAACGCAACACGAGAGGTACAAACAAATTATCGTACAGCCCGATCGCGATCAAGATCCCGACGCGCTGGCCGCGGAGATCAATCGGCGCATCGGCCGAACTTAAGGAGGGTCCATGCATAAACGGCGCGCTGTCGCTTTATTAGCATTGCTATTTCTTTTGCCGCACGCTCCGGTAAGTGCCGCACAAAGCGGCGGAACAGCGCAAGTGATGATCGTCGGCGTTGCGCATTTAGTCGCGAAGCGCGACGTTCACAACAGCGTGTTCGAAGACAGTCCACTTTCGCCCAAACGTCAAGCGCAGATTGCAGACATCGTGAACCGGCTCGCAGCCTTTCATCCGACAAAGGTGCTCGTCGAAGCCACAATGGGCGACCCGAAGTATGCGCGGCAGTACCGGGACTTTCTCGCGAGCAAATTTACACTGCCTGCGAACGAGGTCTATCAGTTCGGCTTTAAACTCGCAGCACGCGCTGGGAATCCGACGATCTATCCGATCGATACCGATGGTCCGCAGTACATTGATGAGAATGCACCCAGCGGTAAGCGCATCTACGCTTTTCTAAAAGCCAACTTTACGAAGGTCAGCGATCCAACGTTCGATACACAACTCGCTCATGAGGATGCCCTAGAGCGCGACGGCACCTATCTCGACCTGCTTCGTTACTTGAACACGGATGCTGCAATTGATGCGAACGCGTCGTGGTACAGTATTATGGACGGAATGGGACGCAACGCCGATAACGCCGGCAGCGCGTACGTCTCGCAGTGGTACGCACGCAACGTGTACATCTTTTCCAATATTTTGAGCGTCATTCAGCCCGGCGATAGAGCCGTCGTCATCATGGGCCAGGGCCATGAATATTTGCTGCGCGAATTTACGCGGCTGAATCCGAACCTGACGTCCGTCGATCCACTGACGTACTTAAAATAAAAAGAGGGCTGCTTCCGCAGCCCTCTTCGTTGTTAGACGTGAGTGCTAGTTCACACGAGGTTGAGCGGCCGCAAGTCCTTCCATCTGCTGCAGTGCAACAGTGCTCTTGCGCCGTCCGTAGATAACGTAGAACGCGAGACCGATCAGCATCCACACCACGAACCAGAACCACACGATCGGAATGCCGTGGAACAGCGGGTTGCCGACCTTGAGATAGTAGATCAATCCGAGTGCGGTGAGCGCCGAGAGCACCGGAATGACGTACGGACCGAACGGTACGCTAAACGCACCGCGGAGTTCCGGGTGGCGGTTGCGCAGGATCGGCACCGCGATCGAGACGAGAATGAACGCAACCAGCGTGCCCATGTTTGTGAGCGAACCCACAATGTTAATCGGCGTGAACGCGGCGATGAGCGCGATGGCGATGCCGAAGAAGACCGTCGAGAAGATTGGCGTGCGCCACGTCGGATGAATCCGCGTGAACGACGGTGGAATCAACCCGTCGCGCGACATCGCGAAGAAGATGCGGCTTTGACCGAACATCATGACCAGCAGCACCGTCGTAAGACCGGCGATTGCGCCGAGCGAGATGATCGCGCTTGCCCAACCTAACCCGACGTAGTTCATTGCGAACGCGACCGGATAGGCGACGTTCAATTTGAAGAACGGAACCATACCGTTGAGAATCGCGACGACGATGATGTACAGGATCGTGCAGATCAACAAGCTCATGATGATGCCGAACGGCAGATCCTTGCCGGGATTCTTCGCTTCTTCGGCGGTCGTCGACACCGCGTCGAAGCCGATGTACGCGAAGAAGATGAACGCTGCGCCGCCGAGCATGCCGGTCCAGCCGAACGGGAAGTACCCGCCGAGTCCGGTTTGCGGGCCGGCCGGCAGATGATAGTTCGCCGCATTGATGTGGCCGATGCCCAGAATGATAAAGAACGCCACGATCAACAGTTTGATCGCAACGATCGCCGCATTAACGGCGCCGGATTCACGCGTGCCTCTCGCAAGAAGCGCCGTGATGATCAGAATAATTCCGGCCGCAGGCAGATTCGCGATACCGGAAACGCCGGCTTGACCCGCAAGTCCCCAGTGCGGTCCGTTTGCCCACTGCGCGGGAATCGTCATCCCGAAAGTGGAGAGCAAGTTCGTGAAATACCCGGACCAGCCGATGCTGACCGTTGCAGCACCGAGCGCGTATTCGAGCACCAAGTCCCAGCCGATAATCCAAGCCAGCAATTCGCCAAGGGTTGCGTACGTATACGTGTATGCGCTTCCCGAAATCGGAATTTTGCTGGAGACCTCGGCGTAGCATAGCGCCGCGAGGGCGCTGACGATACCGGCAACGACGAACGAAATGGTGATCGACGGGCCCGCACGCGTTGCCGATGCGACGCCGGTAAGGACGAAAATGCCGGTCCCGATGATCGCGCCGATGCCCATGGCCGTAAGGGCCCATGGTCCGAGCGAACGTTTCAGTCCGTGCTCTTGGTCGGAGCCCTCCGCGAGGATCGTCGCGAGCGGCTTAATGCGTGATAACATATTAAGCCCGTGAATTAACCTTTGCCGAGCGTCTCCCTACTGTCTCTATGGCAAAAGTAGGTGGTGTCAGCTTCTAGTCACCCCGTCGCGAGTATCCCACGTATAACCCGCGGCCCGAAAAACCGCCCTCATGATGCTCGACGAACAGCCCTGCTTTGCGAAATGCGTTGTGGTATTCGTCCGGCGTGAAGAGCGTGAGGCGGTGCGGCTCCGTGAACGTGCGGATGCCGTCGCGCGAGGCCACCATATAATGGAAGTTTAGGATCGATACGTTCGCGTCGCGGCGGCTCACGCTCATACGGGCGACTTTGAGATCCGGTTCGTCGACGAAGAGTGCCTGCACGAAGCCGTCGGCCCATTGTTCCGGTGCCAGCCAAGGCTCTATGACCACGACGCCGCCCGGCTTGAGATGCCGGGTAAAGGTTTGCAGCGTTTGGTCGAGCCGCTGTACGTTCGGAGCGTATCCGATTGCGCTGAAGAGGCACATGACGACGTCGAACTTCTTCGTGAGGTTGAAACCGATCATGTCCCCCAAATGAAATTCAACACCGGGATTGCGTTCGCGCGCAATGTCGAGCATCGTGCGATCGACGTCGAGTCCCTCGCAGACAAAGTCGTCGCGAAGATACTCAATGTGCTTTCCCGTTCCGCACGCGACGTCGAGCAGCGCGTTTCCACCCGAACGGCAACGCTCGGCCACTACTTCCTTCACCCGTTCAGCTTCTTCTTTGTAGTCTTTGCCGAGCGCGCGATACAATGCGTCGTAATATTTTGCAGATTGCGTATACACTACGATTCAATTCCTTTTGGCCGAAGGACCGTAGTGCCTGCGAGGGAATCGCCGATTCCATGAACGACATCGACGTGTTGGTGGTGGGCGGCGGAAACGCCGGATGTGCTGCGGCGATTGCGGCGGCGCGTCACGGCGCGCGTACGATGCTCGTCGAGCGCTACGGATTTCTCGGCGGCACCGCAACGGCGTCGATGGTAGGGCCATGGATGACGTTCCACTCGGGAAGCAAGCGTATCGTTGGCGGCATTGCACAGGAGATCGTTGAGCGTTTGCAGCGCATGGGCGGCTCACCGGGCCACTTGCACGATTCGTCCGACTATGTTGCAACGATCACGCCCTTCGATCCGGAGATTCATAAAGCGCTGCTTTTCGAGATGATGCAGGACGCCGGCGTAAAGCTGCTGTTGCACGCCTATTTTTTGCGCGCGATCGCAAGTGACGGAAAAGTGTACGGCGCAACGTTCGCTACGGTGGCGGGAGAGCGTTCGTACCGTGCGCCGGTAACGATAGACGCGACCGCTGATGCGTACGTCGCCGCATCTGCCGGCGTGCAGACGCAGCAAGGCGACGAGCGCGGACGCGTCCAGCCCGCAAGTCTGATGTTCCGGCTCAGTCACGTCGACCTGGCGAAAACCGCTACATACGTTCGCATGCATCCCGATCAAATGCGGACCTCGTTGAAGGCGCACGAACGCACGGCTCCTGCGTTAACGGCAGTTGCCGGACTCTACGACCTCTGGCACGATGCATTGCAGCACGAAGAAGTCGACATTCCGCGCGAGCTGGTTTCCTTCTTTGTGTCGCCGTATGCGGACGAAGTGACCGTTAACATGACGCGCGTAACGAACATCGATCCGCTCGATCCGGACGATCTCACGCGCGCCGAAGTCGAAGCGCGCATGCAAGTCATGCAACTGCTCGAATTTTTCCGCAAACGCGTTCCGGGATTTGAAAACGCACGTCTTGCCGCAACCGGAACGCAAATCGGCATTCGCGAGTCGCGCCGGATCGTCGGCGAGTACACGCTTACGCGAGACGACGTGTTGCAAGCGCGGCATTTCGACGATGCCGTCGCGCGAAGCGCATATCCGATCGACATTCACAATCCGGCGGGCAGCGGCACCGTGACGCATCGTCTTCCCGAAGGCGAAAGCTATGAAATTCCCTATCGCTGTCTGGTCCCGGCGAACGTGGATGGATTACTCGTTGCGGGCCGCTGCATTTCAACCACCCACGAAGCGCTCGCATCGACGCGTCTCACGCCGACGGTGATGACGCTAGGTCAAGCGGCGGGCACTGCGGCGGCGCTTGCGAAGGAAACAGGCAAGCGTTTGCGCGATATCGATGCGCAGCGGCTTCGGTCCACACTCGTAAATGATGGTGTAGTTCTTTAGATGCATCCCGTTTTTGAACTTGCGAAACAATACGGCATCGAGATCCGCTATGAGGATCTCGGCGATTGGGGCGTTGATGAACTGCGCTCGGAGTACGATCCGCAAGGCCCCGTAATACGCGTGAACAAACGCATCTTCGAAAATCTGCCCATCGCGGAGATCGGCGATTTTATCGCCTTTGCAATCGGGCACGAACTCTATCATCACGGCGAGCACCGCGGAGAGATTCCTCGCCTGGCCGATCGCGCTTCGCGCGAAACCGCCGCGAACGAATTCGCACGAAAGCTCCTCGCTACCGCGGCGCCCTTGTGACATTCTTTTCAGGCATAGATGGCGGCCAGAGCAATACGGTCGCCGTCATCGCCGACGAAACCGGAAAAATTCTTGCCCGCGGCAGCGCGGGTCCAAGTGACGAGATCGGACAAGGCCCCGATTCCACGCGGTTAAGCGATGCATTGCGGGACGCACTCGCCGATGCCATAACGCACGCGGGTTTGCCGGCGGATACGCACTTTGCTGCAATAGTCGCGGGCGTCAGCGGATATGAAGGACGCATCATCGGGCAGGCGCCGAAGCTGCCCGCGGATGTTTTTAGGCTCGTGCACGATTCTGAAAATGCTCTTGCCGGCGCGCTACGCGGCGAACCGGGCGTCGTGGTGATTGCAGGAACCGGATCGATAGCCTTCGCGCGTAACGCAAATGGTGCGAGCGCGCTCGTAGGCGGTTGGGGGTTTTTATTCGGTGACGAAGGCAGCGCGTTCTGGCTTGCGCGCACGGCGCTTTCGGACGCCATGCGCGACGAAGACGCAGGCGAAGCGAACGAAATTGGTGCGCTGGCGCTGCGTTACTTTCAACAGCCTTCATTGCGAAAGATCGCGCGCGGCTTTTACTTGAATCACATCTCTCGCGCGCAGCTGGCGTCTTTCGCACCGATGGTCGCGGAGGCCGCGATGCGCGGCAACGGAGCTGCGGCACACTATTTGCACGATGGTGCGGCGGCGCTCGCTACGCTTGTCGTGCGCGCGATCGCGCGCACCCGCATGGAACATGCGAATGTTGCATTCATCGGCGGAATGAAGCAAAGCGGCGGGTACCGCGAATTACTCGCGCAGCAGCTGCGCACGCTCGTGCCGCACGCGCGACTCGTTCAGCCGCAGTACGATCCCGCGGTCGGCGCGCTCATTCTCGCCTACAAACAAAGCGGCACGCCCGTTCCGGAGCACATCGCATGAATCTTCTCGACCGGTTGCGTGGGGGACTCATCGTCTCCGTGCAGGCTCGCGCGGGATCCGCCCTGGACGACCCGCACGTGCTCGCGGCGATGGCGAGGGCCGCACAGGATAACGGCGCGGCCGGCGTTCGAATTCAGGGCGTTCGCAATCTCGAAGCGGTCCGGCGGCGCGTCGACGTTCCGATCGTCGGCATCATCAAACGCGAATATGAAGGCTTCGAACCGTACATCACGCCGACGTTGCGGGAGGTTCGAGAGGTCCTCGAGTGCGGAGCCGAGATCGTCGCATTTGATGCGACTGCGCGCCCACGTCCCGGCGGCATCGAACTGGGCGAATTGGTTGAGGCGATCCATGCCGGCGGAGCACTGGCGATGGCGGATTGCGCTCTCGCTGAGGACGGCATCTGCGCACAGGCGGCGAGTGCCGATATCGTGGCCACCACGCTGTGCGGATATACAAAGGAAACGAGAGGAGCGGCCTTGCCCGCGCTCGATTTAGTGAAGAGCTTCCGGAACTTGTCTACTTTTGTAGTGTGCGAAGGGGGTATACACACTCCATTGAATGCGGCGGCTGCGATTGAAGCGGGCGCCCACGCGGTGGTCGTAGGGACGGCGATCACCAACACGGAGTGGCTGGTGGCACAATACGTGGCCTCGCTTGGTCCACAAAGGTCGGTGCAGAAATAGGACGCATTCTTTATAGTTCAAATCAGGATCCCGGCGTGGGGTCCTTTACGTCGCATGTGCATTTTGGGGTTAGAGGTTGGTAGAGAATAGAGATCCGGCCGTGCATCTCGATCGGGGATTCTGGTCGGTTACCGCCGTCTTGACGGTCTTGGCGCTCGCTGTCATCTTCTTTTGGATTTGGGCGCCCATCACCAACTATTTGCCGGAGGCCGTCGACAAAGCGCAGCAAATCGACGCGCTTTATCGCTTCCTCGCGGCATCCGGTTCGGCGCTCTTCGTTTATGTGCTGGGCTACATCATTTATTTCTGCGTCGCATTTCGCTGGCGTCCGACTCAGGCCGCCGATGCCATCGGCGTGCAGATTCACGACAGCCATAAGCTCGAGTTTTGGTGGACGTTCTTTCCGTTCTTGTTCATCGTCGCGCTGGCGGTGATCAGCGTCAAGATTTTCTACGGCATAGAACCGTTCAATCTGCCCGCGAACTCGCTTGTCGTCGAAGGCCTCGGCCATCAGTGGTACTACACGTTCCGCTATCCGGGCATCAACGGCGAAGTCAAGCAACTCCATCTGCCGCTCGGTCAGCAAGTCACGCTGCACGTTTCTTCGTACGACGTGATCCACTCGTTCTGGGTTCCGGACATGCGTCTCAAAGCCGACATGGTTCCGGGCCTTGTGAACACGCTGACGTTCACCCCAACGCGTGCGGGCAAGTACAACATCATCTGCACGGAATTCTGCGGAACGTTGCACGGCGATATGCGCAGCGGTACGTCGAATGATCCCGCATATATGTACGTCGACACGCCGGCTCAGTACAAAGCATGGTACGATGCGACGCAAAAAGCCAATGCGAACCAAAGCAATGAAGTTGCCGTCGCATCGACGAGCGCAATCAATCTATCGGGCGGCGACGTGAACGCCGGAAAGGCAACCTTTCAAACGAAGTGCTCGGCGTGCCACGCCATCGGGCCGTTCCAACAGAAGATTGTCGGCCCTGGACTTAAAGGCGTGCTGCACGATCCGGCGCATCCGAATTTGGTGAACGGTGAAAAAGCAACGCCCGAAGACGTCGCCAAAATCTTGCAGAACGGTTTCAGCGGCCCCATGGGCGTGATGCCGAACCAAACGGCAAACGGCATTACCGACAAAGACATCGCGAACCTCGTCGCTTATCTCAACACATTGAAGTAACACTCGGAGCATCATGGCAGTAGCAGCGGTACACTCAGGCGGCATCGCCGACCACATTCATCCGGAGCCGCATGGCTTCGTTCGAAAGTACCTGTTCTCGATCGATCACAAGATCATCGGAATTCAGTACATGATCACCGCCGGGCTCTTCTTGTTGCTGGGCGGCGCGCTCGCGGAGATGATCCGCGTGCAACTGATGAAGGCGAACGGCGGCTTCATGACGCCGGACACGTTCAATCAGATTTATTCGATTCACGGCTCGACGATGGTGTGGCTTACCATCATTCCGATGCTTACGGGTGCATTCGGCAACCTGATTTTCCCGGTGCAGATCGGTGCACGCGACGTTGCGTTCCCGTGGCTGAACATGATCAGCTTCTGGATATTTCCTGTCTCCGGATTGATGCTTTACTCGTCGTTTCTTCTAGGCGCGCCGGCAGCCGGCTGGACCGAGTATCCGCCGATGTCGCTGCAAGGCGCTCCGGGCACGTCGATGTGGTGCGCCGCGATCTTTCTAGTCGGCGTCAGCTCGACGATGACGGGCATCAACTTCCTCGTCACGATTTTAAAGATGCGTGCGCCCGGCATGACGTTCACGCGTATGCCGCTGTTCGTGTGGGGACAATTCGCAACCGCTCCGCTGCTGATGATCGCGACGACGGCGCTCGGCGCCGCGCTCGCCGCGCTCTTCATTCAGCGCGAGTTCGGCGTACCGTTCTTCGACCCGACCAAAGGCGGCAGCCCGCTGCTGTGGCAGCATATGTTCTGGTTCTACTCGCACCCCGCCGTTTACATCATGATTTTGCCGGCCTTCGGCATCATCTCCGAAGTGCTTCCGACGTTCACGCGTAAGCCCATCTTCGGCTACAAGATGATCGCGTTCTCGTCGTGTGCGATCGCGATTCTGGGCTTCATGGTGTGGGCGCACCACATGTTCACCTCGGGCATGGCGCCTGAATTACAGCTGCCCTTCATGGTGCTGACCATGACGATCGCGATTCCGACCGGCGTGAAGATCTTCTCGTGGCTCGCCACGCTTTGGGGCGGCGTCATCCATTTTTCAACGGCGCTGCTATTTGCGGTCGGATTCCTCGCACTATTTACGCTCGGCGGTATCACCGGCGTGTTCCTCGCCGC